>JAJFHL010000319.1 GCA_021775615.1 Hyphomicrobiales bacterium
TCCACACCGGCGAGCGCCATGTCGGCCTCATCGGCATTGGGCCCAAGGACCGCTGGCTCTATGTGACACCAATGTTCCACATCGACGCCATCTATATTGCATCGATCTTGTTTCATACCGGTGGCGCAATGGCCATAGCGCCGGATTTCTCGGTGTCTAGGTTCTGGCGAGATGTCGAGGCTTCACAGGCAACGTATCTCTGTCATCTCGGCGCCATATTCGGCCTTTTGCTGAAAGGGGAGGATGCACCGGCGCATTCCACGCTGAAAGTGGCGGTTGGAGGCGGTGCCTCCGTGGCACAGATCGAGGAAGCCGAACGGCGCTTCGGCATCCACGTGATCGAGGCCTTCGCCATGACTGAGTGTATCGCCTGCACCATCAACCGGTTCGGAGAGCGGCGCATGGGATCGGCAGGCCGCGCCATCGACGGCTATGAGGTTTCCATTGTCGACGGGGAGGACAAAATGCTTGGCCCCGGCGAGAGGGGGGAAATCCGGGTTCGGTCAAGCGAACCGTCGGGGCTCTTCACCCGGTATGTCGGCGACCCTGTTGCAACGTTGCAGGCAATGCGAGGCGGCTGGTTCCATACCGGCGATCTTGGCGTCCTGGATGACGAAGGTTATCTGACCTACTGCGGGCGGTTGAAGGATGCGATCCGGGTCAAGGGCGAGAATGTCTCGGCCATGGAGTTGGAGGCGATTGCCGATCTTCATCCCGCCGTGATGCGGTCGGCGGCGGTGGGCGTCGCCTCGGAAATCGGTGATGAAGATATCCTCCTCTATGTGGAGGCACCAATCACCGGTTTCCAACCTGATGGTCTGAGCGCGTTCATTGCCGAGCGCGCCGCACCGTTCCTGAAGCCGCGCTACATCAAGGTGGTGGAACGGCTGCCGCTCACGGCGACGGGAAAGGTGGACAAATCCGAGCTCGCACGCGATCCCGCCGGTTCCTCGTAGATTGCAGCCCGGAGCGCTACTTCAGTCCCGCCATCTTGCAGCCGTCGAGCCAGTGCTTCTTGTCGGCGGCAATCCGGAACGGGGCGAATTTTTCGGCCTGTTTCAGGGTCCATTTCCTGGATTCCTTGCGCGCCTTGAAATGCTTCAGGGCGTCGGCCGCCTTCTTCTGCTCCTGCCGGACGATCGGGGATTGCTTGGCGCCTTTCAGCTGGTTCGCCTTGTGGGCGCAAATGACCGCTTCAAGCAGCTTTACGTCGGCGATGTATTTGTCATCGCCGGGGTGCCAGTGCATTGCCCTGATCTCCTCAAGGGCAAATTCGTAGTAGATCGAGTCTGACCGGCCCTTGGCGAAGTAGGTCCAGGCCATCACCCAGCGATGCCAGTCCTGTATCCGTCTTGCCTTGTGCACCAGCCGCAGCGCCCGATTGTGCTGGCCGTCATGTACCAGGGCGTCGGCCATCTCGACCAGCAGGTTCGGATTGTTGTCGTTTTTGCACAGATAGACCGCGCGTTCGAATTCCTTGATCGCCTGCTTCCAGCGCTTGGTGTTGACGTAAATATTGGCCAGCGACCAGTGCGTGTCATAGTCGCCTTCGTCGAGGGCCACAGCGTCATTGGCCAGACGCTCGGCTTCGCTCAGGCGTTTTGCCTCGTTCCACTTGGCCTCCGGATCGGAAGACTTGAAGGTCCATCCCTCGGTCACGCTCAGGAGATAGGCATAGGCGAGCCAGCCTCGCGGCCGGACGTAGTCGGGGTCGAGCTTCAACGCCTGCTTCAGCTTTGCGACGTTCTTGCGGAAATTTGTGTCGGACGAGACAGGAAATCCGCTCGTCCCCTCGATGAAGGCATCGTAGGCTTTTTCATTGGTCGTGCCGCGCATGTTTCTGTAACCCCTCCCACGTTGATGAAACTAGGCATAAAGCCGGTGCCGCCGCTTGGCAAGGTCGGTAGCTCTATGGATTGGGCAGTCCGGCACGCTCCAGACCTTCCAGCCAGTGCTTGAGATCGGCGGCGTCGCGAACCCGCGTCAGGTTGCGCTGCTTGTCGAGCGTCCAGTCGGGACGCCGCTCCAGGAACCCCTTCATGTGGGCCGCGGCCCGGTCGGAGGATGATCGTGCTTCGGCTTTGCGTCCCTCGTGTCGGTGGTGCTCGGACAGCTGGGCATGGCTCGCCGCGATGATCAGCAAAACCTCATTTGAAGGGCTTTGAATCTTGCCGAGTTCGGCAATGGCCTCGTCATAGTCCTGCATGAAGTAGAAGCACCAGCCCAGGATCCACCGGTACCATTCAGGAAAGTGCGGATTGAGATGCATGGCGAACTTCACCCTGCTGATGGCCTCGAGATGGTCTCCGGTGTAGGAGAGCATTTCGGCCATCTCCGCATGCAGGTCGGCGTCATTGATGTTCAGTTCAAGCGCCTTCTCGTAGGCCGAGCGCGCCTGGTCGAACTGTCCGGAATTGAACATCACACTGCCGAGGGCCCAGTGCGTGTCATGGTCCGCCGGATTGAGGGCCACGGCCTTCCTGGCCATCGACTGGGCTGTTTCGAGGGCGTCGTCGCCGCTCCAGCCATGCAGCCAGCTTTGCACGTGGTAATAGGCGAGCCAGCCCCAGGGGCGGGCATAGTTCCCGTCCAGTTCGATGGCCCGCTCCAGCCATGTGCGGCATTGTTCGAGGGTTTCTTCGTTTTCTTCGGCGCCGAGGAAACCGCTCATGAAATGAAGACCCTTCAGGAACGCCTCGTAGGAGTTGATGTTCCCGGTCTCTTTCTGTGCGACGCGCTCGCGTTCGACGATTGTCAATCTTGAGGCCAGGGAGGCAACAATCTTCCCAACCATCTCATCTTGCAGCGCAAACAGGTTTTCGACGTTGCCCTGGAAGCGCTCGGCCCAGACCTGCCGGGCGTTTTTGGTTTCATGCAGCTGGACGTTGATCCGAACCTCGGCTGCAGCCCGTTGAACAGCGCCGGTGACCACATACTCGACGCCGATTTCATTGCGCAACTCACCGACCGGTACGCGTGTTCCCTTGTAGGAGAACGCCGAGTTCGAGGAGATGACCGCCAGGTTGGCAAACCTCGACAGGTCTGTGGTCAGGTCCTGGGTCAGTCCGTCGCAGAAATAGTCCTGCTGCGGATCCTGGCTCAGGTTCTCGAACGGCAAGACCACGAGCGAAGGGAGATGATCGTTTCCTTCCGACCACACCTTCATGGATGTGACGGGCCCGTCGTCTTGAGGCAGGGCAGGTTTTGCGTCGCGTTTGCGGTTATGGATGACGACCCGGTAAACCTCAATCGGGTAGGGAATGTTCTTCAGGTTGAGGAAGCCCACTTCCTCGAACTCGATTTCCGTCTTGTCTTTGACGCTCCAATAGGTCGATCCGGAAACCGCGACGCCGCCGGGCTCTGCGATCCCTTCCAGCCGCGCGGCAACATTGACCGGTGTGCCGTAGATGTCGTTTGATTCAACGATGATATCGCCGACATTGATGCCGATGCGGAACTCCAGCTCTCCATCTTCCGTCCGTGTGTCCGGGAATTTTGCCACGTCACTTTGAAATTCCGCGGCGCATTCGACAGCATCGACCGGTTGCAGGAAATCGAACATCACGCCGTCGCCCATGGTCTTGACCAGGCGACCATGGAACTGTTCGAGGGTGGGCGGGACGACCTTGTCGAATATCGTCTTCATCCGTTCGTGGGTGCCCATCTCGTCGTCGGCCATCATGCGCGAGTAGCCGACGACATCGGCGACAAAAATGGCTGATTGCCGGCGAATGACCACTATGAAACCCTTTCCGACCCCGGTGTATGCCGCATTCTACGAAATGCCGGGTGGCTTATACTAGCTCACAATGTGCGCCGCCAGCCCGCGATTGGTAACAAGGACGCCGCCCGAAGCGGATCAGGGCCCGAGGGCGCGCCATGGCGTCGACCCGGTGTCGAGGCAACCTCGTTCAGGAGGCGCCGGCATCTTTTGCCTCGCGCTCCTGTGAGGCGTCCGAGAAAGCTCCGCTGATCCAGAGGTTCTCGTGCAGCCTGCCGGAAGGATGAGGTTTTACGAGGTGCTCGGCAGCGTTCGCGAAAAGCGCGGCCGTCGCACCTGAAAACGCCTCCCACTCGGTCCAGCGCCACAGAACATACACCGCCTTTGGCGTGTGCTCGTCCAGACTTACGAACGCTTCACCAAGCACCTGCCGCCACCAGTCCTTGTCAGCGTCCGTGGGCCGGTAGGGGACAGATTGCCCGCCATTGCGCCCGGTCCGCCAGGTCTTCAGCAGGTCGGCGGTTTCAGCCAGGCCGGGAAAGTCCTGCGCGACCACGGTCGCCATGGCGGCACGCCACCAGTGCGCGAGGGCAGCGCGTTGATCGCGCGGCTCGAGATGCGGCACAAGCACCAGTGCAGCGTGCAGGCTGGTCAGGCCATGCAGGACGAAGAACTCGTTGCCGGAACCACGCAGCGCAGCGGCGATCAGTGCCGTCATCTCCTCGATGGCTGCGGTAAGCGGCTCCGTCTCCGGCGGCAGCCCGACCGGACCGGCCGCGTTGAGCGCTGCGCCGAGCGGCAGCGCGGGATCATCGAACGCGATCAGGCGCGGCTGGAACCGGCCGCGATCAAGCCGCATATAGGCCTCTGTCTGGCTTGCTTCCTGGGCGATGCGCGAGAGGCCGCGCTCCTGTGCGTCGGGGAGGAAGGCGAGAGCCGCGGCAACCGGACCGGCGGCCTCCGGCGACCACGGCGGGTCGGGCGGTGAATGGCGATCACCGGTGGCGAGCGGCTGAAAAGCGGTGGCCATGTAAGCAAGCCCGTCCGCGGTCATTTCGGAGCTGCCCGCCTCGACCCCCCATCCGGTGTGGATCAGCGGGTGCAGCGCCGCACCGGCAAGCCCGGGCAGCAGTGCTGGCAGATACTCGCGCAAAGTCGCGGAAATCCCGCTATCGGCAATCCGTGCATCGAAAAAGTTGCGATAAGCGGGAAACCCGATGCGGGTGGTTTGAAAGTGATCGCGCCAGTTTTCCCGTGTGATCACCGCATGATCGGCGGGGAGCGTGCGCGGCGGGTCGAGGTCTCCCTCTTCGCGCGCCGGCTTCTCTTCCAGCTTGTTTGTGTAGAGATCCTCCCACCACTGCAGTTTTGCTTCGGGGGCGCCCGCGGCGCTCATGACCACCCAGTTGTGGGTCAGGTGATTTGAGAGGTATCCGCCATATTCAATGTCCCATTGCCGCGCCCGGGCGAGCCGGTCGCGAAGCGAGGCGCCCATAACCGGCGCTTTGTAGTAGGTGCCGGTATCCGTCTGTGTCATGTCAAGCTCCCGGCTTTCCCGGCCCCAGAGATGCTCGCGGGTGGTGGGGGCCAACGATACCGGACTTTTACGGAGATCCCATCGCTAATCCCGGTTTCGCTTTTCCGTCTTTGAACGGACGTGCAATATAGCCTGCCTGTTGTAAGCTCAGTCGCGACTTCAATCGCCGTTCCCCCTAAAAAGCCGGAGTTAGATATGCCGCTCAACCCTGCCGATGTGCAAAGCATGGCGGAACGCTATGCCGATGCCTGGAGTTCTCATTCACCTGAAGCGGTTGCTTCGTTCTACGAAGAAGACGGCAGGATCACAATCAATGACGGCGATCCCACGGTCGGGCGCGCTGCGATCGCGGAGGTCGCCAAGAGCTTTTATGACGAGTTCCCCGATCTGGTGGTGCGGCTGGACAAACTCCGTGTAGCGGGAAACTCCGCGGTCTTCCTGTGGACGCTTGAGGGCACGAACAGCGGGCCGGGGGGAACCGGGAATCGCGTCAAGGTCAGCGGCTGGGAGGCCTGGCGATTGTCGGATGAAGTGCGCGTCATCGTGTCGGATGGCCGCTTCGATGCCGTCGAGTACGAGCGCCAAATCGCCGAAGGCGTGTAGGGCGGCGCACCGGATATGGACGATAACCGCTGTCAGATCATCGGGCTTGTGGGGTTTATCATCGCGGGCCTGATCTTTGTCGCCGCCGGCATCAAGTTCGGCGATCCGCTGACCATATCGGGCAGCGTGGTCTGGATCGTGTCCTGCCTGGTCTGGATGATCCCGTTCGTGAGGTCCAAGAAGGATTGAGCGCTCTGGATTGAGAGCGTTATGAATGGGGATCGTTCAATGTGATTTCGCCCGCCAGGGAGCGGTCGATATAGCGATGGACCCGGGAGCGAAACAGCTCGACATGGTCCGAGGCAAGGCGATCGGCGGCGTTGCCGTCTCGCGCCTCAATAGCGTCGACCATGGCTTCGTGCTGGCGGACCAACTCGGCGTAGTATTCTTCCTGGTCTTCACCATCGAGCGGTGCATCGGCGAAGGCGAGATGAGCCAGCCTCTGACTTGACATCAGCTGGGCGTCATAGACTTGAGCGAGAAACGTGTTGCCGCAACAGGCCGCGATCTTGGAGTGGAAGGAGCGGTTGATCTCTCCCATGCTGCTTGGATCAAGCGCCCGGGTCGAAGCGGTGAAGGATGCGCTCAACCAGCGCATCTCGGTCACGTCCGCGTTGCCGCGGCGGGCGGCACACCACCGCGTCACCGCGCGCTGGGTCAACTCCAGCATTTCAAACATCTGCGAGATGTCGGACAGTTCGATGGACGAGACCCGTGCGCCCTGGTTGGGGAGAAGCGTGATGAGCCCTTCGGAGGCAAGCCGGATGAGCGCCTCGCGCACCGGTGTTCGGGAAACGCCGAACTCCTCTTCGAGGCTCGCCTCATTGACATCGGCGCCGGGCGCAAGCTTGAGTTTAAGAATGCTGTCACGCACCCGGTCATAGACGCGCTGGGTTCCGGTGCCCTTCGGCCGGCCGACACGGGATTTTTTTTCGCTTGCGCTCAAGTGCTGTTGCTCCTTCCCGATCATAATAATATACTCTGCGTATATTAATCCAGACCCGCTCTTCGATCAGTCCCGAAAACGGTTAATCCTTATGACACAGTTTGCCAGCGCGCCACGCCATTCGGCGGAGAAAATCAAGTATTTCACGGATGCGGGTTACTGGAATGACGACATTCTGCCCGACTATGTGCGCGGCTGGGCCGAACGCGAGCCGGACCGGGTGGCGCTCAGAACGCCGGATCGGGATATCACGTTCGGCGAGTACTACGGAGCGAGCCTCAGACTGGCGAACTCTCTGCTCGGCCTGGGCCTCAAAAAGGGCGACGTGGTCGGCATCCAGATGCCAAACGTGCCTGACTATCTCATTGCCTATATGGGGGTGAGCATGATGGGCGGCGTGCTCGCCACCATGCACATGCCCTATCGCGGCGGTGAAATGGAACCGCTGCTCAATCATGGCAAGGCCAAAGCGGTAATCTGCACCGCGTCGCTGCCGAACCACGACGCACCGGCCACCATGCTGGACCTGAAGGAGAAGGTTTCGACCCTGGAACATGTTCTGGTGGCAGGCGAAGAGGCCCCTGCGGGCACCCTGTCGCTTGCCCGGATGATTGCGGACGGGGCCGAGAAAGCCATTGCAGATCCGCCGTCGGTGGAAGATTTCTGTGCCCTGTGCTTCACATCCGGCACGTCGGCCGCCCCTAAAGGCGTCATGCGCAGCTATCAGACCTTTGCCTCCAATGCGCGCACCTTTGCGCCTGAAATAGATCTGACCAGCGACGATGTGGTGATGGTGGCGCCGCCCTTCACCCATGTGTTCGGCCTCTTATGTGCAAATCTTTGCCTCTATACCGGTGCGGTCAACCTGCTGATCCCGCTGTTCACGCCCGACGGCTACGCGGAACGGCTCATCAACGGGCGCCCGTCCGTGGTGTTCTCCGCGCCCGCCCATGTGGCCGCATCGATCAAGGCGGGGCTGCTCGACGATGTCGACCTCTCGTCGATCCGCGATGTGATCATCGCTGGATCGGTCTGTCCGCCGGACGTGGCGGCAGCGCTCGAGGGGCGCCTGCCGAACGGCAGGGCGGGCCAGTTGTTCGGCATGACCGAAGTGCTGCTGGTCATGCAGACGCCGCTCGACGCGGTGCCGGACGTGCGCCACACCTCGACCGGGCGCTGCACCAAAGGGATCGAAGCCCGTATCACATCGGGCGAGGGCGGCGTTCTGGGTGTCGGCGAGGAGGGCGAGCTTGAGATGGCCGGATACACCATCATGGAAGGCTATCTCGACAATGAAGAGGCCAATGCCCGCGCCTTTACCGAAGACGGCTGGTTCAAGACCGGCGACCTCGCCACCATCGATGCCGACGGCAATGTGGTTATCACGGGCCGCGTCAAGGATCTGATCAACCGCGGCGGCATTAAGATCAACCCGACCGACATCGAAAACACCATCATGGCCCACGACGCGGTGGTACAGGCGGCGGTGGTACCGATGGCCGACGACATTTTGGGCGAGAAGGCCTGCCTGTTCGTCACCCTGAAGGAGGGTGCGTCTTTCAGTTTCGATGAGATGACGGCCCATCTCCTGGATAACGGGTTCGCCAAGATGAAATGGCCCGAGCGGCTCGAGATCATCGACGACATGCCGGTGACCCCGACGCGCAAGATCATCAAGGGCGAGTTGATCGCCCGACTTAATTAGGTTGCCCACACCAGTGACAATTGAACTCCCCGAACCACTCGATACCTTCGACCTCGAGATGCCGGACGGCGCGGTCCTGCGTCTGCGCCGTCACGGCAATCCGGCGGGCTCCAGGTTGATCCTGGCCCATGGAAACGGTTTTGCGACCGATGCTTATTATCCGTTCTGGAAGTACTTGGCCGGTGATTTTGAGATTCTGATTCAGGATCTGCGCAATCACGGACAAAATCCGTTGCACGGCTCACTGGGTCATTCACTGAGGCAATGCTCGCTCGATCACGAGGTGGCCGTGGCGGCCATCAGGGACCGATTCGGAGCCAAGCCGACGGTCGGCATCTACCATTCGGTCTCATCGCTTGCCGCGATTCTCCAGACCGTTGATCGCGGCATGATCTGGGACGGGCTGGTGCTGGTCGACCCGCCGCTCATCCCGTCTCCGGGCCATCCGCTGCATGAAGGCTGTTTCAAGTTCGAATTGGTGCTCGCCAACTGGGCGATGAAACGGCAGAACCGGTTTCAGGACCCGCAAGAGCTTGCGCAACTGTTCCGCGAGACCAAGCTCATGCAGCTCTGGGTCGAGGGGGCCCATGATCTTCTGGCCCGTTCAGTGCTGCGCGAAATGGACGGGGGGTGGGGGCTGTGCTGCCCGCGCGAGCTTGAAGCGACCCTCTACACCCAGAATGCCTATTCCGGCCTGTGGGACCGGGTGCCGGAGCTGACGGATATCAGCGACCGGCTGTTGTTTCTCAGTGCCGACGGCGAACTCGAAGATGCTCCGCCCAACACACGTGTCGGCAGGGCCTTGCGGGAGAGCTTCGGCTTCCGTGTGGATGTCCTGGAGAACACCACCCACATGCTGCAGATCGAGCGCCCCGAGGCGGCGGTGGCGAGCGTGAGGCGGTTTCTGGAGGACATCGGAATGACGGCGTAGGCTGTCCCCGCATGGTCCGCATTTATCGTCATTCCCGCGAAAGCGGGAATCCAGGGGCCACACCACGAGCATTGTGCTAGATGCACTGGATTCCCGCCTTCGCGGGAATGACGGTGGAGGAACATGCTGGCGAAACTGCAAGATTTGTCGCTGCTTTGCATGTCGTTGGTGCTGATTTCCGTGGTTGGCGCATTCGCGCAAAACCTCTGGCAAACCCTGCCGCCACCTGCGGCACCCCCCGAGCCCGCCGCGACGGGCACCGTCACCCATGACGGTGCAACGCTTTACTACGCGATCCACGGTGAGGGCCCACCTGTCATCCTGCTGCATGGCGGCATGGGCAACACCGAACACTGGGGCGGGCAGGTCGGCGCGCTTGCGGCCACCCACAAGGTCGTCACCATGGACTCGCGCGGCCATGGCCGCTCGACCCGGGGCGGCAAACGGCTCAGCTATCACCTCATGGCGTCCGATGTTCTGGCCCTTATGGATCATCTGGAGTTTGCGCAGGCCGCCCTCATTGGCTGGAGCGACGGCGGCAACACCGGCCTCGATCTCGCGATCCATCATCCGGGCCGCGTCAAACGCCTCTTCGTTTTCGGCTCCAACTTCCATCCGTCAGGCCTCAAGTCGCCGCCCGACGGAAGTGCCACGTTTCCGAATTACCTGAGGCGCGCCACGGCCGACCATGTGCGTTTGTCCCGCCAAAAGAATCAGTTAGCGGGGTTTCTCAAAGCGCTGCGCAATATGTGGCGCACCGAACCCGCCTTCACCAAAGACCAGCTCGGCGCGATTGCGGTGCCGGTAACGGTCGCCCACGCAGAGCATGATGAGATCGTCCGGCGGGAACATTCAAAGAGATTGGCCAAACTGATCCCCGGCGCGCAATTGCGCGAACTGCCGGGGGTGAGCCACTTCGCCATGTGGCAGGATCCGGCCGCGTTCAACGCGGAACTGCTCGCGTTCCTCGCCGTTGACTGACGCTCCTCAACGGATCTTGCGCGCGCCGAAGGTCGGCTGTACCTCCGGGATCGGCGGCATCTGCCAGGTGCCGGTGACCGGCACCGCCGTGTCGCGGTTGATGATCACCTCGATGACGGTCGGCACGTTCGACCTGAGAGCTTCTGAATAGGCATCGCCGAACTGGTCGGGGTGCTCGATGCGGATGCCGCGTGCGCCCATGGCCTCGGCCATCTTGGCGAAATCCGGGTTCCAGAACTGGCCGGTGCCCTCGTTGACAAAGCTGGTGCCGAGTTCGCGGCCGTCGAGATAGACCCGCTGCAGGTCGCGGATGGTGCCGATGGCGTAGTTGTTCTGCAGCACCCAGACGGCGGGAATCTGGTATTCGACGGCGGTTGCGACCGCGTGCGGCGCCATCATGAAGCCGCCATCGCCGCACAGCGTCACGCAAGGGCTGTCGGGCCGCGCCAGCTTGGCGCCGAGCACGCCGCAGACCCCGAAGCCCATGGCGGCGAAGCCGCCGGCGGTCATATGGGTGCCGGGGATGCGGGCCTGCCAGTACTGTTCCGACCAGGCCTGGCAGTTGCCGACATCGTCCACCATGATGGTGTTGGGCGGGGAGGCCTTGACCATGTCGGCCACCATGCGGCGCGGCTCAATCGGCACTTCATTGCTGTTCTCAAAGGGCTCGACAAAATTGCGCCAGTCGGTGCGCCAGGCTTCGATCTCGCGGTGCCACGATGTGCCGTAGCTCATGCGGCGGCCCTGGGCGCGGGCGATCCTGTGCAATTGGCCGAGGAAGGCCTTGGCATCGGCGGCAATGCCGATTTCAACCGGATAGTTGCGGCCGATTTCCTCTGCGTCGATATCGACCTGGATCAGTTTGGTGGGCGGGATGTTGTAGACATAGCCCGGTATCCACGAGCCGGTGTGGAGGTCGTTGAAGCGGGCGCCTATGGCGAGGATCACGTCCGCGTTGCGCGCCGCCTCGGTGGCCGGATATTCGCCCCAGACACCGGCAACGCCGAGATGCAGGCGGTGGTCCGACGGCATGGCGCCCTTGCCCATGAAGGTGGTGTAGACCGGGATGTCGAGCTGTTCGGCAACTGCCTTGAGCTCTTCGTAGGCGCCGGCGACACGGATGCCGCCGCCGGCGAGAATGAGCGGGCGCTGGGCGCCGGCAAGGAGAGCGAGCGCCTTTTCGACGGTCTCGTCGGAGGCCGTCGTGCGCCAGTTGAGCACTCTACCGTTTGTGCTCGGCTCTGGCGTCTGGACAGGGGCGGTGGAAATATAGAGATCGTACGGCATGTCGAAATGCACCGGGCCGGGGCGTCCGGTGCGCATCATGTCGAAGGCGTCGGGCAGGGCCTTGGTGAGATCCTCGATCTTGCGGATGCGCCACGACTTCTTGACGATCGGCGCGAAGATGTCGGAGACGTCGCCGTTGTAGCGATAATCGTCCTGCAGCGCGCCGGTGTCGAACTGGGTCGTCGGCACCTGACCGGTGATGAGGAAATAGGCCGAACAGTCGTAGAACGCATTGGCGACCGAAATCATCATGTTCATCGGTCCGGGACCGGTTGAGGCATAGACCGCAAGCGGTTGCCCGGTCAGGCGAAAATAGACATCCGCCATGAAGCCGGCGGCCTGCTCGATGCGCGGTGAGATGTGGCGGATCTTGTCGGTATGCTTGTAGATGCCGTCCAAGAGCCCGATGGCGCCGTGGCCGGCATAGCCGAGGATGTAGGGTACCTTCTCCTTGACCAGATACTCGGCGATGATGTCGGCGCCGCGCATCTCGTTGGAGCGCGGCATGGCGGAGGTTCGCACGCCCGGCGTAGCGGTGGTCGGCGTGTGCTGGCCCGATGTGGCGCCCGAAGACCTGTTGTAGTTGGAATAGCGCGATCCGCTCCAGCTGGACATGGCCGTCCTCCCTCGATTTTCTCCCCTGTGCCCGCCTGACGCAGCCTAGCACACGGTGTACTTTGGACACACCACCGTCCGCACACGGATTGTGAGCCGTCCAGCTAAGGCCAGAAAGCGCCCTTACGTTGGGATTCGCAGCAAACAGGAGGAAACGATGGCTTTTTTCGTCGGCCAACGCGATGGCAGCAGAGTGACCTATTTCAACGTCAACAGGGCGCGTAGCATCTCGCACGACCAGACGTCTGTCGACCGCGCCCGCTGGACGTTCCGGTTCGGCCTCTTCACGACCACGACCATAGCCTTTCAGCAGGACTCCGATCCCGACGCCTACAACAAGATCACTCAGTACTTTGTCAGGAATTCAAGCGGGGTTTGAAGGCCAGGTTGTTCCGGCGGCCTCGCATGGCTGTGGTCCCGATGGTGAATTCGCGGTAGATAACCGTGCCGTGTCCCCTTGCGGAAATGGCAAATTCCCGCCAAAAGAACCGCTCAAACATCGAAGGGACCATCGTTGTGACCGCAGCCGTTCAGACAGCCACCGCAGACCACGCCGCATCCTTCATGGATCAGGCGGCTGAGATCTGTGCCTCCATCGACACGCAAGCGGTTGAGCGCATTGCCGCGGGGCTTGCCGATGTCAGGGCGCGGGGCGGGCGGCTCTTCGTGCTCGGGGTCGGCGGCAGCGCCGCCAATGCCAGCCACGCGGTGAACGATTTCCGCAAGCTGTGCGATATCGAAACCTATGCCCCGACCGACAACGTGTCGGAACTGACCGCGCGCACCAATGACGAGGGCTGGGAGACGGTGTTCGCCGCCTGGCTGCGCACCTCACGGGTCAACGAGAAGGACGCGATCCTGGTGTTTTCCGTCGGCGGCGGCAATGCGGAGCACAATGTCTCGATGAACCTGGTGTCGGCGCTTAAGGAAGCCAAATCGCGCGATTGCAGCGTCTTCGGCGTGGTTGGGCGCGATGGCGGCTATACGGCCGAAGTGGCCGATGCGGTGGTGGTCGTGCCGACGGTGGACGAAAAGCACATCACGCCGCACACCGAAGCGTTTCAGGCAGTGGTGTGGCACTGCCTCGTCTCGCATCCCGCACTGCAGACCCAGGACACCAAGTGGTAGCGGCGCGGTTCCATGTCGGAAGCCAGATCACGCGCCGTGTTTCTTGACCGCGACGGGGTGATCACCGTTCCCGAATTTCGCGACGGGCGGTCCTTTGCGCCGAAGCGGCTGGAAGATCTCGAATACTATGGCGACGCCGCGCAAAGCGTTGCCGACCTCAAGGCCCTGGGGTTCCTCGTTATCGTTGCCACCAACCAGCCCGATGTGGGCAAGGGCGAGGTGGCGGAAGCGGTGATCGAGGCCATGCACGCCGATCTCAGGCGCACCATGCCGGTCGATGATATCGAGGTCTGCTACGACACGCGCGAGACCGCGACCGAGCGGCGCAAGCCCGGCGCCGGCATGCTGATCGACGCTGCGCGGAATTGGAATATTGACCTTGGGGGCAGTTATGTCGTAGGCGATCGCGCAACCGACATCGAAGCGGGCGAGCGGGCAGGCTGCGTGACGATCTTCGTCGATCGCGGCTATTCGGCGGAGCTCAGGCCAACCACGCAATCGGCGACAGTGCTGGAGCTTTCCGAAGCGGTGCGCTGGATTGCCGCCCAGGAACAGATGAAACAGGCTGCCCAGGCACAACAATAGTGCGGGGTCCGCGCAGGGGAACCACATGGCGAGCGTCGACAATCTGAAGATCAAACTCTTCGCCGATGGGGCCGATCTCGACGGCATCATGGAAATGTATGCCAACCCGATGATCCAGGGCTTCACCACCAACCCGACGCTGATGCGCCAGGTGGGGGTCGAAGACTACGAGGCCTTCGGCAAGTCGGTTCTCGAAAAGGTGACGGATCGGCCGGTGTCGCTCGAGGTCTTTGCCGACGAGTTTGACGAGATGGAGCGCCAGGCGCTCAAAATCGCGTCCTGGGGGTCGAACGTCAATGTGAAGATCCCGATCACCAACACCAAGGGTGCGTCGGCGGCAGACCTGATCGAGCGGCTTTCGGCGCAGGGGGTGATCGTCAATGTCACCGCGATCATGACCCTGGAGCAGGTGCAGGCCGTCGCCGATGCCCTGTCGCCGGAAACGCCGGCGATCGTTTCGGTGTTTGCCGGGCGTATCGCCGATACGGGCGTCGACCCGATCCCGCATATGGCCAAGGCGCTTGAGATCCTGAAGTCCAGGCCGAAAGCGGAGTTGCTGTGGGCGAGCCCGCGCGAATTCCTCAACCTGTTCCAGGCCAACGATGTAGGTTGCCACATCATCACGATGACCAACAACCTCCTCGCCAAGCTGGGTGGGACAGGCAAGGATCTCGATCAGTTTTCACTTGAGACGGTGCAGATGTTCTATCGCGACGCTTCAAGTGCCGGTTACACGCTCTAGAACGGGCGCTATCAAAGGTGGGTTTGAAACAATGACACATATTTGCGTATTGGGCGGCGGCGGTTATGTGGGCTCTCTTCTGTGCCCGCAATTGCTTGGCGACGGCCACAAGGTCACGGCCTTCGACATCGGCTATTTCGGCGATGGTTTCCTGCCGCACGACAATCCGGACTTCAATTTCATCCAGGGCGATATCCGCAAGGTGGATGACCTCAAACCCGCCTTCGAGGGCGCCGAGGTGGTCATCAACCTGGCGTGCATTTCCAACGACGCGAGTTTCGTTCTCGACGAGGGCCTCAGCACCACGATCAATCTCGATGCCTTCGAGCCCATGGTGGTTGCCGCCAAGGAGGCCGGCGTGAAGCGCTTCGTCTATGCCTCGTCGAGCTCAGTCTATGGGGTTTCCGATCAGCCGGACGTCAAGGAAGACCATCCGCTGGTGCCGCTGACGCTCTACAACAAATACAAGGGCATGTGCGAGCCGGTGCTGTTCAAGCACCAGTCGGACGATTTCGTCTGCGTGGTGATCCGCCCCGCCACCCTGTGCGGGTACGCGCCGCGCCAGCGTCTCGATCTTTCGGTCAACATTCTGACCAATCACGCTGTAACCAATGGCAAAATCACCGTCTTCGGCGGTTCGCAGCTGCGTCCCAACCTGCATGTCCAGGACATGTGCGACCTCTACCGGTTGCTCGTTGGCATCGAGGCGGAGAAGATCGCGGGCGAGACCTTCAACTGCGGCTATCAGAACATGTCGATCATGGACATCGCGAAGATCGTCAAGTCGATCGTCGAAGAGGAGATGCCGGAACTCGGCGAGATCGATATCGTCACCACGCCGAGCGATGACCTGCGCTCCTACCACATCAATTCGGACAAGATACACGAGCACATCGGCTTCAAGCCGTCGCATTCGATCGAGGATGCGGTGAGGGACCTCTGCAAGGCGTTCAAGGCGGACAAGCTACCCGACAGCATGACCAACGACTGGTACTACAACGTCAAGACGCTGCAGAAACTGAACGCTGCGTGATTGGCGCTCGATGACCTCCCGTAGCCCAGATGCATCCCGTGTCTTGTGCCCCGCACTTGATGCGGGGTCCAGGGGCGCATGGCACGGCCCTACATTTTTGCCCTGGGTCCCGGATCAAGTCCGGGACACGGCCTGTGAGTACCCGTCAGCACAATGCCAGACAAGAAAACCATTCTGATCACCGGTGGCGCCGGATTTATCGGCAGCCATATGGTCGATATCGCGTTGAATGCCGGCTATGCGGTGCGTGTCGTTGACGATCTCTCCGGCGGGCGCGAGGCCAATCTGGCGCATCTGGGCGGCAACCGGAACCTCGACTGCGAGTGGACGGACATCCGAAACCTCGCCCCGGATGCCGCCGTTTTCAAGGGCGTCGAACGGGTGGTTCACTTCGCCGGCATCGGCGATATCGTGCCCTCCATCGAACGGCCGACGGACTACATGTCGGTCAATGTCCAGGGCACGGTGCATGCGCTCGAGGGTGCGCGTGAGGCGGGGGTTGAGAAGTTCGTCTATGCGGCATCGTCGTCCTGCTACGGCCTGGCCGATGTGCCGACCCGTGAGGACCATCCCATCCAGCCGCAATACCCCTACGCCCTGTCGAAGTACATGGGCGAGCAGGCGGCCTTTCACTGGCATCAGGTCTATGGCTTGCCGGTAAACGCGATCCGGATCTTCAACGCCTACGGCACGCGGGTGCGGACCACAGGCGCCTATGGCGCGGTGTTCGGTGTGTTCTTCAAGCAGAAGCTAGAGGGCCAGCCCTACACGGTGGTGGGCGATGGCACCCAGAGCCGCGATTTCCTCTACGTGACGGACGTGGCGGCGGCCTTTATGGCGGCGGCGGAAACCGAGTTCACCGGGCAGGTCTGGAACCTCGGCGCCGGCAATCCGCAGTCGGTCAATCATCTGGTCGATCTGCTCGGCGGCGAGAAAGTCTATGTTCCCAAGCGCCCGGGCGAGCCCGACTGCACCTGGGCCGACATCACCGCCATCACCCGCGATCTCGGCTGGGCACCGAAGGTCTCCTTCGAAGTCGGTGTTGCGCTGATGCTGGAAGAGATAGACGCCTGGAAGGATGCGCCCCTGTGGGATCCGGACTCGATTGCCGAGGCCACCCGGACCTGGTTTGAGCATATGGACAAGGAAACGGCGCAATGATGGTGTCGCTGACGGCGCAGTTCGGCCACAAGATCAAGACGGTCGAAGAGCTTTGCGAGCTTGTCGGGCCGCGGCCGCGCGAGAAAAAGGTCATCATGTGCCACGGCGTGTTCGACGTGGTGCATCCGGGGCACATGCGCCACCTCATCTACGCCAAGAGCAAGGGCGATATCCTGATCGCCAGCCTGACCGCCGACCACCATATCGATAAGGGCGTCTACCGGCCGCATGTGCCACAGGAGATCCGCGCCGCCAATCTCGCCGCCTTCGAGGTGGTCGATTATGTGCTGATCGACAAGAACGCCAAGCCGCTGGAAAACATTGCGAAGATCCAGCCCGACTTCTTCGCCAAGGGCTTCGAGTATACCGAAGGCGGCATGAGCCCGAAGACGGCGGAAGAGAGCGACGTGCTGGAAAGCTACGGCGGCGAGATCGTCTTCACGCCGGGCGATGTGGTCTATTCCTCGTCCAGTCTGATCGACATGGCGCCGCCGGAACTGCAGCTTCAAAAGCTGCTCTCGGTGATGGAGCGCGACAATATCGGCTTTGGCGATCTGCGCGCCACGCTTAGCGCCATGGCCGGCAAGAAGGTGCATGTGGTGGGCGACACCATTGTCGACAGCCTCACCCAATGCGCCATGATCGGCGGCCAGACCAAGACGCCCACCATGAGCGTGCTCTACCAGGACAAGCTCGACTTCATCGGTGGAGCAGGCATCGTTGCAAAACACCTGCGCGCCGCCGGCGCCGAAGTGGTGTTCTCAACGGTTCTGGGCGACGACCCGCTCAAGGATTTCGTCTTGAAGGGGCTTGAGGATTTCGGTGTCGAGGTGCGGCCCATTATCGACGAGTTCCGGCCCACCACCAACAAGAACGCCATCGTTGTCGGCGGTTACCGGCTTTTGAAGGTGGACACGCTGGACAATTCGTCGATCTCGGATTCGATCGTCGAAACGCTGACCGAAGGTATCGGGCAGGTCGAGGCGGACGCCGTCGTGTTCAGCGATTTCCGGCACGGCATGTTCAACCGGCGCACCATTCCCGCGCTCGTCGATGCAATCCCGGACGGTATGTTCCGGGTGGCGGACAGCCAGGTTGCGAGCCGATGGGGCAATATTACCGAATTCAAGGGCTTCGACCTGATCACCCCCAATGAGCGCGAGGCGCGGTTTGCCCTGGCGGATCAGGACTCCGGTGTGCGGCCGCTTGCCTCAAGACTTTACGATGCGGCGGAATGCAAGACCCTGATCCTCAAGCTCGGGGAACGCGGCGTTCTCGCCTGCCGCAACTCCGACCATGAAGCGCTCGACAGCTTCTTCATCGTCGACAGTTTTGTCGACCGACTGGTGGATGCGGTGGGCGCCGGCGACGCGCTCTTGGCCTATTCGACGCTGTCATCTCTGGTCACCGACTCGCCCATTCAGGCCACCATCCTCGGCTCCATCGCGGCGGCGACCGAGTGCGAACTCGACGGCAACATCCCCGTGGCGGCGGAAGACATTCTGGCGAAGATCGACAAGGTCGAAAGGCAGGCGAATTACTCGTGAGCGGACTGCGCGTCATTGTCGTCGGTCTCGGCGTACAGGGCCATAAACGCCGCAAGTTCGCCGGCGCCGACTTTGTCGCTTCAGTCGATCCGGTCAACGAGGAGGCCGATTACAAATCGATCGAGGATGTGCCGCAGGACGCCTATGACGCGGCGCTGTGCTGCATTCCCGATGCGCCGAAGATCGCGCTTTTGAACGACCTGATCGGCATCGGCAAGCATGTGCTGGTCGAAAAACCTCTCTGGGCGGAAGACGACCGCGAGATAGAAGCGCTCGAGGCGCTTGCCCGGGACCGCGGCGTGGTCTGCTACACCGCCTACAACCACCGTTTCGAACCGCATTATATGCGGATGCGTGACCTCATCGCATCGGGCGAGTTGGGGCGGGTGTATCGTTGCCGCATGTTCTACGGCAACGGCACGGCGCGCCTGGTGCGCGATTCCGCCTGGCGCGATCACGGATCGGGCGTGCTGCACGATCTCGGGTCGCACTTGCTCGATACGGCGGCGTTCTGGTTCGGCAGGCCGGCCGGGGACTTCATGGTCTATGCAAGCAACTGCTTCGAGAACCGTTCGCCCGACCATGTGGTGATCGGCTCGGAGGTGGGGGACATCAAGATCGAACTGGAGATGACGCTTCTGTCGTGGCGTAACCATTTCACCTGCGATCTGTTTGCCGAAAACGGATCGGCGCATATCTCCTCGCTTTGCAAATGGGGCCCGACCACCTTCACCCGGCGCACCCGCGTGCTGCCGAGCGGCCGGCCGACGGAAGACAATGAGACCCTGGAACAGGACGATCCGACCTGGGAGGCGGAATACGCCCATTTCAAATCCTTGTGCCTGAACGGGGCCGAAACGGATCTTTCCGGCGACGTCTGGCTCAATGCAACCCTGCGCGGCCTGGGCGAGACGGCCGTCTCGATGGCGGCGCGATGACGGTCACCGTCGGATTTGTGGGGATGACCCATCTCGGCCTGGTGTCGGCGACCGGAGCCTGTTCGAAAGGCTTCAGGACCGTTTGTTTCGATGCCGATACGGATCTGATTGCGGCCCTCGGCGCTGGGCAATTGCCGGTGCTGGAGCCTGGCCTTGACGAGATGCTGGCGGCGAATGGCGAGCGGCAGGTCTTCACTTCGGAAGCCGGTGACCTGAATGCCTGTGACGTGGTCTATATCGCGCCCGATGTTCCGACGGACGATGCGGGATCTTCTGATCTCAGCGGCATAGAGGCCCTGATCGGCGAAGTGGATCCGCATCTGGGAAACGATGCGATCCTGATCATCCTTTGCCAGGTGCCGCCAGGATTCACCCGGTCCCTCGATTTTGCGTCCGACCGGCTTTTCTATCAGGTCGAGACCCTGATTTTCGGCCGGGCCGTCGAGCGGGCGGTCGAGCCGGAGCGGTTCATTGTCGGTTGCGCTGAACCGGCGGCTCCCCTGCCGGACGCCTATGGCCGTGTGCTCGATGCCTTCGGATGCCCGATCCTGCCGATGCGCTACGAAAGCGCCGAGCTTGCCAAGATCTCCATCAACATGTGCCTGGTCGCCTCCATTGGCGTGGCCAACACCATGGCGGAGGTTTGCGAGAATGTCGGCGCCGACTGGCAGGAAATCGTACCGGCGCTCAAGCTCGACCGGCGGATCGGTCCATACTCCTATCTCGCGCCGGGTCTCGGTATTGCCGGCGGCAATCTTGAACGGGATCTGGCGACCGTATTGCGGCTGGCGGAGCGCCACGACACCGATGGCGGGATCGTCTCCGCCTGGCTTGGCAACAGCCGCCATCGGCGCGACTGGGCGGCCCGGGTGCTGCGGGACGCCGTTCTGGCAAAATACGACAATCCCCTGATCGCGGTGTGGGGGCTGGCCTATAAGGAAAACACCCATTCGGTGAAGAACTCGCCGTCGCTTGCGACGCTCGCGCAGTTCCCGGACGTCCGCTTCGCGGTGCATGACCCGGCCGTTGCGGCCGATGCCGCGGGCCATGCGGGCGTGGAAGGCGCCGCGTCCCCGCTGAGCGCGCTTGAGGGCGCCGAGGCGCTGGCAATCCTCACCCCGTGGCCGGAATATCGCGAAGTGGCGCCGGTAGACATCGCCAGGGCGCTCGCCGGCACCATCATTGTCGATCCCTATCGGGTGCTCGACCCGCGGGCCTGCGTCACCGCGGGCCTTGCCTATCACACGCTCGGCATGGCACCACTTGCCGCCGATTAGCCTGGAGTGTCATGCCCCCCGTGTTGCACCATCTGAATTCCTCGCCACAAGCCCCTGAACGGGTTGTTGTTTTGGGAGCCGCCGGTTTCGTCGGGGCGGCCATTGCGCGACGCCTGTCCGACAAGGGCGCCGCCGTTTCCGGCCTGACCCGCCGCGATGTCGATTTGCAGGCGGACGGAGCGGGTGACGCTCTGGCGGCTCTGCTTTTGCACGGCGACGCGCTGGTGTGCGTTTCCGCCATCGCGCCGGTGAAGAACCTGGCCATGCTGGCTGACAATCTCGCCATCATCGACACCATTGCGCAGGCGCTGCGCAAACAGCCGGTCGCCCATGTCGTGAATATCGGGTCCGACGCGGTCTACGCGGACAGCGCCGGACCGCTCACCGAATCTTCCTGCGCGGAACCTGGAAGCCTGCACGGCATCATGCACCTGACCCGTGAGCTGGTCTTGACGGAGGCTGCGGGTGAGGCGCCATTCGCCACCCTGCGCCCGACGCTCATCTACGGAGCGGATGATCCGCATAACGGCTACGGGCCGAACCGGTTCCGCAGACTTGCCGCCGATGGCGAGGACATCGTGCTGTTCGGCAATGGTGAAGAGCGGCGCGACCATGTCTGGGTCGAGGACGTCGCTGAACTCGCCGCCCGCATGGTTCTGAACCGGAGCGAAGGGGCGCTCAACGCGGCCACCGGAACGGTTGTGTCCTTCCACGACTGCGCCGAACTTGTCTCCTCCCATTTTGACCGTGATGTCGCAATCAAGAGCACGCCGCGTTCAGGACCCATGCCGCATAACGGCTACCGGCCGTTCGATCCGGCGGCAACGCTTGGCGCATTTCCCGATTTTGCCTACACACAACCGGCGGATGGATTTGCCAAGGTGCATGCGGCGACGGCGGGAGAGGGCTGATGGGCGGCGAAGTCGACCTCCTCAAAGCGCTGCCCAAGACCAAGCGCAACCTCGAGGCACGCCAGGAGGCGAAAGACCCGGAAGTCATCCGGCTGTCCCGCGAGTATGGTGAGATGTATTTCGACGGGCCGCGGGACTATGGCTATGGCGGCTACAGATATGATGGCCGCTGGGTGCCGGTCGCCCATGACATCATTGCCCATTTCGGGCTCAAGCCAGGCGACCGGGTGCTCGATGTCGGCTGCGCCAAGGGGTTCCTGGTCAAGGATCTGGTCGATGCGCTGCCCGGGCTTGAGGTCTACGGCCTCGACGTTTCGGAATATGCGCTGATGCACTGCCACGAAGATGTGGTGGGCCGGCTGCACCTCGGAAGCGCAGATACGCTGCCGTTTCCCGACGACAGTTTTGATTGTGTTATTTCGCTCGATTGCGTACACAATCTGCCGCGTGAGCGGGCCAAGACGGCATTGAGGGAAATCCAGCGCCTGTCCGGCGGGAAAGCCTTCGTCAAGGTCGACAGCTATCACACACGCGAACAAAAAGAGATATTCGAGAGCTGGGTACTGACGGCGTTTTTCCATGATTTCCCAGAGGGTTGGCTGAAGCTCTTCGACGAAGCCGGCTACACCGGGGACTACGCATGGACAATCATTTCCTGACTCAGATCCGGCCAAGCAGAGACCGGGGCGTCCATTCCGGAGCGGGTAAACACGTATGAGCAAGACCTATGCAGTTCTGGGCGGCGGCGGATCCTTCGGCATCCACGCAGCGCTCTATCTTCTCGATAACGCCAATCCCAACAAGGTCATCGGCATCGGACGCAATCCGCTGCGGCCGGAACCGTTCTCCCTCAACATCGAAGACCGTGACGGTTATGAGTATCACGCCCGCCACGTGACCCATGAGATCGACCTGCTGTTGGAACTGCTCGACCGTGAGAAGCCGGATGTCATTGTTAACTTCGCCGCGCAGGGCGAGGGGGCGGTATCGTGGAAGCACTCCTGGCGTTTCTTCGAAACCAATTCCATGGCCCTGGCCCGGCTGACCGAAGAACTCATGCAGCGCGACTGGCTGGAGCACTTCATCCAGATCGGTACGTCGGAAATGTACGGATCGGTCAGCCATGCGGTGACCGAAGACGAGCCGATCAAGCCGACCAGCCCCTATGCCGCCTCCAAGGTGGCCTATGACATGTATCTCATGTCGGTTTCGAACTTCCTGAAGTTCCCGATGACGATCATCCGGCCGAGCAATTGCTATTGCCCGGGACAGCTTCTGCACCGGGTCATTCCCAAAGCGGTCTGGGCCGGCCTCACCGGCGCAAAGCTGCCTCTGCACGGTGGCGGCAAGGCGGAAAAGTCTTATATGCACGCCCGTGATCTCGGCCGCGCCATCCATCTTTTGGCGGAGCGCGGGCCCAAGGGCGAAATCTTCAACGCCGGACCGGTCAACCCGACTTCGATACGCGAAGTGGTCGAGCGCTGCGCCGGCGCCCTCGACATTCCGTTCGAACAGCTGTGCGAGGTGACGGAAGACCGGCTGGGCCAGGATTCGCGCTACTGGCTCGATTCAAGCGCCATCAAAGAAGCTGTCGGCTGGAAGCCGGAGATCGGCTGGGACGAGGGCCTCGCCGAAATGGTCGAGTGGGGCAGGCGCTATCTCGACGATATTCGCGACTGGCCGACGGATTATACGTTGCGGGCGTGAACGCGGGGCGCCCGCCGAGCGCATAAGGTTTCGAACCGGGATGAAACATCAGGATCTATCGCCAGGCGATGCGCACGAAGCGCGGCGCAACGCATTTGACGCGGCCGCCGCGCGGGCGCGGTGCATGCGCTACCGGAGGCGCATTCTCGACATCTCCCAGCAGGTGACCGCGCTGCATGTGGCGCCGGCCTTTTCGTGCACCGAGATCGTCGATCTCATCTACAACGAGCTGATGCGCTGGCCCGAGGCGGGCCAGTCGCCGGACGTGTTCTTGATGTCCAAGGGACACGGCTGCATGGTCCAGTATGTCATCCTAGAGGAAATGGGCATTCTGGAGCGATCCGACCTCGACGACTACTGCAAGCCGGGCGGTCGGCTTGGGGCCCATCCAGACTTCGGCGTGCCCGGTATCGCCGCATCGACCGGGTCGCTCGGACACGGCATGGGCATCGCCACCGGCATGGCCTATGCAGAGCGGGCCCAGGCGCGCGACGGTCTGGTCTATCTGGTGCTGAGCGATGGCGAATGCCAGGAAGGCTCGACCTGGGAAGGCGCCATGATGGCGGCGAACCTGAAGCTGGAAAACCTGATCGCCTTTGTCGACCTGAACGACTTTTCCGGTCTCGAGCGGATGAGTGAGGGGCATCCGGCGTTTCACCCGCTTCTGGAGAAGTTCCAGGCATTCGGCTGGGAAGGGGTCAAGGTCAACGGCCATGACGCCGATGCCATTGAAGCGGCAGTTCGTGCGCGGTCCGGCGGCAAGCCCTTCGTGGTGGTGTCGGAGACCGTCAAGGGCAAGGGCGTTTCCTACATGGAACACGTGCCGATCTGGCACTACCGGGCGCCGAGCCCGGAAGAGTACATTCAGGCCTGCGAAGAGCTTGTGGAGATCAGCGGATGAGAAACAAGTTCGCAGATGTGTTCTATGAGCTCGGTGCGTCTGACCCGAAACTGTGCATCGTCGTCGCCGACATCTCGCCGGCCGGCTCGATCGCCAAGTTCCGCACCGAGTTTCCCGACCGTTTTATCAACACCGGTGTCGCCGAGCAGATCATGATCGGCATGTGCGCCGGGATGGCGCAGCGCGGCCTCAGGCCGTTCGCCTATACCATCGCCACTTTCACGCTCTATCGGCCGTTCGAGTTTGTCCGCGACGACCTGTGCTACCAGAACCTTCCCGTGACCATCGTCGGCATTGGCGGCGGCGTCACCTATTCCACACTGGGTGGGACCCACCACGCCCAGGAAGACATCGCCATTGCAACCGCGATCCCGAACATGTCGGTGATCGCGCCCTGCGACCCGGCCGAAGCTGAGGCGGCGACCCGCTGGTGCGCAACGCAGACAAGGGGCCCGGTCTACCTGCGCCTCGGCAAGGCGGGAGAACCGGTGCTCACGGACGGCGCGCCCGAACCTTGGGAATTTGGCAAGCTGCGGCATATTTCGCGGGGCAGCGACGTCTGCGTTCTGACCTATGGACCGGTGGCCAAGATGGCGGCGGATGTGGCCGAGCGCTACCGGGCACAGGGTAAGAGCGTGTCACTGGTCTGTGCCCATACGCTTAAACCTCTTGACGAGAGCGGCATCGTGGAGGTGCTGAAGTCGCACGATCAGGTGGTCGTGGTGGAGGAAACCAGCCCCTATGCGAGCCTTGGATCTCGGGTGAAGCAACTGGCCTGGGACGCCCAGGCGACCTGCCGCATCGATACGTTCTGTCTGCAGGACGAGTTCATACATCACTATGGCGACCACGCGGAGTTGCTGGCGGCGCACGGGCTTGAGCTCGATGCCATTTCAGCCAAGCTGAACCTGATGTGACGGACGGAAAGGGATCGCATGCTCTCCAAGACGCATTCCGGCGAGACCACCGTCAGGTACCGTAATCTTGCTGTCGAAGACGAGGCGTTCCGCTCCCGACTGGTGAGTGTGTTCGAACGCGTGCTCTCCCATGGCCAGCTGATCATGGGACCGGAAGTCGAAGAATTCGAACGCACGGTCGCGGAATACTGCGGGACCCGCTACAGCGTCGGCGTGGCGAGCGGGACCAGCGCCATCTATCTTGCATTGCGGGCCCTGGGCGTGGGGCCAGGCGACGAGGTCATTACAACGCCCATGTCATGGGTTGCGACGCTCAACGGCATCAATGCGACCGGGGCGATGCCGGTCTTTGCCGATGTGCGCGGCGACCTGAACATCGATCCCGCCGCGGTCGAAGCCGCCATCACGCCGAAGACCCGGGCGATCATGCCGGTTCACTACACCGGTCGGCTCTGCGACATGGAGGCGATCTCGCGCATCGCGCGCGAGCACAATCTCCTGGTTGTCGAAGATGCCGCCCAGGCGATGGGCGCGGAGCTGCCCGATGGCCGCAGGGCAGGGGGCTTCGGCGATGCCGGCGCCTTCAGTCTCAACCCGATGAAGGTGCTGTTCGGTTTCGGTGAAGCGGGCGCTGTGACGACCAGTGATGCGGGTGTGGTCAAGACACTGGAAGCACTGCGGTATCTCGGCACGGAAAACAAGGAAGTCTGCGTCGATCCTGAACTCAATCACAAGATCGACGCGCTGCAGGCGGCGCTTTTGTGCGAGAGCTTCAAGGAGCTTGCCAGGGTGCTGGTGGCCCGCAAGAATGTTGCCCGCAGCTATTCTCAAGGGCTCCGTGACATTGTCGACTGTCCCGAGGTGCCGGCGGAGGGCGACTACAGCGCGATCTTCTTCGAATACACCATCCAGGCGGATGACCGGGACAGTCTCCAGGCCTATCTGGCCGAACGGGGCGTTGAAACCAAGGTGAGGCATCCCATCTTGATGCCGGACCAGCCGGCCTATGCCCATCTCGAGCGGCCCCATATTCCGCAGGCGCGACGGCTGGTCGAGCGGATCTTGTGCCTACCGTGCCACGAAAAACTGAGTGATGACGAGCTGGAGTTCGTCATCGGTTCCGTGAAAGATTTCTACGCCGCGGCGTAGACGCAAAGACCGGCGATGGACAAGGCATTCGATCCTGAAACCGTACGCGCGCTGGGGCTGACCGAGAGGGAACCCGGTGTGCTGGTGTGTTCGGGAGACTGCGCTTATGCCGACCGGACACTCGTTGAAGGACTGCAGCGCTATGCTGCCGGCAGACCAAATCAGCGGGGCCGCGTGCTGTTCCACGGCGATGAGAATGACGGACTGCACGAGATGCTGATTGCGGCCCGAGGCATGACCGTCTGGCCGCCGCACATCAACGAGGGCGGCGCCAAGTCGTGGACGGTATTGGACGGCGCCATTGCATATGTGCAATACACTTCTCCCGGCGACATCGTTGATCTCAGGCGTCTTGCCTGCGATGAAGCGGATGTGCCGTCCTTCTTTCGTTTGTCGGCGGAACGATGGCACACGATCGTGCCCCTGTCCGAGATGCCGGTCTATCTGGAGACGAAGCGCGGGCCGCACCGGAGGACCCGGTTTGCGGAGTGGGGACCGCAATCTCAAGACGACCCGGGTGGGCAACAGTTGCTGGAAGCTGTTCGGTCGCTCGGGCCCTGAGACCAGCGTACAGATCACCAAGGCCCCCGGGACGCTTGAGCGCAGGGGGCAGAGCAGGAAAGAGCGAGAATGGAAACCTCCGATAATCTTGAAATTCAGCTGAAGGTGCGTGACGCGCTTTCGGAGCAGCCACGCATTCTGCTAGGGCCGCGGGCCAGTCATGAACTTGAAAAAGACCCCAAGCATCTGTTGTTTGTGCTGTCGCGCTACAAGTTCGTCGCCAAGATGTTTCCCAACCGCGGGCGTTTGCTGGAAGTCGGTGCCGGTGACGGGCTGGGAACCAGCCTGGTGGCGCAGTCGGGCAACGAGATTGTCGGCATCGATCTTGAAGCGCTTGGGCTCGATGAATCGGCCGAAACCAGCTGGACCCGGAAATACATCCGCTTCGAGACCCATGACATGGTGGCCGGCCCCTATGTGCCGAACGGACAACGCTTCGACGGGGCCTATTCGCTGGATGTGATCGAGCATATCCACCCGGATCAGGAGCGCACGTTTCTTGAGAACATCGTCGCGTCGATCGACGATTGTGCGCCGCTCATCATCGGGACGCCCAACGAGACCGCCAAGCCCTATGCCTCCAAGGAGGCGCTTGAGCAGCACATCAACTGGAAGACCTATGACAGTCTCTATGAGTCCTGTGCGGAGTTCTATTCCAACGTCTTCATGTTCGGCATGAACGATGAGGTGGTGCACACGGGCTATGCGCCCATGTGCCATTACCTCTATGCCGTCTGCACGCAACCAAAGTAGGCGCGGGCGAGCGTGCCGGGCGAGATGGAAAACGCGATTGTCTTTTGCTGCGACCTTGTTGGGACGCAGACCCTCAGGTTTCTCATCGAGGCCGGTGAGACGGTCGACGTTATCGTCCTGACGCGGGATACGCCCGAGATCGAAGACCTTGCACGCAGCCATGATATCGCCTGTCTGAAGCACTTCGGGACACCGGATGTGCTGGCTCAACTGAAGGGGCGGCGGTTCCGCTGGCTGCTCAATCTCTGGGGCACGGCGGTTCTGAGACAGGAGGTTCTCGACATCGCCGAGCGCCGGCTCAACATCCACCCGGGTCTCGTGCCCGGCAACCGCGGCACAGATTGTGCAACTTGGGTGATCCGCCACGGCATTCCGGCAGGCGTTTCGCTGCTCGACATGTCCGCGGAGCTCGATGCCGGTGACGTCTACGCTTCAGACGAGATCGATGTGGAGTTTCCGACAACCGGCATCGAACTCGCCGAACGCCTGAAGCTGGCCTGTGTTGAGCTGTTCAAGCGGGAATGGCCGGGCATTCGCGATGGGCATGTGACCCCGGCGCCGCAATCCGGCACGCCGCGCAGCTTCCGCCGGGCGGATACGCTCAAAGACAGGCGCCGGGATCTGGAAGGTGATGCGGCCACGCGTGAGGTCTTCGCCTGGCTTCTGGCGCACGACTTCTCGCCGCATTCGGCACCACGGGTGGTCTCCGGTGGCAAGGCCTACGATGTGACGATCAGTTTGACGCCGGTTCCCGGCAGCGGGTCAGACTGACAATCCGCTTTCTCAAGCATCGAGAAATTTCACGTTCCAGCTCAATCTCGGCGGCCAGATGAACTCGTTCGAGCGCTTTGTGGCGACCGGTTCGGGTTCGGCGCGCCAGCCGGTGATGCCCTTCGAACAGGCATGCAGGTGGTCCGCAACGGCCGAGACCTCGGCGCCGGAGTTCTTGCGGAGCTCGAATTTCTCTCCGGCCTGAAGCCTTTGCGTCAGGGCGCGGATGTCCAGAAGGCCACTTTCATAGAGGCTCTGATTGCGCAGTTTCTCGCCGTCCGGCGTCGTCACTTCGTGGGTCAGGTAGACATTGTGCTCCGACCCCCATGTGGAGTGCGCCTCGGGACAGTCGCAAACGCCGGTTGGAATGCCGAAGCCCCAACCGAGCGAGATTGGCCCTGACGCCCCGCCGATCATGAACCGCGCGCGGCTCACCGCGAAGGCCTGGAGCATGAAGGAGTTCGGGATCCGGCTGATGTCCACCAGACCTTCACGCCTGGGAAACGGCGTCATCTCGGGATGACCGGTCTGGACCACCTGGCAGTGCAGATCGTCGATGATGTGGTCGATGGCCTGGCGGTAGCTCTCCGGATCGCCATTGCGCACCGGATTACCGCTTTTCAGCTGGTAGCTGCCGTCCCGGTAATGGACGATGGCGAAGTTCCTGTCCGGATCGAGGCCGAGGTCGATCAGCTGCCTGGTGAGCTCATCGTGCAGGTGAGCGGGTACCCGTAAGGGCGATGCCGGCTGGATGGCGTGAACGGTACGCGAGTTCGCCATGGAATCGAGCACCACGAAGTCATAGAACGCCTCGTGATACCGTTTACTGCGTTTGATCGCCCCGGACAGCGGGCGCCAAAGACGCACGTCGCGCACGAACCTGCGCATGAATTGAGGCATTTCTCCGCTTACGGCCTCTGCGTGGTCGATGTTGGGCGCAAGAGAGATCACGTCGCGGCTGTACGGTCTGAAATCGTTGTATCGGACGATGAGCCGTGCGTGGTCGAACTGATCCTTCAGGCTGTTGACGAACGCGGTTTTGCAGATGAGGTCGCCCAGAGATGTTTCCGCGAAAGTCGCAAGGATCATGAAGGGCCGTTCCGGGCGGCTTCCGATTTCCGAATACAAGGTCACCGACGATGCCTTCTTCGGATTGTAGTAGGGTGGTGCGGACGGGTCCTGGCGTGTCATCTGGCGCGGTCATGTCGCAGTGGCGCGGCCCTAGCCCGGTATCATTGACAGTGTCATGATCGAGATAGAAACAGCTGGGATTACAACGGGTTGGGCAGTGCCATGTGGCGGCTGAACAACGTTGCGCGTATGCCTAACACACGAGCGTTCCGATTATCAATGGTGCGACCGCTTGGAGACTTGCAACCGGCCCGTCATGGGGCTAACTCCTATCCAATGTGAAATGTTTGCATGCTTGCCGCCGGGACGGTGCGTCTTCGGCGCGGGCAACCACGATTGTGCAAGAGATGGAAAATGCCGGGTAAAGCACTGTCATCCAAATCGTTCGACTCGCTCCTGCTGGAACATGCAATCAACCGCTTCGGCGCTCAGTGCGAGGCCAAGTGGCTCAAGAAAAACGGAAAATCGAACTACACGAGCCACTTTCTCGAGCACGGTTACTACGTGACACCACTGCCCGAGGACACGGTAACGCAATTGAAGCGTATCTTCGTTGATGAGAACATTGAGCCGATATCCCCGTCGTCCTGCGTCGATGGTTACCTGCAGTCGACCCTGGATGAGACGGCCTGTGCCCAGCTGAACAGCCAGAATACGTTCTACGGCAAGCCCGAAGACGCTGTTATCTCGGCGCTGGGGCAGTACTTCACCTCCATAAAAGACGACATCGAAGCGCAGATCGCCCATGGCTGGGAAATTTCGAACGTGCGCTGCTGGGCGGTGAAACCCAATGCGGACTACGGGTCGAACACCTGGCATGCGGACGGGTTCTCCCGATACGTGCGCAAGTTGCTCGTGTTCGTCAATCCACCCAGTCCGGATGCGGGCACGATTGAAATCGCGACGCGGAAGAACGAGGTGTTCAACGTCGAGGCCGATACACCGGTCTGCCTGCTGTTCGACAACGCCATGCTGTCACACAGGGGCCGGCCGCCGAAACTTGCGGCGCGCCCTATCATCGAGGTGACGATCGTACCGTCCGAAGAGAGTAATCCGGCGCCGGTATTCGCCGGCCAGGTCGCCCGGGTTCCCTTGGATCTGGCAAGTGACGAAGTGGAGAAGCTCAAGGCCAACTGCTACGTCGAAGAGGGCCCCAAACCGCTTCGTATTCCGACGCTTCGCCAGGTGAAGAAGAAGCTGCCCAAACTGGTTGCGAGTGCCGCCCGCACGGCGAAGCGAAGCGTGAAGAACACCAAGGCCGGACGGGGCATGCCATCGGTGACAAACCAGATGGGCCGGCTCAATATCGGCGGTGGCCGGCGCTGGCAGCATAAGGGCTGGATCAATCTGGAAGGCGCGCCGGGGCCTGCGAACCCGTTCCCGTTCTGGTTTTCAGGCGATGCCGTGTTCCCGGTGCCGTCTTCGTCGATCCAGCTTGTCTATTCATCGCATTGCCTGGAGCACCTCGACGATGCGACCGTCGAGCGGGCGTTGAAGGAAGCACGCAGGGTGCTGAGCACCGATGGCGCACTCGTCCTCAAGCTGCCCGACTGTGATGAGGCTCTCGAAAAGTGGAGAGCCCGCGACGAGAAGTACTTCCATGAATCGATCCGGTTCGGAAAGGTCCAGCCGACCTGGGCCGCGCATGGTGTTCGCGATACGCTCGACAATCGTGCGGCCTATGTGTTCTGCGGCTTCTGGAACGACGCCTTCGGACACAATTTCATCGGCAAGCACAACCGCAAAACCCATGGGCCGGATGCCTATAACGGTCCGCCGCTGCAGACCGAGAAGATGGCGCAGGACCTGATTGCACTCGACTCGCCGCACGAAATTGCCCACAGGCTGCGCCAGGCGGTGATCGACAACGAGGACGACTACACGTTCAACCACCAGAACGGCTGGGGGCGCGACGAGCTGAAAACCCTCGTGGAGAGCTGTGGCTTCCGGGTCGAGTCCCTCGACCGCAGGGACGTCATCAAGCGCAATTCCGATGTGCCCGGCATCGAACTGATGGAAGATATCAGCGTTTACTGCCACGCCGTTCCGGTGTGATCAGATAGTTGGGCGGCGGAGCGGCTTGGTCCAGACTTTTCAGAACATGCCCTAGTAGCGCTCCGAATTCGGCAGCGGGAAGCCGCGGACGCGGTGCCTTTTCCAGAACTGTTCGGCCCGTTTCTTGATTCGGTAGACGAGCATGGAGCGGGATTTCTTGCGCTTCTTCTTGCGTTTCCATGTCTTGGTGTAGCGGTGCATCTGCGGAACCGTGTCGCCGGTCGACTCTTCGGTTTTCCGGGCGGTCAGCACAATTCCGTAATGGCCGCGCGGCAGGCCGCCACCGGACACATAGCGCAGGCATCCCGGCTCGTAGTCGGCTGCGATCCACTTCTGCGTATTGCCCCACCGGTTGTATTCGATGAATTTGAAGCTCGAAAACTCGAATTTGTTAGCTTCATAGAAGTCCCAGAACAGGGTCGGCGAGAACATGTAGAAGCCGTGGTCGACATTGTTCGACGACGGCGAGATATGAATGACCCTGCCACCCACTTTGAGAAACCTGTAGATGTGCATCAGCGAGTTGGGCAGGTGAAATACGTGCTCGATGGTGCCGCCGTCGATCAGCACATCGTACTTGCCGATATGATCCTCCGGCGTTTCGGGCTGGTTCATGTCCATGGTGAAATTGGCACCCTGAAAGTCGCTGAAATCGGTGCGGATGATCTCGTCGAAGCCCAGGCTTTTCAGGAGGTACATGTCGGTCAGATGATTGTGCCGATCGTATTTGGTGATCGTGTCGTCGGTCACCTCGGTCAGCGGGTAACCGACGCTGCCGGCGAGCTTTTCCAGCTCCGCTTCGGAGATGATCACCTGCTGGACGCCAAGGGTCAGAACGCGGCCGGTAAACGGCTCTTTCTTGGCTTCCTTCAGCAAATAATGGACGGCGGCTTTACTGATACCCATCGCGGGACACGTCTCCTCGAATGCACCATGTGCGCCGCGACGGTGTCGCCGGGCGCTGGAAATTTGCGCTATTGCTATTTGAGCGCTAGACGCTAGTCCAGAACAAATCGTCCCATGGCCACCTTATGCCGCTGATCCGGCGCAGGGAGTACTTCCTTCGATGACCAACAACCTGCGCCTCAAGGTGCCGCTGGCGCCCAAGGACGCCGTCGCCGCGCTTATCGTGCTCGACGACGGCCGCTATCTCATGCAGCAGCGCGACGATATTCAGGGCATATTCTATCCGGGTTACTGGGGGCTGTTCGGCGGCGCCATGGAACCGGGCGAAACCGCCGAAGAGGCGCTGGTGCGCGAGGTGCACGAAGAGCTGGCCTTCGACGTGCGCGACCTGCGCTACTTCACCAAGGTGGTGTTCGATTTCGAGTTTGCCGGCATCGGCATGCTTGACCGCTTTTTCTTCGAAGTGGACATGGCCGCCTCACAGTTGCCGAATCTGAAGCTGGGCGAGGGCAGGGCGCTCGACACGTTCACCGCCGATCAGGTCCTCGACGAACCGAAGATCGTGCCCTATGACGCCTTTGCGCTGTGGCAGCACATAAACCGGGATCTGATCACGGGGTGATTCAGATCAGGTAGGGATAGGCGTTCTCGTGGCGCAACAGGGTGATTTTCATCTCGACGCCGCCGAAGCCCGAGAATCCACCAAGGCCGTTCGCCGCCAGGACCCGGTGGCACGGAATGATGATCGGGATCGGGTTTGAGCCGCAGGCCTGGCCGACCGGCTGTGGCATCCCCTCGAGAGCCTTTGCGATCTCGCCGTAGGTTTTTGTCTCACCGAAAGGGATGGCCAGCATCTGACGGTAGACGGACTTCTGGAAGTCGGAGCCGGCAGGCTTCAACGGCAGGTCGAACTGCGTCAGCTCGCCGGCGAAATATGCATTCAGCTGCCCGGCAGCTTCGCGTTGGACCGCATTTGCCGGCGGATTTTCATCCACCGACCAGAGCACCTTGGTAATGGCGCCGTCGTCTTCGACGAGGCCGATGCGTCCGATGGGCGTTTCCACTGATACCGTGGGCATGACGTATTGTCTCTCAAATCCGGTCGACATTGATGCTGCCGGTAAAATAGTGCTTTAAGATAGCGCAAACGACCCGATTCATGCGAGGCCATCATGCCATCATTCGATGTTGTATCGCGCACCGACCTGCAGGAAGTGGAAAATGCCGTGCAGGGCGCCATGCGCGAGATCACCACCCGTTACGACTTCAAGGGCTCCAATTGTACCGTCGAACGCAATGATGAGGTTTTGAACATCAAGGCCGACGACGAGTTCAAGCTGAAGCAGGTACAAGAACTGCTGCGCGGTCATCTGGCCAAGCGCAAGCTCGATGTCGGCGCTTTCGATTTCAAGGAGCCGGAAAAAGCCTCCGGTTACAGCATGCGGCAGACCGTGCTCGTGAAACAGGGGATCGAGCGCGAGCTGGCGCAGAAGATCGTCAAGGATATCAAGGGCGCCAAGCTCAAGGTTCAGGTGGCGATTCAGGGTGACGAGCTGCGCGTTTCGGGCAAGAAGCGCGACGATCTGCAGGCGGCGATCGCCCAGATCAAGGCCCTCAAGATCGACCAGCCATTGCAATACATAAACATGCGCGACTGAACGGCCTTTACGGCCAGAGCGCCAGGGCGACGACCGCCAGCATCGAGAGCGCCATCACCACATTGACCGTGCGCGCCGCCTTCGGCGATAGCGCCAGGCGCTTGACGGTCGCGCCGGCCCATAACCACAGGATATGCACCGGCAGGGACATGGTCATGAAAATGACGGCCTTGATGGCGGATTCGACCAGGGTGCTCTCGGGATAGAAGGCAAACCCGGAGAACAGTGTGGTCATCACCGCGTAGGCCTTCGGATTGATGACCTGCAGGGCAATGCCGTTCATGAACCCCAATGGACGGGCCGCCTCCTTGATGGCGACCCCAACATTGGACGTGGCAATCCGGTATGCGAGGTAGAGCAGGTATGCGGCCGATGCGGCGAGCAGAACCGTGCGCAGCGGCGGATATGAGAACAGGAACGCGGCAAGGCCCGTCGTCACGGCGGCGATGACGGTCAGCGTGCCGAGCACCACGCCGGCCATATAGGGCAGACCGGCACGGAAACCGAACGCCGCGCCGGCACCGGCCACCGACAGCACACCGGGGCCCGGTGTGATCAGGAGGAAAAATGCGGCGGCAATGAAGGACAGCATGGCGCGCCTTGTAGCGCGCTACCCGAAGGCCTGCCAGCTTCTTCAGAAGTATCCGGGCAGTGCTTGCGCCAACGCATCGCGGATCTGATCGCGCAGGGGCCGGTCGACATCCGGTTTGACGAACTGCCTGCCGGTCACCGTCTCGAACAACGAGATGTACTTGCCGCCGAACTCGATCAGCGTTTCCGCCGGGATTTCCGGGATCGGGTCCTTGTAGGGATCGCAGCGTGCGTTGATCCACAGACGCAGGAACTCCTTGTCGAGACTGTTGGGAGCGGTGCCGTTGGCAAGCGCGTCGTCATAGGTTGCGGCCAGCCAGTAGCGGCTCGAATCGGGTGTCAGGATTTCGTCCGCAAGGACAACACGGCCGTCCTCGTCGAGGCCGAACTCGAACTTGGTGTCGACCAGGATGAGGCCCCGTTTCGCAGCAAGCTCGCGGCCGCGGGCGAAGACCGCGAGTGTCTTTTCGGCCAGCTCGTCCCACAGCGCCCGGGTCAGCAGGCCCTGTTCAACGATCTCTTCCGCGGTGATCGGCCGGTCGTGGTCACCGTCCATGCCTTTCGTGGTGGGGGTAATGATGGTTTTCGGCAGCTTCTGGCTCTTGATCAGCCCGTCTTCGAAGGTGTGGCCGTAGAGCACCCGTTCGCCGCGCTCGTACATGGGCCAGATGCTGGTCTCGGTGGATCCCGTGAGATAGTCGCGGATCACCATTTCGACCGGCAGCATGTCGAGGCGCTTCGAAATGATCACATTGGGGTGCGGGTATTCGATGACATGGTTGGGACAGATGTCGGCCGTTTCGTCAAACCAGTAGCGTGCGGTCTGGGTCAGGACCTGGCCCTTGAACGGCACAGCGGCGAGCACCTTGTCGAAGGCGGACTGCCGGTCGGTAGCGATCATCACCCGGCGGCCGTCGTCGAGATCGTAGCTGTCGCGCACCTTGCCGCGCTGAAAGCTCGGCAACTCGGGAAAATGGGCATCGGTCAGGACATTGGCGAGGGCGCGCTCATCATCCGGGGACACGGCTGCGGCTGTGGTTTCGGCGGCGGTCATCGAAAAACCTCTTGAAGCTCGAGAAACAAGCTTCGCCTTGTGGCGAACCCGGCCAGCGGCGTCAAGTGTGTGACCGCTGCCCTGTTGATAGAAAACCTCTATGGTGGTCTAGTTGGTATCGATTAGGGCGGCGGTGCGCGGCCGAAATTTGCCGCATGGAGGAGAGCATCACATGGCAAAGGACAATAAGAAAACAGCCAAAGCGGCCAAGAAGGCCGCAAAGAAGGGGCCCTTCCTGCGATCGACCGAATGGTTCGGCAAACCCGGGATGGACGGGTTCCATCATCGAAGCTGGATGAAAAACCAGGGCCTGCCGCATCACCTTTTCGACGGCCGGCCGGTTATCGGCATTTGCAACACCTGGTCAGAGCTGACGCCGTGCAATGCCCATTTCCGTATACTTGCCGAACGCGTCAAGCGTGGGGTCTACGAGGCCGGCGGTTTTCCGCTGGAGTTCCCGGTCATGTCGCTGGGCGAGACGCTGATGCGGCCGACCACCATGATGTTTCGAAACCTCGCCTCGATGGATGTGGAGGAATCGATCCGCGCCAATCCGCTTGACGGAGTGGTGCTGCTGGTGGGGTGCGACAAGACCACACCCTCGCTGGTCATGGGGGCGGCGTCCTGCGATTTGCCGACCATCGTGATCTCCGGCGGACCGATGCTCAATGGCCGTTTTCGGGGCGAGGCCATCGGATCGGGCACCCATGTGTGGAAATTCGTTGAAGCGCAAAAACGCGGTGAGCTCTCGGCGCAGGACTTCCAGGATGCCGAGGCCTGCATGTCGCGCTCGGTCGGCCACTGCATGACAATGGGCACCGCATCGACCATGGCCTCGATGATGGAGGCGATCGGGCTGGGCATGCCGTCCAATGCGGCGATCCCGGCAGCCGATTCGCGGCGCAACACGCTGGCGCACCTGGCGGGGCGGCGTGTCGTCGACATGGTGACCGAAGACCTGAAAATGTCGAAGATCCTGACCCGCAAGGCATTCGAGAACGCGATCCGGGCCAATGGCGCGATTGGCGGCTCGACCAATGCGGTGGTGCATCTGCTTGCGGTGGCCGGCCGTGTCGGCGTCAAGCTCTCGCTTGAGGACTGGGACGCGCTGGGCCGCGATGTGCCGTGCCTGGTCAACCTGATGCCGTCCGGCAAGTATCTCATGGAAGACTTCTACTATGCGGGCGGCCTGCCGGCGGTGTTGCGCGAGCTGGGCGATGCGGGACTGCTGCACAAGAACGCCAAAACCGTCAACGGCAAGTCGATCTGGCAGAACGTCAAGGACGCCGAGGTCATCGAACGCGATGTTATCCACGGCATGACCAAACCCTTCAAGGCGGAAGGGGGAATCTGCGTGCTGCGCGGAAATCTCGCGCCCAACGGCGCCGTCATCAAACCGTCGGCGGCGACCCGCAAGCTGATGAAACACAAGGGCAGGGCGGTGGTCTTCGAAGACATCGAACACTACAAGGCGCGTGTCGACGATCCGAAGCTCGATATCGACGAGACCTGCGTCATGGTGCTGAAGAACTGCGGACCGCGGGGCTATCCCGGTTTCTCCGAGGTCGGCAATATGGCGCTGCCGGCCAAACTCCTCAAAAAAGGCGTCACCGACATGGTGCGGATCTCGGACGCTCGTATGTCGGGAACCGCTTATGGTACCGTGGTGCTGCACACTTCGCCGGAAGCGGCGGCGGGCGGGCCGCTGGCCTTCGTTCAAGACGGCGACATGATCGAGCTCGACGTCGGCAAACGGCGCGTTCATCTCGATGTCTCAGAGGAAGAGCTGGAACGGCGCAGGGAGGCGTGGGTCGCGCCCTCTCCGCCCGATCGCGGCTACTGGCGGATCTACCACGACCATGTCATGCAGGCGGACACGGGCTGCGATTTTGACTTCCTGATCGGATCGTCGGGCGCGCCGGTGCCGCGCGAAAGCCACTGAGCGTGGCGATGCTGGACTTTCGGTTCGACAGGGCGGCGGTCAACGGTGTTGAACTTCATTACGCCGCCTGCGGCGACCGCGATGCCCCGCTGATGTTGTTTCTGCATGGCTTCCCGGAGTACTGGGCGGGGTGGAAGGATGTCATGCCGCACTTCGCGGCGACCCATTTCTGCGTTGCGCCGGACCAGCGCGGCTACAATCTTTCGTCCAAACCCGAAGGCGTCGAGAACTATGGCGCCAGGCATCTGGTGAAAGACCTCCACGGTCTGACAAACCTGTTGTCTCCCGACCGGCCGTTCGTTCTGGCCGGACATGACTGGGGCGCTTCGGCGGCTTACGCCTTTGCCATGCGTCACGGGACCCGTGTCGAACGGCTGGTGATCGCCAACGGGGTTCATCCCGGGCCGTTCCAGAGAGCCCTCCTTAATGATGCCGAGCAGATAGAGGCCAGTCAGTATTTCCATCTGCTACGCAGCGACAAGGCCGAACGGGTGTTTGGTGAGAACGGCTTTGCGCGCCTCTTCAATATGCTTGAAGGTTTCTCGGACGTGTCGTTTCTGGATAAGGCCACACGGGCGGCCTATGGCACGGCCTGGGCTCAGCCCGGCGCCCTGACCGGTATGATCAACTGGTACCGTGCATCGCCGATCTATGTGCCCGAAGCCGGCAAGCCCGTGGATGCGGACAAGGCGCTCGCCATCGATCCTGACCGCTTGCGTATCGCAATGCCGCATCTCCTGATCTACGGCACCGAAGACCGTGCTCTGCGCCCCGCCGCGTTCGAAGATATCGAGACATTCGCGCCGCGGACCGAGCGCCATGACGTGCCCGGAGCGGGTCACTGGATCCTGCATGAAAAGCCGGACCTGGTGGCCGGGATCATGGCCGGCTGGCTGGATTGACAGGCGGTGTTGCCCGCGGCCCCGGCGCTCGTTATCGTGCGCCGGCGAAAGTGAAATATGGGGCCGGAAGGGCGCAATCATGACTGCCGAGGACTACGCCAATCAGCGCGCCGCATTGCTGCGGGATCTGGACGGCATGCGCGTCGAGAAGGACGCGGGCAAGGGTGTCGGATACCTGATTTTCGACCGGCCGCCGATGAACGTCATCTCCTATCGCGGGCGGTTTCAGATCCGGGCGCTCATCGAAGCGATGGATGATGACCCTGAGGTGCGCGTTATCGTCATCCGCGGCGCCAACGGGCTCTACAGTTCAGGCGGCGATATCCCGGGATTCCTGAACGTCGAACGCGACGGCATGTCGGATCTGGCCTTCAACGTGGCGGCGCCGGAGCGCTGCCGCAAGCCGGTCATCGCGGCGATCGAGAAATTCGCCATGGGCGTGTCGTTCGAGCTGGCGCTGGCCTGTGATTTCAGGATTGCCACCGAAGACACGGTTCTGGCCCTGCCGGAGATCAATCTCGGCGCCATTCCCGGCAGCGGCGGTTCGATCCGGATCGCCCGGATCGCCGGGCTCGGCCGGGCCAAGGAGATGATCATGCGCGGTCGCCGCATCAAGGCGGCCGAGGCGCTGCAGTGGGGCCTGTTGAGCGAGGTGGTGCCGCCGGGCGAACTCGATGGCGCCATAGAACGGTGGGCCGGTGATCTGGCGGCGCGGCCCTCGGTTCCCCTGGCGACCCTGAAGCGGGTTCTGAACGGCGCTTATGAGGCACCGCTTGGGGTCGGTCTCGATCTGGAGGGGCAGGCCTTCGAGAAGAACCGTTTCGGACCGGAATTCGCCCATGGAATCGATGCCTTCGTTAAGAAAGAAAAGCCGGACTTCTCGGAAATGTGAGGGGTTCGGCGGTACTGTAGCCGGCCATATGGGAGCTTGAGCGCATGGCGATCATCACCACTGAAATGGACGAAGCGATAGGCCGCACATCTTTGTGTTATGTGGCGACCGTCAATGAAGATGGAACGCCCAACCTGTCGCCGAAGGCCTCGCTCAGCGTGATTGATGGGGACCATCTGGGCTTCTGCAATCTGGCATCGCCGCAGACGGTGGCCAATATCAGGCGCAACCCCGCGGTGGAAGTGAATATTGTCGACATCTTCACCCGCAAGGGCTTCCGGTTTCGCGGCTCTGCAAGCGTGCTCAACTCTGGTTCCGATTTCGACCTGGTGGAGCAGCGATTCCTGGACCGGGCCGGGCCGGAATACTCGGTGATCGATGTGGTGAAGATCGCGGTGGACTATGCGGCGCCCCTGCTGTCGCCGCTCTACACGACAAACCCGGATGCGGACGAAGCCGAGGTGCGCAAGCACTATATGACGATCTACTGCAAGGACCAGGTTCTCGACTAGATGGCTGATCGTTCTTCACTGCCCAACGTGGATCCGGTGTTCTATGAAAACATGCTGGAGCGCTGGCGCGAGGATCCCGGCACGGTCGATTCAAGCTGGCGGGAACTGTTCGAGGCCCTGGAAGAAGCCCCGGGCGTATCCGTGCGCGAGCCACGGGGCGATGTCGATGCTGCCGCAAACAGCACGTCACCGGATCTGGCGGCGGCCGTTCTGAGACGGGTCTACCGCGAGCGTGGTCATCTGATTGCGGACTGTAATCCACTCAAGCGCCGGGCGAACGGATCGGCGGGTGATCTCGGCCTTGAAGAGTTCGGTCTCGGGCGGGCGATGATGGACAGTGCGCTCTCGGCAGAGCTTGATGCTGCCTATTGTGGAACGTTGTCGGCGGAATTCGTGCATCTGGATGATGCGGAGCCGCGCAACTGGATGGCGTCGGCCATGGAGACCGGCTTCGGTGCACCCGGCGCTGGTCAGAAGGCCCGTATTCTTGATCAGCTCATCGCCGCAGAAACCTTCGAGCACTTCATGCAGACCAAGCTGCCAACCATCAAGCGGTACGGATTGGAAGGTTCGGAAGCGCAGATCCCGCTATGCGAACGCCTGCT
>JAJFHL010000320.1 GCA_021775615.1 Hyphomicrobiales bacterium
AACGCCAACCTGGCGCGCCAGAAGGATATGCTCGCGGGTCTGCGGCATCGGCCCGTCGGCTGCCGAAACAACAAGGATCGCGCCGTCCATCTGCGCCGCGCCCGTGATCATGTTCTTCACATAATCCGCATGGCCCGGGCAGTCGACATGGGCGTAATGACGGTTCTCCGTCTCATATTCAACGTGAGCAGTCGAAATCGTGATCCCGCGCGCCTTTTCCTCCGGCGCCTTGTCGATATCGTCGTAAGCCGAAAACGTCGCACCGCCCGATTCTGCCAAGACCTTCGTGATCGCTGCAGTCAGCGTCGTCTTGCCATGGTCAACGTGACCAATCGTGCCAATGTTGCAGTGCGGCTTAGTCCGCTCAAATTTCTCCTTCGCCATCGCGAGTCTCCGTTACACTCAGGTATCGTTATGCGTATTGCTTCGTCGTCCGCGGACCGTCAGGCAAGCTTTGCCCGAACTTCGTCAGACACCGCCTGCGGAACTTTCTGGTAGTGGTCGAACAGCATTGTGTATTGCGCCCTGCCCTGACTCATCGAACGCAGTTCATTGACATAGCCGAACATGTTGGCCAGCGGCACCATGGCGCCGATCACCGTGGCATTGCCCCGGGCTTCGGTCCCGGAAATCTGTCCGCGGCGGCTGTTCAGATCGCCGATCACATCGCCCATGTAGTCTTCCGGAGTCACAACCTCGACCTTCATGATCGGTTCGAGCAATGTCGGGCTGGCCTTTTGCACCGCTTCGCGGAACGCCGCGCGCGCGGCGATTTCGAACGCCATGACACTCGAGTCCACATCGTGATAGGCGCCGTCGATCAGCGTGACCTTCAGGTCGAGCATCGGGAACCCCATGAGCACGCCGGTATCGAGCACGCTCTTGAGACCCTTTTCGACCCCAGGCACGTATTCCTTGGGCACAGAACCACCGACGATCTTGTTCTCGAACACAAAGTCCGAACCGGCTTCGAGCGGCTCGACGACGAACTTGACGCGGGCGAACTGGCCTGAACCGCCGGTCTGCTTCTTGTGCGTGTAGTCGATTTCCGCGGTCTTCGAAATGGTCTCGCGATAGGCAACCTGCGGCGCACCGACATTGGCGTCCACCTTGAATTCACGCTTCATCCTGTCGACGATGATCTCCAGGTGAAGTTCGCCCATGCCCTTGATGATCGTCTGGCCGGACTCATGGTCGGTCGTGACACGGAAAGAGGGATCCTCCTGCGCGAGCCGCGACAGGGCGAGCCCCATCTTCTCCTGGTCGGCCTTGGTGCGCGGTTCGACGGCAACCTCGATGACCGGGTCAGGGAACTCCATCCGCTCAAGAATGACCGGCTTGTGCGCCTCGCACAGCGTGTCGCCGGTGGTCGTGCTCTTAAGACCGGCAATGGCGATGATGTCACCGGCGCGGGCCTCGCTCACGTCCTCGCGGTGATTGGAGTGCATCAACAGCATGCGCCCGACGCGCTCGCGGTTGTCCTTGACCGAATTCATCACCGACGTGCCTTTTTCCAGGACGCCGGAATAAATCCGAACGAACGTAAGCGAGCCCACGAACGGATCGTTCATGACCTTGAAAGCGAGCCCGGCAAAAGGCTCCGCATCATCGCTCTTGCGCTCGATTTCATCGCCGCTCTTGACGTCGATGCCCTTGATCGCGGGCACTTCCAGCGGCGACGGCAGAAAATCGACCACCGCGTCGAGCAGAGGCTGTACGCCCTTGTTCTTGAAGGCGGAACCATTGAGCACGGGAACGAATGCCTGGGCCACGGTTCCCTTGCGGACAAGCGCCTTGAGCGTATCGATGTCAGGCTCGTGGCCTTCGAGATAGGCCTCCATGGCATCGTCGTCGAGTTCCACGGCGGCTTCGACCAGCTGCCCGCGATACGCTTCGGCCTGCGCCTGCAGATCGGCGGGAATGTCCACCGCCTCGAATTCAGCGCCGAGCGTCTCTTCTTTCCAGATGATGGCCTTCATCGTGATCAGATCGACCAGGCCCTGATAGTCGGACTCAGCGCCCACCGGCAGCTGCAGCACAAGCGGGTTCGCACCGAGCCGGTCTTCGATCATCTCGACACAGCGGAAGAAGTCGGCGCCGATGCGGTCCATCTTGTTGATGAAACAGATCCGCGGCACGCGGTATTTGTCTGCCTGGCGCCACACGGTTTCAGATTGCGGCTCGACACCTGCGACAGAATCGAAAACGGCCACTGCGCCGTCAAGAACACGAAGTGACCGTTCAACCTCGATCGTGAAATCCACGTGACCGGGGGTGTCGATGATATTCACGCGCTTGTCGTTCCAGAAACACGTGGTCGCGGCGGACGTGATGGTAATGCCGCGCTCCTGCTCCTGCTCCATCCAGTCCATGGTGGCAGCGCCGTCGTGCACTTCGCCAATCTTGTGGCTGCGCCCGGTGTAATAGAGAACGCGTTCGGTCGTCGTCGTCTTGCCCGCATCGATGTGGGCCATGATGCCGATGTTTCGGTAATCTTTGAGGGGGGTGGTCCGTGCCATGGCTCGAATTCTCTTCGTCTCGTCCTGCTACCAGCGATAATGCGAAAATGCGCGGTTTGCTTCAGCCATCCTGTGCGTGTCTTCCCGCTTCTTGACGGCGGTTCCCCGATTGTTTGATGCGTCCAGAAGCTCACCGGACAGGCGGTCTTCCATGGTATTTTCGTTGCGGCCGCGGGCCGCAATGATGAGCCAGCGGATTGCCAGGGCCTGGCGGCGCTCGGGCCGCACTTCCACCGGCACCTGATAGGTGGCGCCGCCGACCCGGCGTGAACGCACCTCGATTGCCGGCATGACATTCTCAAGAGCCTGATGGAACATGGCGATCGGGTCCTGCTTGGCCTTCTCTTCCATCTGGTCGAATGCACCGTAAACAATCGCTTCCGCGACGGATTTCTTACCGTCCTTCATGAGGTTGTTCATGAACTTCGATACGACGAGATCACCGAACTTCGGATCCGGGTGGACCTCACGTTTTTCTGCGCGGCGGCGGCGTGACATTTGCTTCTCGAACCTTCGTTTGTATTGTTCCAGTCGGCACTCGATACGGCCGTGGGTTGCTCTGCTATTTCGGACGCTTGGCGCCGTATTTCGAACGGCGCTGCTTGCGGCCGCTGACCCCTTGCGTATCCAGCACACCGCGAACGATGTGGTAGCGCACGCCCGGCAGGTCCTTCACGCGGCCACCGCGGATCAGCACAACGGAGTGCTCCTGCAGATTGTGGCCAACGCCCGGGATGTAGCTGGTGACTTCAAAGCCGTTGGTCAGGCGCACACGTGCGACCTTACGCAAAGCCGAGTTCGGCTTCTTCGGTGTCGTCGTATAGACGCGTGTGCACACACCGCGCTTTTGCGGGCATGCTTCCATCGCGGGCACTTTGTTCCGCTTCACCGGGGCTTTCCGGGGCTTGCGAAGCAACTGATTAATCGTCGGCATATCTGCCAATCCCTGTATCCCTGCGCCGGATCGCCGGGCGCTCGCCCGAAACCCCATGCGCAAATGCCAAACCGACTGCACAACCGGTGCTACCGATTGGCAGTCTGCCAAAACCAGAGGACCGCTATTCCTTCTAGAGGAATATGGTCATGACCTGTCCTGACCTTGCTATCTTTGGCGCAGTGTTTAGGCGTGCCGAAAGGCCGCCTACGACCTGCAGCCGGAAAATCGAGCGGAACATACTTACGCACCCCCGAGCCGTCAACCCCTCAAATGACGAAAATCGCGCCGTTTCAGGGCTCTAGACCCTTTCTTCTTCTTACGGAAACGCTTGATGGTGCCAAATCGGTTCGCTCGGCAAGGCGCGGTGCGCAGTTCGATGCGGTGTATCGGGCAAGCGCCGCAACGCTGACGACGGGCCGATTTGGCCCACCGAAGGCTCAGGTTTTCACGCCCACTGACCGCGTTACGGCCCACTTG
>JAJFHL010000033.1 GCA_021775615.1 Hyphomicrobiales bacterium
ATTACAAGCGCTGGGACAAATCGCTCGGCGAGGACAACGACATCGCCGCGATCCAGCAACAGGGCCTGCGCTCGCCCTTCGTGCGGCCCGGACGCCTGTCCCATCTCGAACCCCTGATCCCCGACCTTGCCCAGTGGTGGGTGACCCGCACCGTGCCGGAAAACTGACGCGGCGTTTTGCGAGAGGGCACAAGACTGCTCTACTCGGGTTTGGTTCAGCGATAGTTACGGTTTTCATGGTTTACCCGTCCACCATTGTCTTCCCCCGGCTTGACCGGGGGACCCAGTATCCTCCGCATTCTTGGAAGGCTACGGCAGTGCCACAGCAAATTATTCAGTGGTTTCTGGATCCTCCGGTCAAGCCGGAGGAAGACAAAAGAGGAGAGTGACGGCCCGAGCTCGGCAATAACGAATGTACTTGTTCCATCCGACCATTTAGTTGTCATGCTCGTGCCTGACACGAGCATCTCCCGCCGGTGCGCAATTGATGAAAGATCCCCATGACAGTCTCACCCGTGCCTGAGGGCAAGCTGCATCTCCATATCGACAACGACAACAAGCTGGGACCGGTATTCGAGGCCAGCCGCGAACGGCTCGATGCCGCGTTCGAGCGCTATCCGGATCTGAAGGACCGGCTGCACTGCACCATCGACTACGACTGCGAAAGTTTCGAGCAGCACATCGCGACGGCCGAGGCTCTTGTGTGCTGGAAGTTCGACCTCACCAACCTGGCCCAGCGCGCACCCCATCTGAAATGGATTCACGTCACCGGCGCCGGCATCGAATATTACACACCGTTCGACTGGCTTCCCGATGGCGTGACCTTCACCAACAACCGGGGCGTCCACGGCGCCCGGGCCGACGAATACACCATCATGGCGGTGTTGATGCTCAACAACCGGCTGCCGCAGATGGTGACCAGCCAGCGCAAGGGCACCTGGTGCCAGGAGTTCAACACCGGCATCGCCGGAAAAACCCTGCTGGTGATCGGCGTCGGCAATGTCGGCGGAGGAGTGGCGGCGCAGGCGAAGCATTTCGGCATGCACGTGATCGGCGTCCGGCGCACGGTCGGCACCCACCCTTGCGTCGACGAAATGCACGGGCCCGACGCCATCCCGGACCTCATCCCGCGCGCCGACTACATCATCGTGACCGCGCCAAGCACGGCGAACACCCAGCATCTTATCGGCGAGAAGGAGATCGCCGCGATGCGGCCCGGCAGCGGCATCGTCAATTACAGCCGCGCCCAGCTTGTCGACTATGAAGCCCTGGCCCGGCGGCTCACCGACCCAGGAGACATCTCCGCCATGCTGGATGTGTTCGATCCAGAACCTCTGCCCGACGCATCGCCGCTGTGGCAGGTCCCCAACCTGATCATCACGCCGCACTGTTCATCCGACGATACCGACGTCTATATTCCGCGCACCCTGGATCTCTTTTTCGACAATATGCGGCGCTATCTGGCCGGCCAGGACCTGGTCAATCGCGTCGATCCGGTGCTGGAATACTGAGGCGCTTGCCGGAACCGCCGAAACTGCGAGAATGCCTCACTGATTCGTATCGGCTGCGAGATATCAACACAGTACACGCCCCACACTTGATGCGGGGCCCAGGGCAACCCGGCAGGCCGTGCAGCATTGCCCTGGATCCCGCATCAAGTACGGGATGCGTGCTCAATTCAGGTTTCCAGACATGCCCAGAACAAAGTTCACGGTAACAGTCACGTTCCTCGCCCTCATGGTCGCTTCGACCATTTCGCAACCTGTGGAGGCCGCGTCCCTCCAGTCCTGCGTCGCCGGCCTCAAGAGCCGCATCATCAAGGCCGGCGTACCGCGCACCGTGGTCGACAAGGCCCTGTCGGACGTCAAGTTCGATGAAAAGGTGGTGCGCTTCTCCCGCTCGCAGCCCGAATTCCGCCTCAAGATCTGGGACTACATGGCCTTCCTGGTGGACAAGGAACGCCTTGAAGACGGCGCCGCCAAGCTCAAGCAGCACGACAAGCTGCTGCGCGCGGTCGAGAAAAAATACGGCGTCGACCGCCATATCCTTGTCGGCCTGTGGGGCGTTGAAACCGATTTCGGCAGCCAGCGCGGCGACTTCTTCATTCCCCATGGGCTCGCCAACGTGATCTGCGCCGGACGCCGCGCCAGGTTCTTCTCCAACGAGCTGCTGCAGACCCTCAAACTGGTGGCCGCCGGCGATGTCAAAATGGAAGACCTTTACGGCTCCTGGGCCGGCGCCTTCGGGCAGAACCAGTTCCTCGCCTCCACCTATCAGCGCAACGCGGTCGACTTTGACGGCGACGGGCGGCGCGATCTGGTGCACTCGGTGCCGGATGCCATGGCGTCGGCCGCCAACTTCCTGAGAAAGGCCGGCTGGAGCCCGGGCAGCAGCTGGGGCTTCGAGGTCGTCCTGCCGAAGCGCTATCGCGGCCCCTCCGGGCGCAAGCGCCGCGCCTCGCTCTCAAGCTGGGCCAAGCGCGGCCTGAAACGCGCCGACGGCGGCAAGCTTCAGGGCAAAGCCAAGGCCGGCCTCTTGCTGCCCGCCGGAAAGAACGGCCCGGCCTTCCTGGTCTACAAGAGCTTCGATGCGCTCTTCACCTACAATGCGGCGGAATCCTACGCGCTCGCCATCGGCCATCTTGCCGACCGGCTGAAGGGCGGCAAGCCTTTCGTCACCCCCTACCCGACCGACGATCTCGGCCTGTCGCGGGCTCAGCGCACCGAACTGCAACGGCTCCTGCTCAAGGCCGGCTATGACATCGGAAAGGCGGACGGCAAGATCGGCCCCATCACCGTGAAGGCCATCAAGGACGCTCAGAAAAAGGCGGGCATGAAACCCAACGGCCGCCCCAGCATGAAGATCTACAAGGCGCTTGGCGGCGAGTGAGCGGTTTGCTTTTTTAGCGAACAGGACGTCAGGCGTCGCGAATGCCGCGCTCCCCGCCTGTGGCTGCCGCAACGGGCTCACCAGCCGGCTCGCGAAGCATCTGCTTCAAAAGCGCGATCTTGAATTCGCTTACCACCAGTCCAACCCGGGTGGACAAGAGCTCCACCGCTTCCTGCGGAGGTGGATTGTAAGGGTCAATACTGTCAACCGTCACAAGCACATTCCGAAGCTTGCCTTGCAACTCTTGTACTTGCTCGGCGTCAACTCCCAACATTCGTTTCGCGATGTTTCCAGACAGGAGTTTGATCTCTTCACGCACAATCTGGAGATCCGCGGCAAGCCGGACACCCGACTTTTGGGGCACATCACCGTTTTGCTCGTGCAGTGCAGGCAACAGGTCGATCAGCGTCATGTCCTAAGCGCTCCGAAACATCATTGATCGCGACTGCAAACACGCGCGATACGGCCGACCGCTTCGCCATCCGCACAATCGAGAGGTAATCCCGATAGACATTTTCACTTACCTCCAGCCATCACCGCTGCGACCAAACATCAATTGCATATGAACTGGCAGACCGTAGGTTCCCGGTAATTATGAGTTGGTTAATCTTTTTTTGTGAGATCGTTAGGACTCTGTTAACCCTGTTGGAGATCTGCCTGTTCGAAATGAAACCAGACCGAGACGGCGCCCACATGCATCCGGGCATGCCCCTACGTCTTTGTACCGGCCGGGGGCACCCTTATCTCACACCACGGGGTCAGTGCTCCAGGGCTTGCAGTTCAATAGGAAGGTGAAGCGCTCCAGGCGAGTTGCCCGGTCAGGCCACAAGCGTTTCGGCGCTGGTCCCTTCGGGTGTGGCCGCCCGTTCGAGCGTTACGACCACCCGAGTGCCCTTGTTCCAGGTTGGATCGATTCGGATATCGCCGCCGTGGTCCATGACGATTTTCTTGCAGACCGAGAGACCTATGCCGGTGCCCTCATACTCGTCTTCGCTGTGCAATCGCACAAACATATCAAACACCTGATGGGCATGCTCCGGCGAAATGCCGATACCGTCATCCGACACTGAAAGTTCTACCACGCCGGTGCCCAGGTCCCTGGCCGATATGGAAATCTCCGGATCGCTTTCGCCGCGGAACTTGATGGCGTTGCTTATCAGGTTCTGCAGCACCTGAACCAAAAGATCCCTGTCGCCACAAACCCAGAGCACCTCGTCGACATCGATGTCGATCTCGGCACTGCCAATCTCCCTGCCAAGGTCCTCCAACGCACCGTTGACAACCATCTCCAGGGATGCGGTCTTTCCTTCGATCGAAATCTCGCCGAACTTTGCATAGTTGTGCAGGGAGTTCAGGATCTCGCGCATCCGCAACGATCCGCGTTCGATCCTGACAAGAATGTCCTCGCCCTCGGCCTCCAGCGCGCTTTCATGATCCTCGCGCAGGATTTCAACGAAAGACTCAATTCTCTTCAGGGGGGCCCCCAGGTCATGCGCCACGATCCTGTTGAAGGCCAGCAATCTTTCATTCGCCGTTTTGAGCCGCGCGTTGGATTCCTCCGCAATGGTGCGCAGGCTGTTTTCGTTCTGCGCCGCCTGTTCCGCCTTTTCCTTGGCCCATAGCAACTCTTCGGTCATCAGGTTTGCAAGGAGCCGTGCACGGTAGCGCTGGTTGCTGAGCGAAGTGATCGCCAGGAACAACAGGATATCGATAAGTATTCCGCCAGCGGCCACCATCAGCGGCTGGGCATGTTCCGCGGCGGAAATGAAGCCGGATCGGGTTCGAAATTCCAGCGTCCACAAGTGGCCACCGATACGCAAGGGGCTCGTGGCTGTGAACTGATCGACCCCGATATTCGCATCAGCGGCATAATCGTTGGCGCTGTCATAGAGAAGCGGCCCTCTGGCCTCTCCGTCGCGGATGCGGAAGTCGATTTCGGTGTCCCCCTTGCCGAGGATACCGCCCATGAGGTCCTTGATGCGGAAGGGGCTGTAGACGAAACCCTGCAAGGCCGAACGGCGCTCCGCCACCGTGGAGACCGGCTTGCCGGCCAGATAGACCGGCAAATACATCAGGAATCCCAGTTGGATGTCGTTCTGCGTCTCCTGCACCAGCGTGACCTTGCCCGAAACGGCGACGTCCCCTGTGTCGCGGGCCCGCTCCATGGCCTCCCGTCGGGTCGGCTCCGAAAACATGTCATAGCCGAATGCTCGCAGGTTGCGGTCGCGAAAGGGTTCAAGATAGATGATTGAACTGTAGATTTCCCGCTCGCCCGCCGGACGGATGTCAAAGGCCGGGAACCCTTCCCCGCGTATGCGGAGGACATGCGCTGTCCTGTCCTGGGGCCGGACCGTTTCGGCGTAACCGTATCCCTGCAGCCCGGGCAGGTATCTTTCCAGTCGAAGAGACGCAACAAACCTGCTCCATTCATCACGAGTGACATTGCCGGTCGTATTGAAAAGGCCCACACCACCCCAGAGCGCTGCTTCTTGTTCGTGCATCCGTTGTTCGATGGCTGACCGGACGTCCTCGATTTTGAAGCTGAAGCGCAATTTGGACGCGTTTGTCAGCGTCTGTTCGGAAACCGTCCAGGCCACGATGGTGATCACGGCAGACAGGCCCAGGATAATCCAAGCAAGCGCGGAGCTGTGAAAGTCCGCGAAACTCCACTTGCCCTCCGAAGCACGCCGTGACGGCCTGGATTGAATGTCTTCAGGATCGAACGCAGGGTCCAAAACACTGCTCCTGTGGTGTTCGTTTCGCCCCCGGCAGGCAACCGACCGGTCCGGCCCGCGTCCCAACTCTGGCCGACAGGGACGAGAAGTCACTGCATGATCTGATTCTTGATTCCTGGAATGTCTTGTACCGCGTCGAAAAACCTGCCGGCCGAGAACGGCTTGACGATGTAGCCATCGCATCCCAGCTTGCGGGATTCGTACCTGTCCGTCTCATCATCGGAGGCGGAGAGCATCAGAACCGTAACGTCCTTGTAAACCGGATGGCCGCGTATTTTCTTCAGCATTTCGAAGCCGTCAAAACGCGGCATACTGATGTCAAGGAGCACCAGAAAGCTCTCCTTGTTGACCCCCAACTCGATCAATTCATCAAGCGTCTCGAGCAGGTGTTCGGGCTTTTTTTCGGATACGAACCGATTGACGATGCCATCGCGCCGCACCTGGCGGCGCGTCAGGAAAATCTCATCGATGTTGTCGTCCACCATGATGAGCGTCGATTCTCTAAGACCAGATATCCCCGTCTCATCGTCTTTATCCGGCATTTCTCCGTCTGTCCCGCGAATCACTAAGAATGCGGTGAATTTAGAGCGTTTCACGTTCATATGGAATCGCTTTGACCGAGATTTCGCGTCTGCTGAAGAGGCACGGTTCCCGCCGTGGACTTGGCTCAACGGGGCCGTGACGCAGTCCAGAAGGCACGAAATCCCGGCCTTCGGTGGGTCAAATCGGCTCTCCGGCCACGTTGCAGCGCCGGCCCGCTTGGCGAAGGGCGGACCCTACTTGCGGGCAAAAGCGCTTCGCGCGATCTCGTTGTCGAAATTATGCGGGACCTTGCCGTCCGACGCATAGAGATAGAGCGCTGCCTTCAGGATCGCGTCAAGCGTGGCGGCCGCGAGGATTACGCCGAAAACCCAGATAACGGCGAGCGCAATGAACGCACCTCCCAGCACCGCGCTCGTTGGAACCGTGACCGCGCCGAAGATGAATATCAGAACCGCCGGCAGTGCCGCCACGAATACCAGAAGGGACATGCCGATTTCAGCGGTCAGCGCTTCGCCCCAGGTTTTTCTGATGATCGACGCGGACCGCTTCAGGGCATCGATGGGACCCGCGTTCTCGATGACCAGAACCGGGATTGCGAAGTAACTGGCGATTGCCCAGCCGGCGCCGAGCAGGCCGACGATGAACCGTCCGAGCGCGCCGCTGCGCTGTTCGATGGCCTTGAGAATGATGCCGATCACGGCCGATACCGCGGACCACGCGAGGATCTTCGGCAGCCGCCGGACCGCGGCACGCAGTCCGTCGGCAACAGTCGGATCACCACCGCGAAACCGGATAACCGCACAGGCGACGAGCGCCGAGTTGAAGAAGATCATCACGAAATAGGCAATGAAGTAGAAAGCAAAGTAGCCGGCCAGCATCGCCGGCTCACTCATCAGCTCCGGATTGTCAGCAGACGCCTGCAGCACGCCGCTGGTCCACAGCGGAACGAGAAAGCTTGCCAGAACCAATGCGCAGGCAATCAAACTCATCAGCGGAAACAACAGGAGTTCCCGGTCCAGCTGCAGAACGCGCCAGCATTCCTTGGCCAATCGCCATCCGTTCTCGATTCTCCTGAACATGCTGTCCTCCGATGCTCGAACCGGTCATTCGATCATACTCAACAGACCCTACAGCAAACCCGCCGCTTTCAGTCCGGCGAGAGATCTCTCCGCATGCTTGCGGTCACCGCCGGCGGCGATCGCGATCTGCTCGGACAGGTGCTCCGGCGTCATTGCCGGGTTCACCTGAAGCGCCTTATCCATGGCCTCGCGCGCCTCCCCGGCCCGGCCCAGATGACCAAACGCGTTGGCAAGCGCGACCCAGGCCCCGGTGTAACCAGGCTGGATATCCAGGCTCTTCCTGGCGAAGCGCGCCGCATCCTCGTGCCTTCCCTCCAGGGAGCAGGCATTGGCCTTGAAGTAATACCAGTAGGGAACCATCGGATGATCAGGCGCGGAGGTAAGAATGCGGTCGAGCACCGCCTGCCCTTCGCGCAATCCCTCCGGGTCGCCGCCGTAGCAAAGGGTGCGCCCGAGCCGGCCCCAGGAGTGAAAGTCGAATGGCGCGATGTCAACCGCCCGCCGCAACGCGGTAATCGCCTGCTCGTGCCGGCCGCAATTGCTCCACACCTTGCCCAGGGTCCGCAGCACCAAGGGGTCGTCAGATGACAGTTCGGAGGCGCGTTCGACGGCGGCGATTGCCGCTGCACGGTCTTCATCCGGCTGCTCGCTGAAACCGCTGATCACCCTCTGCATGATCACCGAGGCAAGGCAGGCATGGGCACCGGCATAGGCAGGATCGGCGTCAATCGCCTCGTGCGCAAGCTGCAGCGCTTCGTCTGTGGCCTCGCGGTTGACCGGCAGGTTCAGCGACCGGGCCTTCTGCACGAGACCCCAGGCATCGAGGTTCTCAGTCGGGCGCTGTCTCACCCGCTGCCACTCGGCGCGCAGATACTCTCCCCCAAAGGCGACAACGATGGCTTCCGCGATCTCTTCCTGAACGGCGAACAGGTCGGCAAGCTGACGTTCATAAGTGTTCGACCAGAGCTGTGTGCGGTCTGCGGCCGCGGTGAGTTCGGCAATCACGCGCACCCGATCGCCGGCCCGGCGCACATTGCCGGTCAGGACGTAGCGAAACTGCAGGCTTTGCACCAGATCCCAGGCATCTTCGCCGCGATTGCGCGAGGAAAACATCGCCGCGCGGGAAGCCACCCGCAGATCGGGCACCCGGGACAGCATGTTGATGATCTCGCTGGAAATTCCATCGGCGAGATAAGCGTCGTCGGCGTCAGGCGAAAGAACGTCAAACGGAAAAACCGCGATGGACCCGAGCGCCTGCTCAAGCCGCGGCGGCGTTTGCCGGAGCGCCCGCTGACCGGTGCGCGGCGCCTTATCCAATGCAATCTGGTAGACACGGAGTGGGCCTGCGATGTTCTTGACCTCGCGCTCGCCGAGATCGTCGAATTTGGCGTCGAGCTTGGTGTGGGTGTGCTCGTAGACGGTTCCTGAAACGCATATGCCGCCCGGCTCGGCCAGGCCTTCGAGCCGTGCCGCCACGTTGACGCCGTCGCCGTAGATGTCTTCACCATCCACCAGGACATCGCCGATATTGACGCCGATGCGAAACGTGATGCGCAGCTCTTCCGGCACATCCGCATTGCGTTCGGCGATCGCCCGCTGGACATCGACGGCGAACTCGACGGCGTCCACCACACTGGGGAATTCCATCAATGTGCCGTCGCCCATAAGCTTGACGACACGGCCGCCATACTTGGCGGCTTTCGGCTTCCAGAGCTCGGCGCGCTGCGCGTTGAGCGACGCAAGCGTGCCGGTCTCGTCCGCCGCCATCAGGCGGCTGTAGCCGGCCACATCGGCGGCCAGGATCGTAGTGAGTCTGCGCTCCAAGATGTAACTCCCTTCGTCGGCAAACTAGCAATGAAGTGAGGGAGAATCCATGAACACCGGCGCGCGTGCAGGTGATTCCTGACAACGTGGCGCAGAACGACCCTGCTGACCGTGACAACTCAGCGCTTTCCGCGATCAACAACCGGGAATAGACTGCTCCACGTCACACCCCGGTTTCACGGAGAACCTCCCTCGTGTCCGCCTCCTCGCCTGGTGCTCAGCAGCAGCTCAGCCTGCCGCGCCTCGTCTTCACCGTGCTGGCGCCCTTCGCGCTCGGCTACATCATGTCCTATTTCTACCGCTCGATAAACGCGGTGGTGGCGCCCAATCTGGTGGAAGACATCGGACTGACCGCCGGGCAACTCGGGCTTCTCACCTCGGCCTATCTCGCTGCCTTCGGCCTGTTCCAGCTGCCGCTCGGCCTGCTGCTTGACCGCTTTGGACCGCGCCGGGTGCAGGCCGGCGTCTTCTGTGTGGCGGCGGCGGGCTCGCTCCTCTTCGCCATCGGCGAAAGCGCGCTGGTGCTCTCCATCGCCCGCGCCATGATCGGGATGGGCTTTGCCGGCGGTCTGATGTCAGGCTTCAAGGCGGTCGTGCTGTGGGTGCCGCCGGAGCGCCGGGCGCTTGCCAACGGCACCATCATGTCGCTCGGCGGCCTCGGCCTGCTGGCCGCGACCGTGCCGACCGAAATCGCCGTCCAGTGGATCGGCTGGCGCGCCGTGTTCGTCGTCCTCGCCGGTGTCACCGTAGCGGTCGCCCTCCTGATCTTCTTCGTGGTGCCGGAGAAGAAATCGGATCTGGCGGTGGAGCCGCTCAACCGGCAGCTCGCCGGCCTTGCAAGTGTCCTCACCCACAAGGTGTTCTGGCGCATGACGCCGCTTCTGGCGGCCACCGCCGGATCGCATATCGGCATCCAGACCTTGTGGGCCGGCCCGTGGTTCCGCGATGTTGCCGGTTTCGACCGCGACGGCGTGGCCCTGCATCTCGGCATGGTCGCGCTCGCCTTCGTCATCGGCATCTTCGGCGGCGGCGCGATCGCCGATTATTTCGGCAGGCGCGGCGTCAGTGCTCTCACCGTGATGAACTGGATGCTCGCGGCCTATCTGGTGTCCCAGGGCGCAATCGTCCTGGAAGTGTCCGGCTGGGCGCTTTATCCGGCATGGATCGTCTTCGGCATGACCGGGCAACTGGCGATCATCTCTTATGTGTGGCTTGCCGTCTTCTACGGGCCCGCCCTGTCCGGCCGCGCCACGACGGCGACCAATCTGGTCATCTTCCTTTCCGCTTTCGCCATCCAGTATGCGGTCGGCGCGATCATCGATCTTTATCCATTGACCGCAGCCGGCGGCTACGATCCGCGGGGCTATCAGACGTCATTCGCCATCGTGCTGGGCATCCAGGTGCTGGCGTTCCTCTGGTACATCACCAAAGTGCCGAAACTGCCGGAGGAATAGGAGCGCGGCAGCGACCCTTGTCAGAAACCGGCGGTCGCGCGACAGTTGGCGCTGTCGGGTCGAAAAGGGGAGACGCATGATGAAGACCGAAGCGATCGTTGAGCATATTACGGACTGGCTTCAGGACTACTGCCGCCGCGCCGCCATGCGTGGATTCGTGATCGGCGTCTCCGGCGGCATCGATTCCGCCGTCTCTTCGACCCTGGCCGCGCGGACCGGCATGCCGTTGCTCGTGGTGGAGATGCCGATCCACCAAAGCCGTGATCAGGTGACCCGCGCTCGCGAGCACATTGAATTTCTCAAAGAGCGCCACGGGAAGGTCGAAAGCGTGGAGGTTGAGCTGACCGGAGTGTTCGACCGACTGATCGAGGCGCTGCCGGACGGATCGGATGAGGCGGGGCACGAGATGTCACTGGTCAACACCCGCGCGCGTCTGCGCATGACAACGCTCTATTACTTCGCCGCGCTGCAGGCCCGCCTCGTGGTCGGCACCGGCAACAAGGTGGAAGACTTTGGCATCGGCTTTTTCACCAAATACGGCGACGGCGGTGTCGACCTCAGTCCCATCGCCGATCTGATGAAGTCCGAAGTCTATCAGCTGGGCCGTGCGCTGGGCGTCAACGAGGCCATATTGGCGGCACCGCCCACCGACGGCCTGTGGGGCGACGACCGCACGGACGAAGACCAGATCGGTGCCAGCTATCCGGAGCTCGAATGGGCCATGAGCTTCGACGGCGACAGGTCGGCGCTCGACGACCGGCAGAGCGAGGTACTGGCCATCTACCGACGCCTGAATGGCGCCAACCAGCACAAGATGGAACCGATCCCGGTCTGTATGATTCCCGACGCGCTGCGCTGAACCCGTTGAACGTCCGTAAAAAAGAAAGAATCTAGGCAGACATCCGGCTGTCCGGCGGCCAGATGCCGCCACGCAGGGCGCCTGGGGCCGTATCGCCAAAGAGGACCTTGTAGCTCTCCGGCAAAGCCCGCGAATCCGGCATGGCGAGCCACAGGCGCAGCAAAAGGCGCTTGCGATCCGCCTCCTCGTGGTCCTCGTAAGGCGTGCGCGCGTGATAGATGACGTGGTTGTTGAGGAGCTGGATATCGCCGGGCTCGAGCGTCATGTCGAGACAGAGCTCACCGCCAAGCTCGGCCAGAAGGTCAAGCGCCTCAACCTGCGACGCCGTCAGCCTCGGCACGTCCGGATTGGTCTGCGCCGCCTCGATATAGGTACGCGAATAATGGGTCGCGAATTTGCCGCCTTCGCTGGCAAAGACCGGCAGCATGTAATGGGCGGAGGCGTCCTGCACCTCTTCGCCGAAGCGGCTGCGCGGATAGTCCTGAAACAGGGCATCCAACAGATCGGGCCGCCGTTCCAGCATGGCATTGTGGATCGCAACGGCGCTGGCGATCCGGCTCATCCCGCCGCCCTTCGCCTTGCGCACGCACAACAGCCCAACCACGTCGCAGCGGTCGGTGTGGAACCTGAGTTCGCCGGTTGAATAGGCCCGCGCCCGCGACGCCAAAAACTGCTCCCCACCCACCTGCGTACCGAGCACGCCCCGGGCCGACGCCTTGTGTCCTTCATCGGTCAGCCCGAGCATGCGTTCGCCGCGCACACTCTGTGAGACCGGCGTACCGAGATGGTGACCGATGGCGAAATAGACTGCGCGCAACTGGTCGGACGAATACCGCTCCACCGGCAGACCGCGCAGCCGCACGAATCCGGCGCCGTCTTCGAGTTCGGAGCGCAGGTCGTCGAAGAGGGCATCGAGGCCGTCGAGCCTGAAGGTCTTGGCCGTCGCCTCCTGCCAGGACGCCCCGCTCTGCTCAAAGGCGCTGAGCGCCACATCGATCTGCGCAATGCCCGCCTCATCGAGTGTGCGTTGCCAGGCGGCCGAACCGGTCATATCGTCGCCCTTCCAGGCAAACGGACCGTCTATGGGCAAGCGGTCTGTAGTCATGGAGAAACTCTCGTCGCAGCGGCTGTCCAGGGCCACGAGCATACCATGCCTACGGCTTCGTTGGCAGGCGTTTGATCGCCCCCGATCAGCCTGTATAAGAGGTTCGCAATCAAGGTACGGCTCATGAAACCACTCACCGTCGGCATGTCTCTCAGGCGCAGTTTTGACGTCACCGCCAACGACACCGCTGCCGCCATAGGCAACGTGGGCGTCGAGGTCGTCTCCACCATGGCGCTGGTGCGTCTGGTGGAGCAGGCCTGTTACGAGGTGATCGCCTCGCATTACGAACCGGGCAACGCCACCGTCGGCACCCGTGTCGCGCTCGACCATGTCGGGGCGGCGCATCCCGGCCGGCCGGTCGAGATCATGGCGACCGTCACCAAAGTCGACAGACGCCGGCTCACCTTCGCCGTCGAGGTCGAGCAGGACGGCCGCGCCATCATGACCGGCGAGCACGGCCGCGCCGTGGTCCGGCTCGATGCGTTCCTCAAATCGGCCGAGGCAAAGGACACGCCGGTAGAGCACGGACCCGAAGTCGAGTTCTGGTACGATTTTCATTCGCCCTGGTGCTATTTCGCCAGCCACCGCATCGGCAATATCCTGCGCGCCCATGGCGGCACGGTGCGCTGGCGCCCGGTGCATCTGCCCAATCTGATGCAGCTTATTGACGGCCGCCGGCCGATGGACGGCATTCCGGCCTTTGTCGACTGGTTCCGCCAGGACATCGCCGATCACGCGGAGCTGCACGGTCTGCCCCTCGACCGCCACAAGGGCTATCCCCTGCGCCCGTCGCGGGCGCTGCGCGCCGCTCTCTATGCGGACGACCGGGGCGCGGCGGAACCCTTCGTCAAGACCGTCATGCAGGCCTATTGGTCGCAGCAGGCCGACATCTCCGACATCGCGGCATTGCAGGACCTTGGCGAACGGGCCGGCCTCGACCGCCGGGGCATAGCCGATGCGACCGGGAACGAGGCCTACAAGGCAACCATCACAGCCAATGTCGAAGAGGCGGCCCGGCGCGGCGTCTTCGGCCTGCCTGCCATGTTCCTGGACGGCAAACTTTTCTGGGGAAACGACCGTCTCGACCTGCTGGACCGTTGGCTGGAGCGCCGCGATGAGCTACAAAGCGGCCTCACGAAGGTTGAGTAGCTTGGGGGCCTGATGTCGGACCACTGGGAATTCTTCCCCTGCCAGTTGGGAGCGGACAAGGCGTTCATCTGCTACGACCATGGCATCAGTGAACGGCTCGACGACCTCAACCTGCCCTACTGCGCACGGCTTTCGGTCCCTTTTCTCAGTCCCGATGCAAGCGGCCTTCCGGGCAATGACGAGAGCGAGGCCCTCTCCGAACTGGAGGACCGGCTTTCCGACGCCATCGAACGCCTGGAGGGGGAATATGTCGGACGCATAAGCGTCGGCGGGCGGCGGATCTTCTATGGTTTTTTCGCCCACGCGGATCCCGGAATTCAGCCGGTTGCCGCCGAGATTGCCTCGCGCCTGCGCTATTCCAGCGAAATCACGGTCAGCCATGATCCGGAAAAAGCCGGTTACTGGACCGACCTGTTTCCCACCGATGTGGATTGGCAACTGATCGCCGACCTCAAGGTCATCGAACAGTTGGAAGAACATGGCGACACAACCGACACCGCGCGAAAGATCGACCATCTGGTCTATTTCGAAGACGCCGGGCCCATCGAGCCGTTCAGGTCCTGGCTGACGCAGGAGGGCTTCGACATCGGCGAAGTCAAGCCGCCCGCCACGCCGGAAGAACCCTACGGCATCGAGTTCTCCCATTTCGGCACCCCCGCCTTTGGCGACGTGAACCTGTACACCTTCAAGGTGTTCACCAAGGCCAAGGAGATGGGCGGACAGTATGACGGCTGGGGCACCACGGTCGAGACGTGACGGCCGGCGACAGCCCGTGAGCTGAGCAATTTCGAGCATATTTCTTAGGAAGATGGTGACATTTCTCTGATTCACTGTGCCCCGGATTTCGTCGCGTAACCGGGGTATTTCAAATGTCGGATCACTGGGAGTTCTTCCCCTGTCAGATGGGGGAGAACAGAGCATTCATCTTTTACGATCACGGGATCAGAAACCGCATAAACCAGCTCGATCTGCCGGTCAGCGCCCGCATTTCCGTGCCGTTTCGCTCGCCGCGCGAGGACGGGCTTCCGACCGACGAGGAATATGACGCCCTGACCGCCCTGGAAGACGAGCTGGCGCAGGAATTCGTCAAACTCGGCGGCGTCTATGTCGGCCGTGTCAGCGTCGACGGCGGGCGCTATTTCTACGCCTATGTCGACGCCAATGCGGCGCAGATCGACGCACTTGCGGCAAAGCTCACCGTCACCACCGGCTATCCGGCGAAGGCGACGGTCTCGGACGACCCGGAAAAGAGCACCTACTGGAACACGCTCTATCCCACCAAGGACGACTGGCGCCTGATCCAGGACCTGAAGGTCATCGAAAAACTGCAGGAAGAGGGTGATCCCCTCGAGACGGCCCGCAAGGTCGACCACCTCGCCTATTTCGACGATGCGCGCGGCGCCGACAAGTTCAAGGCTTGGCTCGAGGACGAGGGCTTCGATATCGACTGGGTGTCAAAACCCGAAGACGACGATCTGATGGGGATTTCCTTTTCCCATGCCTGCCGGCCGGTGCTGGGCGACGTCACCCATCACACCCATAAGCTGTTCAACAAGGCCGAAGAGCTCGGTGGGCACTATAACGGCTGGGGCACCACGGTCGAAGCCGTGTCCAACTGAAAGAAGCGCAACGTCCCGCACGTGATGCGGGACCCAGGGGCCAATTGCACCGTTTTGTCGTTACGCCCTGGACCCGGCATCAAGTGCGGGGTGTCTGCTCTTGGATAGTGCAATCTCACTCGGCTTTTGCGCCGTCCGACGTCACGTAGCCTTCGGCCACATCGCGCTCGCGCGCGGCTTCGTCCCGGCCCCGGTCCTCGCCAAATCCGCCGCCACCGGGCAACTCCAGCACCAGCTTCCTGCCCGGCGGCACGAACTGGGTGCCTTTCGCCCTGAGCACCGTGCCGTCGTCGAGGCGCACACCGCCGGGCGCGCCGTCCGCCCCGCCCTCGCGTCCCCGCGCCGGGTGTCCGACCCGGTCGAACATGGCGTTGAAACGGATGTCATAGCCCGGAGCCGGAGCCAGCTCGATGACCTGGCCAAGACCGCCGCGATGGGTTCCCGCACCGCCGGAGCCGGGCCGCAGTTCCTTGCGCCAGAACACCACAGGCCCGGTCTGTTCGGTGATCTCGATCGGCATTGTGTGGACGCCGGACGGGAACGCCGTCGCGTTGAGGCCGTCCTTGGTCGGCCGCGCCCCGGTGCCGCCGGAGTTGAAGACCAGGACTTCGGCGCCCCTCGCCTCGGGCGCCTCTACCAGATGCTCGTCGGTCGGACGTACCGAAACATGAACGTTCCACAGGGCGCCGGCGCCCTCGGCAGGCACCGTCCCCGGCGCCATCTTGGCCAGCGCGCCCAGCATCAGGTCGGGCAGGAAATGGCCCAGCACATGGCGCACCGCCACCGGGCTCGGATGCACCGCATTGAGGATACAGCCGACCGGCGCCTTCACATCGAATGCCGACAGCGACGCCGCGTTGTTCGGGATCTCCGGCGCCAGGGCGCATTTGAGCCCGTAGAACGAATAGGCCTTGGTGTAGACCAGCGGCACGTTGATGCCGAACTTGGCGGCCGGCGAGGTGCCGGTGAAATCGGCGACGATCCCGGCCTGGGTGACGTCGAGGCGCACTTTCAAGGTGACCGGCTCGTCATAACCGTCGACCGTCATTTCGTTTTCGTAGGATCCGTGCGGCAGATCCGCCAACCGCTCCCGCGTCGCCCGCTCGGAGTGTTCCAGGATGAAGGCTGCCAGCGTGTCGATGTCTTCCAGTCCGAATTCCTCAAGCATGTCGTTGAGGCGGTTCTGGCCGGTCTCGTTGCAGGCGGCCAGCGAATAGATGTCGCCCACCACCTGATCCGCCTCACGCACATTGTTGCGCACCAGATGAATGAGATCGGTGTTCACCTCGCCGCGCTTCACCAGCTTCATGATCGGGATGAAGATCCCTTCTTCATAGACCTCGCGGGCATCGGGACCATAGCCGCGGCCGCCGACATCCACCACATGGGCGGTGCAGGCGAAATACCCCACATGCTTGCCCTAGAAGTAGGACGGCGTCACCACGGTGATGTCGTGCAGATGCCCGGTGCCCTTCCAGGGATCGTTGGTGATGTAGACGTCACCCTCGAAAATGTTGTCGAGCCCGATGTCGTTCATGAAATGACAGACCGCTTCCGCCATGGCGTTGACGTGACCCGGCGTGCCCGTCACCGCCTGGGCAAGCATCCGTCCCTCCCGGTCGAACACCCCGGCGGAAAGGTCACCCGCTTCGCGCACGCTGGTCGAGAAGGCGGTGCGGATAAGGGTCATGGCCTGTTCTTCGACAACCGAGATCAGCCGGTTCCACATCACCTGCATATGCACATCGGCAAAGGCGTTCATTGGGTTGGCTCCCGTCGACCGAAAGTACTGGAAAGTGTCACATCCCACACTCGATGCGGGATCCAGGGGCCGCACGAAAGACCGTGCCATATCGCCCTGGGCCCTGCATCGAGTGCGGGGCATGAATGATTTTGATGTCTGAGGTGTCCCATCAGCCCGGTGTCCGACGCACGCGCAGGCAACCGTCGGACTGCGCAATGGCCTCAAATCCCTCCGGCACCACGGTCGCGGTCTCCGCTTCGACGATCACCGCCGGGCCGGTCAACCCGTGGCCGGGGGTCAGGCCGCCGCGCTCATAGGTTCGCGCATCGGCCCAACGTTCGGTGGCGACATCGAACAGGTGGCGTTCACCGGCCTGTGCCGCATCCGTACCGCGCTCGATGTGCGCGATCTCATCGACCGGCGGCGTCGGTGAGCTCACCTTGACGGCCCAGCTCACCATCTCGATTTCGAGCCCTTCGATCGGCCGCCCAAAGAACCGCGTGTAGGTTTCCTCGAACAGCTCAACCAGCGCCGTTGCGTCCTCCGGCACGAAACCGGTTTTCTCGATATCGACCGGGATCTCCCAGCCCTGGCCGCGGTAGCGCATGAAAACCTGGCACTCGCGTTCCAGCTCACCACTTTCCATGGTCTGGCGCACGAAGCCATCGGCCTCGGCCGTGAGCTCCTCGATAATGCGGTTGATGCGAGGCGCATCGAACCGGCTCATGGCCATATGGTCGGTGCGCACCGCTTCAAAGCTGAAAGGGGCCAGCAGGAAGCCAATGGCCGAGCCGACACCGGCGCCCGGCGGCACCAGGAACTCGTCGATGCCAAGCTTCTGACAAAGGCGCGCGGCATGGATCGGCGCGGCGCCGCCAAAGGCGATCATCTTGTAGACGCCGATGTCCTTGCCGCTTTCGACCGCATGAACCCGCGCCGCGTTGGCCATGTTTTCATCAACCACCTCGCACAGGCCATAGGCCGCCTGCGCCGCATCCATGCCCAGCGCCTCGCCGAGATCGCGTTGCATGGCGCCCGCGGCCGCGGCCGGCGCCAGGGTGATGCTGCCGCCGGCGAAGTTGTTGGGGTCGAGCCGCCCCAGCACCAGATCTGCATCGCTGACCGTGGGCCGCCCGCCGCCGCGGCCGTAGCACGCCGGTCCGGGCTCAGAGCCGGCGCTTTCCGGCCCGACACGGATCTGGCGCATGGCGTCGACACTGGCGATCGACCCGCCGCCCGCCCCGATCTCGACCATGTCGATCACCGGGATCGAGATCGGCATGCCCGAGCCCTTCTTGAAGCGGTAGGTGCGCGCCACCTCGAAGGTCTTCGCGGTCCTGGGGCGCATGTCGTCGATCAGGCAGATCTTCGCGGTGGTGCCGCCCATGTCGTAGGAGAGCACCTTGTCGAAGCCATAGCGCGCGGCGATATGGGTGGCGAAGATGGCGCCCCCCGCCGGGCCGGATTCGATCAGCCGCACCGGGAACTGGACCGCGGTCTCCACATCGATGATGCCACCGCCGGAATGGATCACATAGACCGGGCAGGTGGCGCCCTCGGCCTTGAGGCGCTCGATCAGGCGCCCGAGATATGACCCCATCAGGGGTTTGACATAGGCATTGGCGCAGACCGTGTTGAACCTCTCGAACTCGCGCACCTGGGGCGACACCTCGCACGAGATCGAAACCGGAATGTCCGGCGCACGCTCGCGGAAAACGTCTCGCACCATCCGCTCGTGGACGCCGTTGGCATAGGAATGGATCAGACCGACCGCAATACTCTCGTAGGCCTGCCGGGCGATTGTGTCGGCAAGCGCTTCGACTTCGCCGCGGTCGAGATCGATCAGCACCTCGCCTGCCGCATTGACCCGCTCACACACCGTGAGCCGGTGCCGTCGTTCGATCAGCGGCGGCGGCAGGGTAATGTTGAGGTCATATTGCTCGAAACGGTTCTCGGTGCGCATCTCGATCACATCGCGGAAGCCCTGCGTGGTGATCAGCGCGGTCTTCGCCCCGCTCCGTTCGATCAGCGCGTTGGTGGCAAGCGTCGTGCCATGGATGATCACGCCGATATCAGCAAGCGCAATGTCCGCCAGGCCGGCGGCCTGGCGCAGGCCTGCAAGAATCGCCTCTTCCGGCCTCTCCGGCGTGGTCAGGGTCTTGGTCGAATGGATCTCGCCGCCGACCTCAAGCGCAATGTCGGTGAAGGTGCCGCCGATATCGACGCCCGCCCTGATGGTGCTCCGCGTCATGGGGCGAGGTTCAGCGGTCCGAGGCGGGCAGCAACTGTTCCACCAGTTCGGCCCAATAGGTTGCCCCGATGGGCAGCAGATCGTCGTTGAAGTCGTAATGCGGGCTGTGCAGCTTGGCGCGGTCTTCGCCGGCGCCGATCCAGATGTAGCTGCCCGGTGTCTCGTTGAGCAAAAAGGCGAAGTCCTCCGCCCCCATGGACGGTTTCACGTTCCGGTCGACATTCTCTTCGCCGACGATCGATGCGGCGACACGGGCCGCCTTTTCGGTTTCGGCCGCATGGTTGACGGTGGCGGGATAGTTGCGCGACATGCGGATATCGGCGGTGGCGCCATAGGCGGCGCAGACCCCGTTGACGATGCGGCGCATCGCCGGTTCGACCGAATTCTGCACTTCCTTGTCGAAGGTGCGGATCGTACCGCACATGAAGACCTCCTCGGGCAGCACGTTGTAGGTGTCGCCCGCGTGAAACTGGGTGACGCTCACCACGATGGTGTCGGCCGGGTTCACATTGCGGCTGGCGATGGTCTGCAGCGCGCTCACCACCTGGGACGCGACCGCAATGGCATCGACACCGTCATGGGGCATCGCCGCGTGGCCACCGATGCCGGTGATGGTGATGTCGAACGTATCGGTCGCCGCCATCATCGGGCCGACCCTGGCGCCGACCTTGCCGAGCGGCATGCCGGGCCAGTTGTGCATGCCGTAGATCCCGTCCATCGGGAACTTTTCGAACAAACCGTCCTGCACCATCTTCTCGCCGCCGCCCTCGTTCTCTTCGGCCGGCTGGAAGACGAAATAGGCGGTGCCGGAAAAATCGCGGGTCTCGGCCAGATATTTTGCCGCACCAAGCAGCATGGTGGTGTGGCCGTCATGACCGCAGGCATGCATCTTGCCTTCCGTTTCGGACCGGTAGGGCAGATTGGTCTGCTCATTGATGTGCAGCGCATCCATATCGGCGCGCAGGCCGATGGTGCCCTCGCCATCTCGTCTGCCCTTGAGCACGCCGACAACCCCGGTGCCGCCCATGCCACGATGAACGTCCATGCCGAATTCGGCGAGCTTGTCGGCAACCAGCTGCGACGTGCGCACTTCTTCGAATGCGGTCTCGGGATGAGTGTGAATGTCCCGCCGCCATTCGGTCATCTCGTCGTGGAAGTCGGCAATGCGCTGTTTGATGTCCATGGGCCCTGCTCACCTGGTTTGATCGTTTCAGAAGTGGTGCGCGGATTGGGGGTCCGTGTCAACTTTTGTGAACCGCCGGGACCTGGTGACCGCCGCCATACACTGGGCCCGCGTTCCAAATGAAACCATATGCGCCGATTACCAAGACGCCTTGAAACGGCCCGCCATCTGCACGCACCGCTTTCGGCCCCCTGGGTATGGGTCATCACATGAGCGGCAGAGCGCAGAAATCTCCGCCCAAAATGTATAGACATTGCATATACAATGCCTATATGTATGCAGCTCGTAAGGAGCCGGGCTCACCATGGCCGCACAAAAGAAATCGAAGGGTAAGACCAAGAAGGATAGTCAATTGATCATCCGGATAAATGGTGAAGATAGAGACCAGTTCGTATCCCTGTGCGATGAGCTGGATACGAGCGCGGCTCGGGAGATTCGCCGGTTCATCCGCGATTTCGTGCGCGAGAATTCAAACTGAAGCTTGGCGATTTGCGCCTCTGGAATCCCCCATCAGGAGTCTCGACACATGTCCAAGAAATCCAAGATCAAAGCGCTCAAGAAAGAAGTCAAATCCCGCAAGGCGAGCGTTGCAAAGCAGCAAAGCAAGCTGAAAAGCGCCAAGAAGGCCCTCAAGAAGGCCGCCTAACCGCTCTGCGGCACGCACAATGAAGGCCGGCCATCGCGCCGGCCTTTGTCTTTACGCGCTAGACCCTTTCATCTTCATGTTGAACCGTTTGATGGCACCAAATCGGTTCGCTCGGCAAGGCGAGGTGCGCAGTTCGATGCGGTGCATCGGGCAAGCGCCGCAACGCTGTCGACGGGCCGATTTGGCCCACCGAAGGCTCAGGTTTTCACGCCCGCTGACTGCGTTACGGCCCCCTTGTGGACGCGAAGTCCACGGCGGGACCCGTGCCTTGCCAGCAGACGTGAAAACCCGGTCAAACGGTTCAATATGAAGATGAAAGGGTCTAAATCTTGCGTGGCCGTTCCCAGGGTGGCACCGGCCCAAGTTCGCCGACCAGATAGTCGATGAACGCGCGGATCTTCGGCGAAAGATTGTGGCGGTCGGAATAGACCGCGTGAATTTCCGCCTCCCCTTCACAAAGCTCCGGCAGCAGACGCACAAGTCGCCCGGCCTGGAGATCGGGGCCGATCAGATATGTCGACAGGCGCGCAATGCCGAGTCCGGCCAAAGCTGCGTGATAGACCGCATCGGCGCTGCTTGCCTCGAAGTTACCGGCCGCATGGAACATCCGCCTGTCTTCGCCATCACCAAACTCCCAATCGTTCCACGGCTCGACGGTGGACAACCTCAGACAGTTGTGGCGGCTGAGATCCTCCAGGGTTTCGGGAACCCCGTGCACATCCAGATAGGCCGGCGCGGCGCATATCAGCCTCTTGTTGCTGGCGAGCTTGCGGGTGACGACGGAAACATGCTCGATCTGCTCGGTAAAGCGGATCGCGACATCGAATTCGGAACCCGCCAGATCGATGCTTTCGTCGGTCAGGTCCAGCTTGATCTGAAGATCAGGGTGCGCGTTCAGAAAGGCCGGCAGCAGAGGCAGCAGTTGCGCCCTGCCGAAGGCCACCGTCGCTGACACCCGCAGGGTCCCCTGCGGCCGCTCGCCCATTGAAACGCAAAGCGCCTCGGCTTCGCTGACATCTTTGGCGATCGCCGAACAACGCTGGTGGAAGGCGCGCCCCTCCTCGGTCAGGGAAACCTTCCGCGTCGAGCGATTGAGCAGCCGCACGGCGAGGCGGTCCTCGAGATGCCCGATCTGCTTGCTGACCGCGGATGGCGTAAGGCCGAGCGCCCGGGCGCTCGCGGAAAAACTTCCATGGTCCACCACATGGGCGAACAGGATCATCTGGCTGGCAATATCCACCGAGGAGATCTCTCCGTTTGTGCCCGCCGGTCAAAGGCGCTTTGACCGGACGGCGGATTATCAAACTCCTCCCCCGTCCCTATGTTGCATCGCAGCATAAACATTTCAACCATGCGATTTCATTTCGCACCTGCAAAAAGGAGAGTTTTGATGACAACCCCGTCAAACCCTGCTGGACCCTTCGATATCCTCAATAGCGACCTCGAACGCCACATCGCCCGCGCGCACCAGTTGCGCAGCGAATACATGCGCCGCTCGGCAACCCGGGCAGCCGCTGCAATCGGCCGTGCCTTTGCTTCCCTGATCGGCAGTGTGCGCCGCACCGGCGGCGCCATTCCTCCCCGCGCGGATGCCGGCACAGCCGCCTGACCCCAATTCACCTTGACGATATCCCGCTCCGCTGTATCCCTTTGCAGCGAAGCGGGACGCCGGATTGCGCCCGCGAAAGCCAAGGTGCATTCCATGAGCGCTCATTCCAGCTCCGTCGGCCTGTCCCGGCAAACCCTCCCGGACGGCCATGCCGTCCGCCTCACCGTGGACATTCCCGAACCCGGCCGGCTGAACATCATTTCAAGCGCCGACATGGCGGCGATCTGCACTGCGCTCGACGGCCTTGCCGATGATCCCGGCCTGCGAGCGGTGGTGCTCACCGGCGGCGGTGGCCGCGCCTTTATCGGTGGCGCCAACATCAAGGAGATGGCGGCGCTGACGCCGCAAACCGCCCGGTCCTTCATCACTGCCCTGCACGGCGTCTGCGATCGCCTGCGCGCCCTTCCGGTTCCGGTCATCGCGCGCATTGAAGGCTATTGCCTTGGCGCCGGACTGGAGATCGCCGCCTCCTGCGACATGCGCGTCGCCGGCGACGACGCGGTCTTCGGCATGCCGGAAGTCAAGGTAGGTATTCCCTCGGTCATCGAGGCTGCCTTGCTGCCGCGGCTGGTCGGGGTCGGCAAGGCGCGCGAGATGGTGCTCACCGGAGCCACGCTGGACGCGGCCGAAGCGCTGCGCTGCGGCCTTGTGGAACGGGTTGCGCCAACTGAAGACCTCGATACGGCAGTCGATGATTGGCTGGGTCACATCGCACAATGCGGGCCGCGGGCCCTGGCGGCCCAGAAAGACCTGTGCAGGGCCTGGGAAGAACTGCCCCTGTCAGGCGCCATAGACGCCGGAATAGATCACTTCGCAAGCGCCTTCGAAAGCGACGAGCCCGCGCACATGCTGGGTGGATTCCTGAACCGGCCCCGCAATCCAGAAGACTAAATTGACCACCAGCTCATCCGCGCCGCCCCTTGAGGTGGTAGGTGAGCGCCAGCCCGATACAGTGTTTCAGCGCATCGCGCGGCACCTCGGCGCCGTCCTCGAACACAAGGGCCCGATTTCCCTCAAACGTGAATGTGCCCGGATAGAGCTCCTTGAAGTCGTCGACCAGCGTCGTCTGGCAATGGACATACATCGCGGCCCCGCGGCGCGGGTCCTTGAGCGCGGCGATGCGGATCGTGGTGCCGGTTCGGGGCTTCGCAGGCAGATAGGCCGGCTGCCCCCATTTGAGGGTTTCGACCAGCTCGCCCACATCGTCGATGCCCTCGGCCGCCTCGAAAATCAGCTCGCGCAACACAAGAAGCCGGTCGCCGGTCTCCTGCCCATAGGTCTCGAAAACCGACTTTACGTTTTCATCCCTAAAAGACCTGCCCCTGGTCATTCGGCCATCCGCCTCCGGGTTGCTCTATCTGTCTCAGCGCTCAATACACTTCCGGCACATAGAGCGCGTCCGGCAGAACCTTGCGTTCATAATCCGGATTGAACACCCGCTCGGGCAGGTTCACCGTTTCGATCGGCACCTTATCATAGGGAACCTGGGTCAGGAGGTGGTGGATGCAGTTGAGCCGCGCCTGCTTCTTGTCGTTGCCCTCGACAATGAACCACGGCGCTTCGGGAATGTTGGTCTTTTCCAGCATTTCCTCCTTCACCTTGGTGTAGCCCTCCCAACGCACCCGCGATTCGAGATCCATCGGGCTCAGTTTCCACTGCTTGATCGGATCGTGCACCCGCACCAGAAAGCGCAGCTGCTGTTCCTGGTCTGTGATCGAGAACCAGTATTTGACCAGCATGATGCCGGAGCGCACGATCATCCGCTCAAACTCGGGCACATCGTAGAAGAACTGATCGACCTGTTCGTCCGAGGCGAAGTTCATCACCCGCTCGACGCCGGCGCGGTTGTACCAGGAACGGTCGAACAGAACGATCTCGCCGCCGGCCGGCAGGTGCGGCACATAGCGCTGGAAGTACCACTGGTTCTTTTCGCGCTCGGTCGGAGCCGACAGTGCCACCACCCGGCAGACCCGTGGATTGAGCCGCTGGGTAATACGCTTGATGACGCCGCCCTTGCCGGCCGCATCACGCCCCTCGAAAATCACCACCAGCTTGTAATTGGTGTGCACCACCCAGTCCTGCAGCTTGACCAGTTCGGCCTGGAGCCTCAGCAGCTCATGGAAGTAGTGGCGCCGGTCGATCGATGACTTGTGCCGCAGGTCGGTGATTGATCGCAGTTCCCTTGAGATGCGCGCGTCGTCGATCTCCATCTCAAGCTCTTCGTCGAAGCTGTCTTCCAGCTCCGCTTCGATCCAGCTTTGTTCCTTGTCGCCATCCGTTGTCTTGCTCATGCTGCCCTTTCCTCAGGTCATGCGTATGCGCCGCGCGAAGCGGCCCGCACACAGTGCAGAATAACGACGGATTTTGACAATGGTATTGCTGTGCCCCCGGCCAGTCACGCCAGGCCAAACTCTCCAGTCACGGCCTCGGATATGCCCGACACATATTCGTCGTACATGAGCTTGCCCTTCTCAGCTGTGGCGAGCTTGGCGGAACTGAGCGCCCCCGAACGTGGCAGACCGGGAATGTTCTCGAACGACATCGGATAGACGTCATAGGGTGGGAATTCGGCGGGAACATCGGTCGCAAGGCTCGACATGTCGACCAGCTCAGGATGACGGTACAGCATGATCGAAGTCTCCATCATTCCCGCATGTTCGAGCGGCCAGCTCGGAAACCCGTCCGGCCAGACGATCTTTTCCGTCTCGGCGCTGGTGAACTCGTAATAGCCGATGCGCAGGATCTTCATGTCAGTAATGCGGTCGCGAAACAGCTCTTTCAGCGCCAGGTCGATCCCTTCGATGATGAACATGGTGTTTTCGGAATGACCGTCCATCAACACGATGCGGCGTGCGCCATGGCGCGCGAATTCGGTGATCACATCGCGCACGCTGGCAATCATCGCTTCGGCGGAAAGGCTGGTGGTGCCGGGAAAATGATTGCCGCCGCCGACGCGCGGTTGCGACTTGTAGCCGTAGAAAAGGGAGGGTGCGACGAGTCCGTTGATGTTCCGCGCCACGTCTTCGGAGATCTCGCGTGGGATCACCTCGTCGCAGTTCATAGGCAGGTGCGGTCCGTGCTGCTCCAGGGCGCCTACGGGCAGGAAGATGACCGGCTGCAACTCGCGCATCCGGGCATCATACTCCTTCCATTTCATCTGCTCGATCTTAACGGGATCCTTGACGCTCATAGTGTGTCCTCCATTTGTGTCCGGCCCTGCTTAGGCCGACGGTATGATCAGGGTGTCCACAGGTTCGAATGTCAGCGTGACCTCATCGCCGGTCCGCAGCTTCAGGTCCTGCAAGGCGCGCTGCTGCAGCTGAACTTTAAGCTCCTGCCCATCGGCCGCCTCAAACACCAGGGTCACCACATTGCCGACAAAGCTCTCACCGACCAGACGCGCTGCAACCGCGTTGCTCTTTCCAGACTTCGCGCTCTTGCTGACCGACACCAGATCAGCGCTGACGACCAGATGCACATCCGCGCCGGCGGCGATGTCGGTGTTCGAGGGGTTTGACGAGACGAACTCGCCCAGGTTGGTAACAACGGTGCATTTGCCCTTGGGCGCCAGCCTGACGACCCCGTCGACAATGTTGTTGGTGCCGACGAAATCGGCGACGAAACGGGTTCGTGGCGCCCGGTAGACATCCATTGGACTGCCGACCTGCTGAATCTCGCCCTCGTTCATGATCACGACCCGGTCGGCCATGGCAAAGGCTTCCGACTGGTTGTGCGTCACATAGACGAAGGTGATGCCGAGGGCGCGTTGCAGCTCGGCGATTTCCGTCTGCATCCTGACCACCATATGGGCATCGAGCGCCGACAATGGCTCGTCAAGCAGCAGAACATCCGGCTCGAGCACCAGCGCACGGGCCAGCGCAACGCGCTGCGCCTGGCCGCCGGAAAGGGTTTCGGGATTGCGCTGCGCCAGATCCTCGATGCCGAGCCGCGCCAGCCATTCCATGGAGCGCCGGTGCCGGTCCGCCTTGCCGACATCGTCGTTGCGGAGCCCGAAGGCCACATTGTCCAAAACACTCAGGAACGGGAACAGCGCATAGTTCTGCCACACCAGGGGCATGCGGCGCAGCCACGGCGGAACACCATCGATGATCTCGCCATCTCGGTAGATGTGCCCGGCGGTCGGCTGCTCGAGGCCGGCCAGCATGCGCAATGTTGTGGTCTTGCCGCATCCGCTGGGGCCCATGATCGCAACGAAATCGCCGCGCCCGATCTCCAGGTCGAGGTGCTTGACCGCGAGGGTGTCGCCGAACCGCTTTTCCACGCCGGCGAATTTCAGGAGCGTTTCACCTTGCGATTTCCCATTCATGAGGTCGCCTCCGGCTTGGCGCGGCGCTTCTGGCTGAAGATCAGGACAACCTGCGCCAGAACAACCAGGGTAAGCGACATGGTGAACGTGAAAGAGCCGATGGCGTTGACGCTTGGGCTGGACTGGCGCGCCACGAGATTCAGCACCCGCACGGGCAACGTCTCCTCAAGTCCCGAGACGAACCAGGCGATGGCGAATTCGTCGAGCGAAATGGCCGCTGTAATGAAGGCGGATGCGAGGATGGCGGGAGCGCAGAAGGGCACGATCACCATCCGCATGGTGCGCCATTGATTGGCTCCGAGGTTCCACGCCGCCGCCTCCAGGTTCGGCTCCATCTGCGACAGCCGGAGCCGGCAGATCGCCATGGCGAACGGCGTGCACAGGACGACGTGGGAGATAATCACCGAATGGAGGGTGCCCGAAAGCCCGATCTGCGACAGGAACATAAGCATCGCCACGCCCAGAATGAGCACCGGGATCATCGGCGGAACGATGCCCATGGCGACGTAGAACTTCTGGCCGAAGAATCGGTAGCGGTAATCGACATAGGCCGCGCCGAAACCGATGAAGGTGGACAGCACCGATGTCACGCCGGCGACAATGAGACTGCGGCGGAAGGCATCGGCAAAGGCCGGCTCGTCGAGGACTTTCTGGTACCAGATGGTGCTGAATTCGGTGAGTGGCAGGCTCGGAAACCTGTTCTCGGAAAACGAAAAGACGAAACTCACGACGATGGGCGCGAAGATAAACGCAAACACCAGGGCGACGTAGGCTCTGAGGAGGATGCGCATGGCCTCATGCCCCCTTGGCGCGCCGCGCCGCGCCGCCATAGGTGAAGGCCATGGCGGCGGAGACAACCAGCACCAGAGTGAACACCATCATCACCGCAATGACCGACGCGCGCGGCCATTGCAGGCCGCCGCGCACCTGGTCGACGATGAGAATACTCAATGTGGGCGGATTCGAGCCGCCGAGGACCTGCGGGCTGATCAGATCGCCGAAACTCAAGACGAAGGCGAACGCGGCGGCCAGGACGATGCCGTTGCGCGCCGCCGGGATGACGACCCGGAACACCGTCTTGGCCGGGCCACAGCCGAGATTCTGTCCCGCCTCGATCAGCCGCCGGTCGATGCCCGATATGCTGAACAGCTGCAACAAGAGCACGAGCGGCATCACCAGGGTCAGGTATCCGATCACCGAGCCGAACAGATTGTTGATCATCTGCACCGGACCGATGTCGAACCAGCCGAGGACCACGTTCACCACGCCCTCGTCGCCGAGCATGGTGCGCCACGTATAGGTACGCACCAGAAAACTGGTGAAAAACGGCGCCATGATCAGGCAGGCGCCGAGCAGCCGCATGCGCGCGGTGGTCTTCAGTCCGAGATAGTATGCACATGGAAAGGCCAGCACGGTTGCGATCACGGCGGCAAGTCCGGCCCCCAGCAACGAGCGCACAAAGGCGTCCCAGACATAGTCGGCGCCGAGGATCACGCGCCAGTTGTTGAATGTGAAGTCCGCGGAGAGCTGATAATTGCGCACCGACCAGAAGGTCATCACCACCATGAAGACGACCGGCGCGAGGAAAAAGATCCCCTGCCACAGGGCGAGCGGCCCGCCGAATGTCCCGATGAAGGCATATCCAGATGCGCGACCGCGATGGCGCCCCCACCGGGGGGCGCCCGCAGCGTCAACCGGGCTGTC
>JAJFHL010000321.1 GCA_021775615.1 Hyphomicrobiales bacterium
GGACTTGACATAGATCATGCATGCGAAACCGCCTGCGTGCGATGGTTCACCATCCGGGATTGTGTTTTCACCCGGACGGTTGATCTGAGTTGCGACAGTGTGCGGCAAAGCAGCCCTTTGCCGCTGGGGACACGCGCCGGCGTCGTTGCAAACGGCGGCGTCATCTTGGTGCTGCGAACACAGATACTAAGAGGGGAGCGGCAGCCATGGCTCGACGCATACTTCTGCCTGTCATATTCGCCCTGCTGGTATACGGGTTCTGGATCAGCCCGGACTTCAAGCAGATATCGGCCGGTGTCGCCATTTTCCTTTTCGGCATGCTGTTTCTCGAGGAAGGCTTCCGGGCGTTCACGGGCGGACTGCTCGAGAAAGTTCTGAACAACACCACGGACAAGCTTTGGAAATCGATTTCCTTTGGCATCGTCACAACGACGATCATGCAGTCCAGCTCGCTCGTTTCGGTAATTACGATTTCGTTTCTGAGTGCCGAACTGATCGCGCTCGCCTCCGGGATCGGCATCATATTCGGTGCCAATATCGGCACCACAACCGGTGCCTGGCTGATCGCCGGACTGGGTTTGAAGGTCAAGATATCGGCTTATGCCATGCCGATGCTGGTGTTTGGCATCATTCTGGTTTTTCAGAACAACCGATCGCTGAAGGGCATCGGCTACATTCTCGCCGGACTGGGCTTTCTGTTCCTCGGCATCCACAACATGAAGGAGGGCTTCGAGGCGTTCCGCTCGACCATCGACCTGACCCGGTTCGCCCTGCCGGGATATCTCGGTCTGTTCGCGTTCGCCGGCATCGGCGTGTTCGCGACGGTCGTCATGCAGTCGTCGCACGCCACGCTGGTGCTGATTATCACCGCACTGGCGGCCCAGCAGGTCACCTATGAGAATGCGCTGGCCCTGGCCATCGGCGCCAATGTCGGCACGACGATCACTGCGATCATCGGATCGATGAGTTCGAACTACCAGGGCAAGCGTCTGGCGATGGGCCACCTGATCTTCAACATGATCACCGGCGCCATCGCCATCGCGTTCATCTACCAGATTGTGTGGGCGGTCGACACGACGGCGGAGTTCGCCGGCATCCGCGCCGACGACTACACGCTCAAGCTTGCCGTGTTCCACACGATCTTCAACGTCATCGGCGTCGTTGTGCTGCTTCCGTTCGTTGGGCGGCTGGTGCAATTTCTCGAGCGCGCGATCCCAACCCCGGTCATCGACGTGGTCGAGCCGAAATACCTGTTCGACGCGGTGATCGACTTCCCCGAGACCCTGCTGGAGGCGGTGCGCAAGGAAACCGTCCACCTCTATGACAATGCCATCGAGATCATCGCCCATGGAATCAACCTGCATCGCAGCGAGATTCTCAAGGCGGACGATCTGGAAGACCTGATCAACAATGACCGCGAGATACACGATTTTAACCTTGATTCGGTCTACGAACGGAAGGTTAAGGTACTCTATGCCAAAATTCTGGAATTCATAAGCCGCGCACAGGGCCAGATCCCGTCGGAGTATTCCGATCAGCTCTTCGGCTTGCGTCAGGCGTGCCGGCAGATCGTCATGACGGTGAAGGACGTCAAGCATCTGCGCAAGAACATCACGCGCTACATGGTTGACAAAGATGAGGATATTCGCCGCGAGTACAATGCACTGAGGATCCAGATAGCTTCACTGGTCCGCGACATCGAAGAGATGCGCGAGCTGGACGAGGAGGATCGCAGCGTTCTCGATCTCGACGTCTACCGCGTCGCGATCGACGAAGAAAGCACTGTCGTGAATGGCGGGCTGGACACACTCATTCGGGAAGGAAAGATCACCGCCGAAATGGGCACATCCCTGATGAACGATCACAGCTACGCCCATGACGCCATCTGGCAGCTGACCAATATCGCCAAGACGGTGTTCGGAGCGCACGACATGGCGGAGATGGAAGCTGAAGAGTTGATCGGCCTCGATGAGGATGATGTTGCGGCGGTTACGGCGGATCAGTGACGGGAAAAACAAAGAGCGCAGCCCAAGCTGCCGACAAGAGCAGGGAGTCATAAAATGAAGCTCATGGAAATTTTCAGGTCCGATGCCATGAAGCGCTCTAAGAAGCGCGAGGCATTGAAGAAAGTTCTGCACAAGCTGGAGAAGAAAAAGGACAAGCTCGAAAAGGAGCTCAAGTCCGAGGACTCAAAAAGGAAGAAAAAGAAGCTCGAGTCCAAGCTCGAAACCAATAAGCGACACCGCCACAAGGCGAAAAAGCTGATCGCCGAACTCGACTAGACCAGCCTGCGTCCTGGTGGACGCAGGCTGGCTGTTTGATCTTGTTGATTCAGCACATTCAGGCATTTTGCGTGCCCGGGACGTTTTCGAAGTGCTCCGTCAAACCGGTGGAGAGTCATTCTTTATCAATCGTCTCGTAGTGGTCGGGCACCAGCGTTTGATCGTCCATCGGCGGCCGCACATAGCTGCTGTCTTCGGTTCGCGGCGGCAGCTCGACCGGTTCCGGCGTGAGGTCCTCGTAGGGGATCAGGCTAAGGAAGTGCCTGATGCAGTTCAGCCGCGCGCGTTTCTTGACGTCGGCATCGACCACGTACCATGGCGCCTGCTTGATGTCGGTGTGCGAGAACATAGCGTCCTTGGCCTTGGAATACTGGACCCAGCGGCGGCGTGATTCCAGATCCATCGGGCTCAGTTTCCACCGTTTCGTCGGATTCACGATGCGGCCCTGGAAACGGCGTTCCTGCTCCTCGTCACTGACCGAAAACCAGTACTTGAAGAGCTGGATCCCGGACCGCACCAGCATGCGCTCGAACTCGGGACACGAGCGCATGAACTCCTCGTATTCCTCGTCCGTGCAGAACCCCATGACGCGCTCGACGCCGGCGCGATTATACCAGCTGCGGTCGAACAGCACGATCTCGCCCTCGGTCGGCAGATGCGGCACATAGCGCTGGAAGTACCATTGCTTCTTTTCGCGTTCCGTTGGCGTGCCCAGCGCCACCACGCGGCAAACCCGCGGGTTGAGGGATTGGGTCATCCGCTTGATGGTGCCGCCCTTGCCGGCGGCGTCGCGGCCTTCGAACAGCACCACCAGCTTGAGGCCTTTGGCTTTCACCCATTCCTGCAGTTTGACCAGTTCGAGCTGCAGCTTGGCAAGCTCCTTTTCATAGATCTTGTTGGGGAGTTTGCCTTTGTCCGATTTGATGTCGGAGCCCACACGGGTAACCCGCCCCGCGGGCGTCGTCTCTCGCGCAGGCGAATTCGCGCCCTTCGCTGTATCCGGTCTCGCGTGCCGCTCGGATTTCTTGGTCATTGCTTCTGACTCCCTCCAGTGATCGTTTCCTTTGAAGCGCGCACACCCTTTTCGACGGGCACGTTCTGCCTGGCCGTCGCCCCGCGTGCGGCCTCGGTGTCCGGCGCCTCGATATGCGCGATTTTTTCTCCGCCCGAACCGGCGCCCGCGCTCGCCGCTTCTGCATCAGCATTGGGTTCGACGCGCAGTTTCACGAGCGCCCTGTCGGTCGCTTCGACGACGGTCAGCCGGAACCCCATCTCGACAATGAAATTGCCCTCGACCGGAATGCGCCGCAGGCGCGCCATGACCAGCCCGCCCAGCGTGTGGAACTCGGTCGCGGGCATGCGAATACCCAGGATCTCATTGGCTTCGGAAATGGAAACCCGGGAGTCCATGAGATAGACATCGTCGTCAAGCTCGGTAAACTCGTGCCGCCGTTTGGGCTGGTACTCCTCGAAATCATAGCCTACGTCGATTTCGCCGAGAACCTCCTCGACAATGTCTTCCATGGTGATCATGCCGATGGCCGAACCGAACTCGTTGACGACAATCGCCATGTGATCCTCGCGCTGGCGCAGTTCCGGGAGCAGGCCGTCAATGGTCTGGTTGGGCGCCACATAAAAGGCCGGCTTGATCATATCCGACATCGGCTGCTCGTTGGCATGAAGCGCCAACATGTCCCACGTGGTCAACGTGACGATGCCGGTGATGTTGGACGTGTTGTTGTCGAACACCGGGATGCGGTTGAAGCCGTGCTTGCGAACCAGATCGATGGCGGTGCGCGTCCCCTTCTTGCCGATCTTGGTGCGGTCGAGCGAGACGACCTGGGCGATCGGAACCATCGCCTCGGCGACCGTCGTGTCCGCAAAGCGGATGACCCGGCGAATGCGCCCTCGGTTGGACTCGCTGAGCGCTGCGCTCTGTTCGGCCATGTCGACGAGCGTACGGAACTGCTCGCGGGTGATAAAGAGGGTCTGCTCGGTCTTGCCCGCACCCGCAAGGCGGGCGCAGAACCGCGCGACCCGCGAAAACACGAAGATCACCGGGCGGAACAGCCGGGCGGTCCAACTGAGCGGAAAGATGATCACCGGTGTGAGGACGGTTGCTTTTTGCTGGTAAACGCTCTTTGGAACGATTTCACCCATCACCAGGAACAACGGCGTAAAGGCGAGAAAGGCATACAGATCGCCGCGATGACCGAACCAGTCGATCATCAAGAGAGTGCCGATGGTGGTCAACGCTATAGTGGATATGTTGGTCCCAACGAGTGTGGTGCTGAGGAGGACCTCGGGCCTTTGCAGGAGCTTAATCGCCAGTTCGGCGCCGCGATTGCCCTGCTTGGCTGCGTGGCGCAATTTGATCTTGTCGGCGTTGACCAGGGCGATTTCGGAACCCGAAAAAAAGCCCTTGAGGAGCAACAGGAGCACCATCAGCGGAAGTGCCAGAAACGGATCCATCTTTAGGTCTCCATCTCGTGTTCGCGCGGCGGTATGATTGTCTCCGCAGAGTCCACATTCTTGGCGATACGGACACTTGCGACCCGGTGGCCGTGCATTTCCAGCACTGTTGCGGCGTAGCCGTCGATCATCACCGCGTCGCCGGTATGCGGCAACCGGTCAAGGTGACGAAACACAACACCCCCAATTGTCGTCATCCGAGGATCCTCGATGCCGAAATTGGTGAGATCGTTGAAATCCGTCAGCTTCATGTCGCCGGGAACGTCGTAAACATTCTCGTCATTTTCCCGGTAGTAGGCTTGGCTTGGAACGCTCTCGGAAATCTCGCCGAAGATGAACTTGATGATGTCGCGCATGGTAATCAGCCCGTCGACACCGCCGAACTCATTGAGCACAATGGCGGCGCGCGCATTGTTCGCCTGAAAAAAATCGAACATTTCATCAACGTTCTTGGTCGGAGGCACGACCACCGGCGGATGCATCACGTCCTCCGGTTTCATCGACTTCAGGTCGGCGCCGTCCATGGTCAGTTTGAGCACGTCCTCGGCATGCAGAAAGCCGACGAAATTGTCGGTGCGGCCGCGGCAGACGGGGACGCGGGGATGCTCGAACGCCTTGAATTGTTCGAACATCTCTTCAACCGACGTGTCGAACTCCAGGAACTCAATCCGGGTTCGCGGCGTCATGATCTCTACAATTTCCGTTTCACCCGCTTCCAGGAGGTTATCAATGAGCACCCTCTCGGTTGCATCAAGGACACCTTCGTCCGCCACATCGTCGAGAACGGCGCGAAACTCGTCGACCCGAAGGATGTTCTCAGGGGCCTGCTCACCGCCGACGATCCAAGTGGTGATGCCGCCGGCGGCCACGCGGACGGCGCGTCTCAGCGGTGTGATAAAGCGGCTCCACAATGTCAGAGGCGTCGCCACCAGGCTGGTGCTGATGCGAATGGGATTGCTCACGGCAATCGTCTTCGGAGTGACCTCCCCAAACAACAAAATGAGTGGAAACATGACGAGGATGGTGATCCACCCGGCGCGCTCCGCGCCATAGAGCGAGAAGAGGATTCCAGCCATGTTGGCGGTTGCGGCAATGTTGACCAGTTCGTTTCCGCAGAGGATCGAAATGATCAGGCGCCGGGGCTCGTCCAGCAGCGCGTGCAGGGTCTCCGATTTCGGATGGCGTTCACGGCGAAGTTTCTGAAGATCCAGGCGTGACAGTGAAAACAGCGCTGTCTCCGAGGCGGAAAAGAATGCCGAAAGTCCGAACAGGAGTGCCTGCAATGCGAACCGGGCCAACATGTCCGGCTCAAGCAGTCGCGCGGTATCGACCGAGAACACCCCGGCGACATAACTCCAGTATGAACCGAAGTCGAGCATGTAGTCCCTCATCCCCTTCCACGCCACGAGATCGATGCAGAGCACCGCGCCGCCCGGCGGTATCAAGCCGATCGCATGTGTAGGCACAACCATGCCGCCACATCGCCCGGCACGATTTTATGAAGGTTTCATGACAGTGCGTTGATGTGTGTCAAGTAGCGACCATTCGGTCAGATCAGGGGCCGTATAGTCATGGCCTCGCGAAAAGTGAGCTTGATGAACCAAGCATTGCATCGCGCGAAAATTATCAGCCAGGCACGGACGCAGCCTGTTTCATGTTCGCGTCGTCGCCGTCCATTGATCTGCATCAAAAAGACAGACGCGTCTGACTGCTAAACAACCATAGTGTACTCGACGCCCAATGAAAGAGGTCACCTCATACTTGGGTCCGCAGGAGGCACGGGAGGGGTTCTTCGCATAATTGGCGGAAGCGAAAACCGTAATGGCCGAATGCTCTGTGACGAGCATCTGGAAGCGTTTGCTCGAAGCCGAAGGGGAGACCGCATGTCCAAACTGATCGATTTGAACGGAGTTGGCCCGGTGCTGGCGAATGCCTGCATCGAGCATGGATACCGGAGTGTCGCGGATATCGCAGCCGCCAGGGAAGACGAACTCGTGATCGTGCCGGGGATCAGTAACGCCCGCGCGAGAGTGCTCATTGATGGGGCAAAGGCACTGCTGAACGGTGGAGTGCCCCCTGTCGGCGCCACGGTTGCGAATGTGAATGCAGAGCTCAAGACACAGGATGTTCCAACCGAGGGAGACGGCGTGAAAATGAGTAAGAAAAACAAGAAAAAAGAAAACAAGAAGGCCAAAAAAGATAGCAAGAAGAAATCAAAAAAATCTTCAAAAAAGAAAAAGAACTCCAACTCAAAAAAGAAAAAATCCGGAAAGAAGAAATAACTCCAGGCTTTTTTTTGCGAAAGGCCACGTCTTTGGAGGGGTGATTTCCCGGTGTGCCGCGGATTGGTGCCGCGTGCGCCGATGAATGTAGGGACCGGGCTTCGGGCGCCAGGCTGATGCTTCACGCGTATAGCCGAGCGGCTCGCACGCCTGTGCCCAACCAGGAACACGAGGATTTCGAACATGGGAGGTACGGCCAGTGGCTGGGACTAATCCGTTTGCCAGTTTATTCGGACGGTCGCCGTTCAAACCGTTGCAAGAGCACATGCGAGTCGTGCGAAAGTGCGCCGCGCAGGTCACGAAGATTTTCGAGGCGCTTTGCGACGACGATCAGGAAAAGGTCGGAAAAATTAAGGATCGGATTTTCGATCTTGAGAACGAAGCGGACGCGATCAAAAACGAACTGCGCGCGCACCTGCCCAAGAGCCTCTTCATGCCGGTGGATCGGCGCGACCTGCTCGAAGTCCTCGATCTTCAGGACAACATCGCCGACACCGCCCAGGACATCGCCGGGCTGCTGGTCGAGCGAAAGATGGAGGTCGCGGAAGGCATGCACCAGCCTCTTCTCAATATGGTGCGCCGTTGCGTCGACGCCTGCGATCAGGCGGCCCACATCATCGAGCGTCTGGACGAACTGGTGGAAACCGGTTTCCGCGGTCCCGAATCCGATGCGGTGATCGAGATGGTCGAACAGTTGAACAAGATCGAATCCGATACCGACCAAATGGGCCTGGAGCTGTCGCGCAGCCTGTTCGCTCACGAAGACGACATGAAACCCGTATCGGTCGTGTTCTGGTACGACCTGATCATCATGATCGGCGAGCTGGCAGACTATGCGGAAAAAGTCGGCAATCGCTTGCGGTTGCTGCTCGCGCGATAGGCTGGGGAGGCTAGGATCATGGACATCATTCAGCAAAACGGCACAATCTTTATCACTCTCGCCGTCATATTCGGCCTCTACATGACATGGGGCATCGGCGCCAACGATGTTGCCAACGTCATGGGGACATCCGTCGGTTCCGGAGCGATCACCGTCAAAACGGCGATCATCATCGCCGCGGTCTTCGAGTTTGCCGGTGCGGCGCTGGCCGGCGGGCATGTCACCCAGACCATCCGCAAGGGAATAATCGATCCCGCGCCCATCACGAACAATCCCGAGATTCTCCTGTTCGGCATGCTCGCGGCCCTGTTGGCGGCCGCGGTCTGGTTGATGATCGCGTCGACACGCGGCTGGCCCGTTTCGACGACCCATTCGATCGTCGGCGCGGTGGTCGGTTTCGCCATCGCGGCGATCGGCCTTGAAGCCGTCAACTGGGTGAAGATCAGCCAAATCGTCGCCAGCTGGATTGTGTCGCCGCTTCTCGGTGGTGCGATTTCCTTTGTCTTGATGCTGAGCATTCGCAAACTGATATTGAACACGCCCAATCCGTTCGCGTCCGCCAAGCGGTGGGGACCGGTCTACGTGTTCCTGGTGGGCTTCATCATCTCTCTGGTCACGATCTTCAAGGGTCTGAAGCATCTCAAGATCGATCTCAGCGTGCCTGCGAGTTTTGCGGTGGCGGCAGTGATCGGCGTGGCCATCGGCTTCATCGGTTACATCCTGATCCAGAGGACCAAGGTCGACGAAGAAGCGGACAAGGACTTTCACTATGCCAGCGTCGAGAAGGTATTCATTCCGATGATGCTGTTCACGGCATGCGCCATGGCCTTCGCGCATGGTTCCAATGATGTCGCCAACGGCGTCGGTCCGATGGCCGCTGTCGTCGGTCTTGTCCAGACCGGCGGCGAGGTGGCGCAGAAATCCGAGTTGCCACTTTGGATTCTGGCTGTGGGCGGTTTCGGAATCGTGGTCGGTCTGGCCACTTATGGTTACAAGGTCATGCGAACCATTGGATCCAAGATCACCGAATTGACACCGACGCGCGGCTTTTGCGCAACGATGGCGGCGGCAACCACCGTGGTACTGGCATCACGTACGGGAATGCCGGTGTCGACCACACATATTGCGGTCGGCGGCGTTATCGGCGTCGGCATGGCGCGCGGCATCGGAGCGCTCGACCTGCGTGTGATCGGCGGCATCATCATGTCCTGGATCATCACCCTGCCGATCGGCGGCGTCCTTGCCGCCTTGTTCTATTTCACGCTCCGCGGCATGTTCGCTGGCTGATCGGAACCGCTCTGGCCTCGCGCCCATGCGAGGCGCCCGGATCACGACGGCCTTTGGTTAAAGCAACCGAAGGCCGTCTTTACCGGATTCAAGAAATCAGAACGCGAATAGGCTGGTGCAGATTGAACATGCCGAGCTCTACACACCGGGTCCGGCGTTAAGGAAAGCCAGGGCCGGCTCGGGAACGAACTCCAGCGGTATCGTCTTGCCGCCGCTCATCACCATTGCGGCCAGGCGATGGGTATGGGCCGAGTAAACGACGTGATGTCCCGTAATACCGCCGACGTTCAGCCATAGGGTGGCCGTGGTCGACAGCGGCGTATGGGCAACAACCAGCGGCGCGTGCTTGGGCAGGTTCAGGGTTTGCCGGAATCGTTTGACGCTACCCTTGCCGTATCCGGCCGGTCGGTTGCCCTGACGCAGCCGGTTCCACACCAGCTCGTACTGGATGCCCGGGTAACGCCGGATATTGACCAGGGTATCGCGGTTGACCCTGGAACGGACAGGCGCGCCGTGGCAGGCGGCGAAGTTATTTCCCTGGACGACAAACGCCAGACGGTCGAACAGGGTTTCGACCTCCGAGACATAGGCCTTGCCGCGCCGCTTCTTCAGATGCTTGCGAAAAAGCATCCCCTGCGGGATGCCGCCCTTTCCGACGTCGGGTGAGAAACTCTCGTGATTGCCGTGGATGTAGAAGACGTTCGCAGGGAAGCAGCGCTTCAGCATGCAAAACAGGTCCAATATGAAGACAGACGAGTTCATGTCTTCAAGCTCGTCGGTTTCCTGGCTGTGGATCATGTCTCCCAAAAAGACCAGGCACGCTTCGCCGCGCTCCATCGCCGACAACAGTCCTCCCTCGGTGATCACCCGTAGTATGTTGTCGGCGCGTGTGTGCACGTCGCCCATGATCACAACCGCCATGTCATCGGGGAACTGGATGATGCCGCCCGGGGCGCCTTCTTCATCCAGCTCCCGATAAGACTCCGCGGCGAGGATGGTGTTGACGTCGTGCATCATGTCCAACGCTTCGTCGTCATCGAACGGGATCAGCGGGTGCCCGAGGACATCGGGCAGGCGCATCAGATTCGCCCGGCGTGTCTCCCACACGGCGGTGGGAGAGTCGATCGCCGAAATACGCGTCGGAAGGTCCACTTCCAGTGGCTGGATGGTCAGCTCACCCTTGCGATTGGAAATCCTGACATGACGGTCGGCAACCGATTTGTCGAATCCGAATATGACCTCCTGCACGTCGTTGGTGCGCCCCAACAGGGTCGTGTCACCGGGTCTGACGCGGATGAAGGTCGGAACATCCTCGTAGAACGTGCGGCCCGGGTGCACCGTCCACTCCCGCTCGCAGTCTTCTTCATCTCCGCTCATCGAAAGATCGGGATGAACTTGGAGTGCTACGTTCCCCAGCGTCAACCTGAAGGGCTGGCTGCCCCAGACGATCCGGACGCTTGTGCGCAGTGCTTCTGGCTCCAAAGTAGGTGTCATCACCTCTCCGGTCGGGGCGTTCTTGAACAGCCCGCCGATGCGCCCAAGCAGCGAGGGTTTTGCCTTTTGTTCCGCCACGGACATGGCGGCGGTCTTCTCCGTGTCGGTCGTCATAGATTCGGCGCCTTCTTGCACTCGACGATCCTCATCGGCGCGCCTTCGCGTTCAACCCGAATATAGACATGCATTCCCGAGACCCAGAAATACCAGGCGATCGTGCGATAGAATTTTACCTGAGAGGTGACGATCTGGGACGTGATCCGCCGGTCGTGCGGAAACAGACCGGTCTTGGCCCGCTCCACGCGATCATGATAAACCTTGTCAGCAAGCGGCAGAATGAATTCAAAGACATACTGTGTGCGCCAGTCAGTTCCGAAAAACCAGGCCTTTGTCGGTGGAATCTGTATCCGCCGGAAATCCATTTCCAGTGTTTCACAGTCGTTCAGCCATTCCTCGTCAAGGACGGCGAGCGCTTCGGGCCGGCCCTTGAACGGGGCGCCGAGGTGAATCTCGCGGGGCCTGAATGTCAGCGCCTGCACCCGCCACCAATTGGGCGCGGAAAGGTCGAGATAGCCTTCATAGGGCCAGCCGCGCATCTTGCTGACAAGCGTGCTTTTGCCGGCGCCCGGAGGCCCTGTAATCAGAAACTGGCGGAACTTGGGTTCCTCGGGAAACGGCACCCCGTTGATGTCCTGCAGATCCGCGATCGGCGCCAGGATAAGATCTTCTTCAGAAATCATCTTCACAACAGGCCCTTGAGGGAAAGAGCGGAAACGGAGTTCCGATTGATTCCGTCGGCTATTTGTCCCACTCGAACATGCAACACGCAACCCCATCGCCAAATGATCAGCGCGTCATCCGGCGGGCGATTGCCCTGGGCCTAAGCAGTTTCTTCCTGCGCGCTTCATGATGGCGGCGCTCGGCGGCATCAATCATCGCCTGTTGGCATCCCTGCTCGGTCTTGCCGCTTTTGGGCCGCCGCTGCGTGTAGGTTCCATCGGAGTGCATTTCCCAAACGTTGCGCCGGTCTTCGAGTTGTGATTCGAGATACTCTCGCAACCGCTCGCGCAGGAGTTCGTCTTCCACCGCGACGATAACTTCCGCGCGGCGTTCCAGATTGCGCAACATGAGATCTGCCGACCCGATATAGTATTCCTCATCGCCGCCATTCTGGAAGTAGTAGATCCGTGTGTGCTCGAGAAAACGTCCGACCACGCTGATCACGGTGATGTTGTCGGACAGTCCCAATATTCCGGGCCTCAGGCGGCAGGTGTCGCGGACGATCAGCTCAATCTTCACGCCCACCCGTGAGGCCCGATAGAGCGCCTCGGTGATATCTGGATCCTCCAGGGCATTTGTCTTGAGCCGGATCAATCCCCTCGATCGCGACGAGTTCTTGGAGATCTCCCTGTCAATTTTGTTGAGAATCCCGGCCTTCATGTTGCGTGGCGACACCAGGATTTTCGAGTACCGCCGAAAGGGTTGACAGCCCGAGGTGAGGAAATTGAAGAACTCGACGAGGTCGGCACCGATTTTCTGGTCACAGGTCAGCAGCCCGAAGTCCACATAGAGGCGCGCCGTGCCGGCGTGATAGTTGCCGGTGCCTACATGGGCGTAGCGACGCAGTCCGTTAAAGTCGCGGCGGATCACCAGAACGAGTTTCGAATGCGTCTTGAGGCCGACGATGCCGTAGGTAACATGAATGCCGGCCTCTTCAAGGCGGGTCGCCCAGTTTATGTTGGCGGCCTCGTCGAAACGCGCCTTGAGCTCGACCGCGACCGCGACCTGCTTGCCGTTGCGGGCCGCCTCGATCAGGTAGTCGATGATGCCGGTGCCCTCGGTGGTCCGGTAAAGGGTCATCTTGATCGCCATCACCTTGGGGTCATGGCACGCCTCGCGAATAAATCGCACGACCGAAGTGTTGAACGATTCGAACGGGTGGTGCAGCAGGAACGGTCCCTTGTTGCGAATGGCATGAAAGATGTTCTGCTCACCCTCAAGCTCTACGTTGTCGATTGGGTGGTGGTCCGGGTCACGCAGCTCGGCGATGTTGATCGATGCAATTTCAAACAGATCCCGCATGCCCAGCATGACGTCGCTTTCAAAGACATCTTCCTCTTCATCGAGACCGAGCTCGGCGGCAAGCATGCCGCGATGCATCGGTGCGATGCCGGTCATCGTTTCGAGACGCACGATGGCCGCGAACTTGCGGTCGCGAACCTCGCTCTCGATCATTTCGAGAAGGTCGTCGGCGGCATCCTCTTCGCGTTCGGTCGCGGCATTCCGCGTCACCCGGAACACTTCACAGGTCATCACTTCGATATCCGGGAACAGGACATCGAGATTGTTGGACATGACATCTTCGAGCAGGACGAACTTGTTGGAGGAGCCGACGCGAATGAACCGGGGTACGGCACCGCCCTTCGGCACTTTTACCCGGGCCATGATCGGCGTCATTTCGCCGTGCGTGCGGAGCGTGACAAGCAGGTTCAACGACAGGTTGGATATGTGTGGAAACGGGTGCGCCGGATCCATGGCCAGCGGCGTGACCAGAGGAAAGATGTTTTCAAGGTAGTAGGCGCGGACACCTGCCTGCTCCTCTTCCAGGAGATCGGCATAGTCGGAGATCGAGATAGCGTGCTTTTGCAGTTGTTTCTTGAGATCGAGGAACAGATCTCTGGCGCTGGATTGGAGTTCGCGGACACGTGCCACGGAATCGGCGATCTGACGCTGCGGGGTGCGGCCATCGACTGTGACTTCGTGCATGCCGGCGCCGACCTGTTGTTTCAGGCCGCCGATGCGCTTCATGATGAACTCATCCAGATTGCTGTCGACGATGGCGAGAAACTTCACCCGCTCCAACAATGGGGTTCGGCCGTCAGAGGCTTCGTGCAGAACACGCTTGTTGAACTCCAACCAAGTCAGTTCGCGGTTTAGATACAGCTCCGGCGCTTTCAGGTTCTTGCCCGTTTCGGCTTCCGAGCGGGCGGCTTTCTCGGCCGCTTCCTCGGCCCTGAGCGCGGCGCGTTCCGCGTCCGCCTTTGCCGCCGCGGCAGAGTGTGCGGCGGCTGCGGCGGCTTCGAGCTTCTCGGCCGCCTTGGCCGACGCGCGCGTGTCGTCCACGGCCGCCTTGGTCTCGGTGCGCGCCCGGTTGACCGTGGCCTTGGTCTCGCTCAGCGATCGTCCGGTTTGTTTGCTGCCGTTGCGGACCGCGGCTTGGGCCTTGTGCGCCGCCAACTCGGTTTTCTTGACTGCGCGTTCGGCTTCCTTGACTTTTTCAACCGCCGCCGTGGCCTCGGCTCTGGCCTGGCTGGCCAGCGACGCCACCTTCATTGCCGCTGCCTCCGCCGCGGCTTCCTTTGCCTCGGCCTGCTTGGCAAGCCTGGCCAGGCGCCTTTTGGCGGTCTTGACCTGCCTCATCGACGGCATTTCGGCGCGTTCGGCCTGTGCGACCTCGATTTCCGCACCCTTGGCCTTGGCGCCTGCCTTGATCGCGATCGTTTCCGTTTGCCGCGCCTGTGCGGCGGCCGTTTCACTCTCGGACGCGAGTTTCGCCGCGCGCACAGCCATTTGCTCGGCCGCTGCCGCGGCCTTTCCCGCCTCCTTGGCTTCTTTGTCCGCCGTCGCAACCGCGCGGCTGAGAGCGGTTCGCGGATGTCGGCGTTCCGTTTCGGCGAGGACGGCTTTGGTCGCTGCCTTGGTCTCGGCCACGGATTTTGCGGCAGACGCCGTTTGGTTGGCGGCTCTTGAAGCCTTCTTGCGGGACCTGGTCGCCGCCACCGACATCCGGTCAACCTCTGACTTCGTCGGCTGCGGTTCGGGTGGAAGCTGGTCGCTCTCGACTTCTGCGCCACTTGATTTGGTCAGCGGCTGACCATCGGTTCCATTTTGCATGACCACTCCCCTCCGGAAAAACCCCCGAAACAAACGTTACGCTCGCACCAACTGGTATTTTGCCGGAAATCCTCGGGAGGCGAATTAATCTAGATCAAATGCTTTTCTAATCTTCACCTGCCGCGACGAGCACAGACCCTGGAGCCAATTGACAGCCACCCTTATAGCGTCGGTGTAGTTGAATTGCCGTCTGGTACCAGCTTTCGCGCCTCCGGATCAGCATTTCACCGAAATGGATTGCGCCCCACTGCTGATGTAAGCCTCATAGCTCTTTGAGCGGCTGCGTCCGGCAACACTATTAAATTTGGCTCAAACTGACTTCAGGTCGGGATCCGGCGCCATCGACGTCCGCAACACTCAGATCTCAAGCGTCTCCCGTGACGACACCATAGAAAAGTGAAAGGGTCCGGCGCAGGAACTCTTCGAGTGCCGGGTGTGGGCTGGTGCAGATTAAACGCAACATGCTTTAGGCTGATCTACTTGTCCTTATCCCACGCCGCTTCCTCCGAACCGGCGTAGCCGAGGACCATGTCGCGCAAAGTGACGATGCCGAGCAGTTCCGCGCCATGGGTCACCAGCGCCCGGGTCAGGCGGAACCTGGAGAGCAGCCGGATTGCGTATTTTACATTCATCTTCGAATCCAGTGTCAGGGCCGGCTTGGTCATGACTTCATAGACAGTTGTGCGTTCCGTCGATCTGTTCACGGCAACGACCTTGGACGCAATGTCGTGCACTGTGACGACGCCGAATTCGTCGTCGCTGTCACGCCGCTCGATGATGAGCGAGCTGACATTGTGCCGGTTCATTTCGGCAATCGCGTCCTGCACGCTTGCGAGACCGCTCACCACATGCAGCGACGTGCGCATCACGTCAGAGACCCTCACGACCTTGCATTCCATCACAGATCCTCCTCACTGATCTCCTGCTGGATGGTCGCGATCTGCCCGTGCAGACCAATCGCATCCTCAATGTCGATTTGAAAGGCGACCCCCGTCCCCGGCCTGCTATCGAATTCGCAGGCTGTTGCGATGGCCTCCAGTATATCCCGGCTCTGGTGCTCCTCGACCAGGAACAAAACGATGTCGCGCTGCCCGGCGACGGTGAGCCCCAGAAAAGTCTGCGCCGGTTTGAGGCCTTCTCCCCGTGCGCTGGTGATGACGGTGCAGCCGGTCGCGCCGTGGTTGCGGGCGGTCTCTATCGCCTTGTCGGTGAGTTCATCTTCGGTCATGACGAAAATCAGCTTGAACTTCATTGACTGCGATCTCCTTTGCTGCGGGCGGCGGACAGTTTGACGCTGCCGCGTCTGGTCTCAAGCCAACTCGTCACCTGCGCATACCCCATGACCGTGATCATGGGAAACAGGCTGGCAAGGGCGATCAGGCCGAAACCGTCGAGCAGGGCGCTACGGCCCGGAACGTTCGATGCAAGACCCAGCCCCATGGCGGCAACCAGCGGTACGGTCACGGTCGATGTGGTCACGCCACCGGAATCATAGGCCAGCGGAACAATCATGCGCGGCGCCAGCAAGGTCTGCACCACGACAATCACGTAACCGACGATCATGTAGACATACAGCGGTGTGCCGGTGACGATGCGCCAAGTGCCGACAGCAAGCGACAAGGCGACACCGAGCGCAACCGCGATGCGCAATCCCCAGGCGCCGACCGCCCCACCCGAAACCTCGCGCGCCTTGATTGCCACGGCGATCAGCGACGGCTCGGCGATGGTGGTCGAAAAGCCGATGGCGAAGGCGAAAATATAGGTCCAGTAGTAGTCGTGCCACGTAAGCTGTGCCGCTTCGAGACCGGCGCCGATAAAGGCCGGGTCCGTGAGTTGCCGGGCCATCGCCTTGCCGAGGGGGAACAACGCCTGCTCGAGCCCGAACAGGAAGAAACTCAGGCCAAGAACGACATAGACCGCGCCAAGCAGCACGCGGCGCAGATTTGGTATCGTTTCGCGGAGCACGCCGACCTGAAAGCCGATGAGGATCACCGCGATCGGCAGGACGTCGAGCACCGTCGAGCCGATGGTGGCCGCCAGTTCATATGCCAGTCCAATGCTCATAGGCTGATCACCACACCGAACGCGAGCACGAAGACGATCGGCAAGAGACTGGCGAACGCAATCAGGCCGAATCCGTCGATCATGGGATTGCGCCCTTTGATCACGCTGGCAAGCCCGACACCAAGCGCGGTAACGAGCGGCACCGTAATGGTTGACGTGGTCACGCCGCCGCTGTCATAGGCGATGCCGACGATCTCTTCGGGCGCCACGGCGGTCAGCATCACCACCACGATGTAGCCTGCGATGATCAGCCACTGGATCGGCCAGCCCTTGAGGATGCGCACGACGCCGATGACCAGCGACACGCCCACCGAAACCGCCACCGTGTAGCGCAGGGCCTGGGCGTAGTAGTCTTCAGAGTCTTCGCCGGCGGCAATGAAACCCGCCGCCGCCATGACCTCGGCGGCCTCCGCGCCCACTGCGATCAGGGCGGGCTCGGCCACGGTTGTCCCGAAGCCCAGACCGAACGCGAAACTCAAGAGCCAGAACAAGGACCCCTTCCTGGCAAAGGCGTTGGCCAATGCCTCGCCGAGCGGGAACAGCGCCATCTCCAGGCCCTGGACGAATATCGTCAGGCCGAGCATCACGAAAACAAATCCAACCGCGATATCGGCCAGATTATCAACCGGCTGACGCAGCACGACGACCTGAAAGAATGTGATGATCACAAGTATGGGGGCGACGTCGCGCAGGGTGCCGCCAAGCAGGCCAACGGCTCCGCGGATCGATCCCATCATACGAGTAAGCTCCCGTCTGCCCGGGTCAACAGTCCAGATCCGATACTGGCTGACGCTCCCCGAACAAGACACAAATCAGCGATGATGGTAGCCGCATAGTCACCATCTTGGAAGTATCCATACCCCAGACTTTGCCCCAACGGGACTTCCGCAATGGGTCAAAAATTCCCTAGGCTGCTCTGTGAAATCGACGGTGAAAGAGCATGCGAAAGCAGACCTCCCAGGCCGATTGTGATCGGGATGTCCGCCTTGCCCCTGTTTTCGAACTCAATCTGGCCGGGCTCCCGACTTCCGGGTTTTGCCATTGGCGGAAGTGCTGACCTGAGATCGCCGTCAAACGAAGAAACCAGGAGCGCCGACTA
>JAJFHL010000322.1 GCA_021775615.1 Hyphomicrobiales bacterium
TCCGCGCTCAGGCGAGCCATCCGATGGACGCGCTCACCTACCCGGAGGTGCGCGAGGTGGTTCGCCTGGTCCGATCGGCCGGCCTCAGCGACGAACGCACACTTTACCCGGTCATTACCCTGAAAGAGATGGCGAAGAAGGATGTCCTCGCCTGGGAGCCGGGACATCCGGTCATCCGCAAGGCGCTGGTCGTCATGTACAATCCGGGCCGCACCCGGCAGGTCATCGTCGATCTTGATGGCAAAACCGTCGGCCCGCTCAAAGAGCTGCCAAATGCCCAGCCCTCGATCATGCAGGGCGAGTGGGACCGCGCAAGCGCTGTGGTGCAAGCCGACACCCGCTGGCAGGCCGCCATGCGCAAACGCGGCTACGACGACTTCTCAGCCATACAATGTGTGCCCGTCTCCGCCGGGCACTTTCCCGCCGAAGGCCTCCCCGACCGGCGCATCCTGAAAGTGCCGTGTTATCACTCGGTGATCCGCGCGGGTCGTAATCATCCCAACTGGTCACGCCCCATAGAAGGCGTGATCGCCATCGTCGATGTGGACGGCGACAACGTGATCGACATTATCGACACCGACCCGGTGATCCCGGCCGGCCACATGCCCGGTCATGGATTGGGGCCGGTGCCGACACCCGATTTGCCCAAACCGGTCGACGTCGTGTCGCCGCAGGGACCGAACTTTACGATCCAGGACGCGATCCGCGTCGGATGGCACAACTGGTCGTTTCACCTGCGGGCCGACCGGCGGGCCGGTTTGATCATGTCGCTTGTGCGCTTTGACGATGCCGGAGAGCAAAGGTTGATCGCCTACCAGATGGCGCTGGCGGAGCTGTTCGTGCCCTATATGGATCCGCATCCGGGCTGGAGCTTCAAATCCTTCCTCGATGCGGGCGAATACGGCCTTGGCTATCTCGCCTCGTCGCTCGAGCCTGGCCGCGACTGCCCGCGCCATGCGGCCTATCTGAACCTCACCTTCCCGTCCGACGCGGGCGGCATGTTCAAGGTCGACCGGGCGCTTTGCATCTTCGAGCGCAACACCGGAGACCCCGCCTGGCGGCACTATTCGGCCGGCACCGGCCGCGCCGCGTCACGCCCCAAGGTGGAATTGGTGGTGAGATTCATCCCGACACTCGGCAACTACGACTATGTCATCGACTATGTGTTCGAACGCACCGGTCAGATCAGGGTGCGCGCCGGCGCCACCGGTCTGGACGCGGTGAAGACGGTGGCGGCCGAAAACGCCGAGGCGCCCGGTGGCGAGACGGCAACCGCACACGGTGCTTTCGTCGCACCCTATCTGGTTGCGCCCTATCACGATCACTATTTCAATTTCCGTATCGACATCGATGTGGACGGGCAGGCGAACACACTGATGCGCGAACAATTCGTGCCGCAGGAACTCCCCGCCGGCAATCCGCGCAGGAGCCTGTGGGTCCTCAAGCGCAAGGCCGTTGCGACCGAAGGACCGGTCGTTGCCGATCCCGGGCGTCACGGCGAACTCTGGCGGGTGGTCAATTCCGGCGCGACAACGATGCTGGGCTATCATCCGGGCTACCAGCTTGAGGAGACCGGGTCGGTGCCGTCGATCCTCTCGCCCGACGATCCGCCCCAGGCGCGCGCCGCCTTCGCCGCACACAAGTTATGGATCACCGCCTATGACCCGGACGAACTGTGGCCGGCGGGCGACTTCCCGAACCAGAGCAGGGGCGGAGACGGATTGCCGCTCTTCGTGGCCGACCGCGAACCGGTGGAAAACACCGATCTTGTGCTTTGGTATTCCCTCGGCTTCCGGCACGTCACCCGGCCCGAGGACTGGCCGCTCCTGCCGACCCGATGGTTTGAGTTCCGCCTGCGCCCCTATGGGTTTTTCATTCAGGAGCCATCGCACAGCCTGGCGCCCCACTTCTCGCCGACATACCCGAGGCGCGAATAGGTCGACACGGCCGTGGGGCGGAACGTCTTCTTGCGGCAGTTCTCAGATGGGCGGCTAACCGGCAACCGGCATGTTATCGCAAATGGCGTCGAGGTCGAAGATCCGCACAATCCGGCCATTGAACTGCGCCAGCCCTTCGGTTTGAATGCGCTGAATGGTACGGGACATGGTCTCGGGCGCAGTGCCGATCAGGCCCGCCAGATCCTGCCGCGAAATCGGCAACTCGATGCGGTGTTCGCCGTTTTCGGTTTCCGTGCCGAACCGCTCATTGAACACAAGCAGCATATGCAGCAACCTGGTCCTCGCTTTCCAGGTCACGCTCTCCATGTATCGGCTTTCAGTTTCCGTCAGCTCGCGCAGGCTGTGGTCGAGAAACGACAGACCCAGTTCCGGGTTATCCTGCAGCAACCGGCGCACCGTTGACCGGCCGATCCGGCAGACGCTGCTCGGCATCAGGGCTTCGGCGCTGTTGTCATGAGGCGCCCTGCGCAGGAAAGCGCGATAACCGAGAGTCTCTCCGGGAGATACCAGACGCAGGAGCGCGGAGTTGCCGTTTTCGTCGATCCGCCTGATACCGATGAGCCCGGACTGAAGGCAGTAAACGCCATCGCAGTCTTCACCCTGATCATAAAGCGCCGAGCCCGGCAAATAACTGTCGAGGGTCTTCCCCCGGTCGACAACGGCGAGATCCGCATCGCTTAGACAGCACCACTCGACAGCGCCTCGATTTTCGCACGTAAGACAGCTGATTTGAGTCTGTGGCGTCGGCATGTGTCTCACCCCGCTACGGCCACCTTGACCATGGTCAAGGTCCCGATTGCTTGCCGCTTCCAGAATGATCCCCATCGCTCACTCTACGGTACCCCGTTCCATGTCCGAAGACCGCGAGATCTGGATTTCGGCTCAAAATATGATAGACCGCTACGGTCAAGACGCTTTGAGCCAGATCAACAAGCGCATAACTGAACTGCATGACAGTGAAGAGCCACAAGCTCTCGAACTCTGGCTCCGGATTCGCGAGGCGGCGCAAGTGCTCCTGGACGACCGGGGCGAGGGTTCGCACCACTGAATTTGACGCCTGCCCTCAATCGAACTTGTAGCTCGCGATCAGTTCCATGTCCTGATCTTCGTCGAGGATATCCTCCAGGGCAGGCACGAGGCCCATCTCTTCCTTGTCAATATGTCCTCTCAGGCCGTCAACAAACTCACCGGCGACGGTACGAAACTCGGTCCAGCTTTCACCGGTGAACCCTTCTCCGCTCGCCGTACCCGCCAGATCTGCCAGACGCTGTCCGAGCGGCAGAAGAACAGTGTGCTCGCCTTTTAGAATGCCGGTCATGTCGTCCGCGCCCGCATCCTCCAGGATCGGGAACAGTGCCTTTTCTTCGAAGGCGAAGTGCTCCGTGATCTCGCTGTGTACCGCCGCCTTGAGATCACTCAGCAGCATACGGGTCGCAGGCTGGCTGCCGTCCGGCGGCGCGTCCGCCGGTTGCTCCATTACAAACTGGTCGACCCGATCGAGCAGCGTCAGGGCCGCCATATGGTCTTCGTGCATTGCGCGGGCGGTCGCTCGGGCATATTCCATTGGTCTGGCCTTTGTTCGAAATGTTCGGAAGTGGTGTCAGCCGTGCAGCTGATCGTATTTCTCCTGCAGCTGCTCAGGAGCTTCCACCCAGTCCGGATCGGGAATGATGCACTCCATTTCCGGGCACACCAGCGCACATTGCGGTTCGTCATCGGCGCCGACACATTCGGTGCATTTGAACGGATCGATGCGGTAGATCGGGTCGCCAACAGAGATCGCTTCGTTCGGACAGACCGGTTCACAGGCGTCGCAGGCGGTACAGTTGGCCATGATGATGAGTGCCATGTTCTCCTCCTCGAGAGTTCACGACGCCATGGGCAGGGCGTCGAGTTGCTTGAGTTTTTCGTGCCGGAACGCGGCCCACAGCGCAGCGCCGATGGCGCCCGCATAGATCGATTGCGGATCGCTCCTGACGTCGAGCGACGTACCCTTCTGATCGAGTTCTTCACGGAGCGCCGCGAGCAGTCCCTCGTCATGCGCGAGACCTCCGGTCACCATGACCACGCCGTCCGACACCTTGATCGCCTTGATCAGGCGCGCCAGGCGGCCGGCCATGGAAAGGTGAATGCCCTTCAGGATGTTCTGGGCACTGATCCCGCGCGACACCATGTTGATGACATCGGTTTCCGCCAGCACCGCGCAGATGCCGCTGACTTTCTCCGGATCGTCGGCCTCGCAGGAGAGCGGTCCGATTTCATCCTGGGCGATGCCGAGATATCGGGCGATGTTTTCCAGAAACTGACCCGACCCGGACGCGCACTGGCTGGTCATCTTGTAAGTCAGGACCTTGCCGCGCGGGTCCGTCGAAATCGCACGGCCGTGCAGCGCACCGACATCGAGCACGGCGCGGCTTTCCGGTTCCAGATGGATGGCGCCGCGGGCATGGGTGGTCATCGAATAGAAGTGTCCGGTATGGAACGGCACGGTCTCACCCTCGCCGGTCGTCGCCACATAGGCGACATCGTCGCGGGCGAGACCTGCCTCGGCCAGACAGTCCTCATAGGCCTCTTCGGCCAGTTGCAGCGGGTCGCGCTGGCGCACCCGCAGAACCTGCCTTGCGAGCCATTCGGGGCCGTCGTCGCGCACGTCGAACAGAACCGCCTTGACCGCACCGGTCCCTACATCCACGCCTGCGGTAATGGTCATGATCAGCCCTCCTTCAGTTGACCGCCCGGCGGGCGAATGTCGCCGCGCCGAGCGCGCCGGTGTAGATCGATTCCGGATTGATGTTGATGGTGACGTCGCCGTAGTTCTCGACCACCAGCTTGCGCAATTCGCGCACCGCCGCTTCGTTCTTGGCGACGCCGCCGGTGAAGGTGAACTGGTCGGAAATGCCCCCCGAACGCGAGATGATCGACATGGCGCGCAGGATGATTGCCCGGTGCAGGCCGGCGAGAATGTCCTCGCGCTTTTCGCCCAGGGCGAGACGGTCGCGCAGCTCGGCGCCGGCGAAGACGGTGCATGTCGAATTGATGCGCACCGAACGGGTCGACTTCATGGCCATGGGCCCAAGCTCATGCAGCCCCATCTTCATTTCATCGGCGATGTAGCCGAGATAGCGGCCGCAGCCGGCGGCACAGCGGTCGTTCATCTGGAAATTCTCGACGATGCCTTCCGGATCGACCTGAATGCCCTTGGTGTCCTGGCCGCCGATATCGAGCACCGTGCGGGTGTCGGGATACATCATGTGGGCGCCGAGCCCGTGGCACAGGATCTCGGAGCGGATGTGCTCCTTGGAGAACGGCAGGGTGACGCGTCCGTACCCGGTGCCCACCAGATAGGCCTCTTCGAGATCGACGCCGAGCGCCGACTTGACGGCACGCTCCACCGTTGCGGCATCGACGCCGAACTCCGGCGCCTCATTGACCAGCTCTTCCAGCGAACGCAGGAACTTGCCGCTCATGTCCTCCGATGGCGGCCGGTTTTCGACCTCGATAATCGACTTGTCATAGACATTGAGCAACAGGTCGTAGGACAGGCCCGCCTGTTTCGCGAGGTCCTCGGCGACGGCCAGATAGCGCGACCCGGCAATGTCGCGGAAGAAATCCGAGCGGCGTTCGGCATTCGGCCCGTAGATCTCGGCCGCCTCGTCGCGCAGCTTTGAGAACACCGCCTCGAGCACGTCCGTGACCGCCGATTCCTGACCGGCAAAACGGTCGCCGTCGATGTGGTCGATGCAGGTCTGCTCGAGATCGCGGAGCTGCTCCAGGAACTGTTCGCGGCGGAACCCCAGCTCCAGGCGGGTGAGGAAATCGTCGAGCCGCCCGGCCAGTTCCGGCACGTCGTCCTTGAGCGCCCGCCGGCACAAGGTGAGCCGCGCATCGATGATCGCTTCGAGCTTCGCGACACGGGTCGCCGTGTCGTAGTTGGAACGCGAGTTGGTGATGCCGCGGCCGATGACGTCCGCATTGTCGTCGAGCAGGACGGCTTTTGTCGTGGTCGAGCCGAGATCGATACCGATGAAGGTTTTCATGCCGCCGCTCCCTTCACGCCGGCCCGCTTCTGGTCAACCATCTGGAAGTAGCTTTCCATCCGGTTCTTGATATTGGCGGCGGAGAAATAGCGCGGATCGACAAGATCGCTCTCGACGAAGGCCGCCGGCTTGCCGGTGCGCTTTTCGACCTCGCGCATGATCAGGAGCTGGCCGGCGGAGAAGCTGTTGCACGACTTGATCGAATTGATCAGAAGGCCGTCGGCTTCATACTCGTTGACATAGTCGACCAGCATGTCGACGCGCTGCGGCAGGCTGCGGTTGGTGTAGACGCCGAGGCAGTACTCCGCGAGGCTTTCGAGCGGGCGCTCGGGGTCATGGCGGAAACCGAAGTCATAGACCCCGCCCACCTTGGTGTAGCTCGAAGCGACCACAACGGCGCCCTCGTCGTAGAACATCTTCCAGAAGTCGCGGAAGCTGGTGTAGTTGGGGGGACCTTCGGTGACGAGGCGGTATTTCTCCTCACCCATGTCGCCCTCCGGCGTCACCGGGCCTCGGCCATTGTCGAGCCGGTCCTGGACCTCGGCGCGCAGGGTTCTGTAATAGTCGATGGCATCGTCGGTGCCGCGGAAGGCGCCGAAGATCGGCCCGATATAGTAGATGCCGCCGAAATAGGCATCGATCGGCGAGGGCTTGTTCTTGGCCGACTGCAACACGTAAACAAGGTCGTCCTCCGCCACAGCCGAGCGCTTGAGGTTCTCGCGTAGCCGGTCGATGTCGAATTTGACCCCGCTCACCCTCTCAAGTTTGGGGATCACTTCTTCTTTCAGCTGCTTGACCATGTAGTTGCGCATGTTCTCGGTCACCCAACCGTCGCCCTCGTAAGGGGTGTGCAGCATGATGGTTTCGCACTGATACTGCTCGCGCAGGAGTTCGAACCACTTCATGAAGGTGAAGCATCCGGTATAGGAAAGCAGCAGCACATCGGGGCTCGGCAGGGGTTTGCCGTTGGGCGCCAGGTTGCCCATGGCCATCATGCCGATGTCCGATTTGACGTAGGTGCAGACGTCCTCGGAATGGCCGAGTTTTTCCGATTCCATCACATACCGCCCGCTCTTCTTGCGCAGTCCGTTCTGGATGGCGTTGACCTCGGGCAGGTTGTTGGCGAAGTCGAAACACATGATCAGCTCGTTGAGGTTGCCGGGCACGAAAGTGGCGCAGACCTTCTCGCCGCGCTCGGTTGCGCTTGTCAGGCGGTCGTAGTGACCCGCCATCATGGCCTTCTGTTTGAGCATGGACTCGTCTTTGACGGCGTCCTTGGCGGGACGTTCGGCGCGCGATGTGGTGATTTCGGTCATGCTTCGCTCCACAGTTTGATCGAGTCGGCGAAGGTGCCGGCCTGTTCGCGGATCGGCTGCATCTGGCCGGAGTTTTCGGCGTACTTGAATGCGATGTAGGGGATGTTCTTATCGGCCAGCACATGCTGCAGCATGGGCCGGTCTAGAAGGGCGGGGTCGCAGAAGCTCGGCGAGGCGAAGATCACGCCTTCCGCGCCGTACTTCTCCACCGACCGAACCAGATGCTGGCCCTTTTCCTTGAGATCGGGTTCGTACTTCGCCGCCGTGCTTTCTGAATGATGCAGGAAAGCGTCGGCCAGATTGCCCAGGGGATCACCGTCAATCGGCACGTCGCCGAGGAGCCAGCGGGTGACGAGAAGCAGATCGTCGTCGACGATGTAGCAGCCCGACAGCTCGATCGACTTGATCAGGTTGAGGGGCGGCTGTTCGCAGAACAGGCCGGTCACGACAACCCGGCAATTGTCACGCATCGGCCGGTCTTCGTGGCGCACGGCGGCCAGCCAGTCCTGCATCATCTGCGAGTGCTCCTCGACCGGCAGCACCAGGCCGGCGCGGATCAGGAGATAGACGTCCGAGGCCGGCGCCTTCCAGGGCTCAAGCGCGCGGAATTCATAGACCTCGCGCACCAGCCGGCGATTTTCGTTGTAGATGGCGATCGAGCGGCGCAGCGCCTCGTCGGTGATCTTGACGCCGCAATGGTCCTCAAGCCCCTCACAAAGTTCTTTGAGTTCGGCCTTGTAGTAGTTGCCGCCGATGTCGTCGGCGTAGTTCTGCGGCACGTCGAAATAACGCGAATAGACGTCCGGAAACATCAGCTTCCACATGCCAGACAGATTGCGGATCACATCGCAGATCGAGGGAAACAGCATGCCGTCGACGAAGTCGAGCCGGCCGCTGACGCCGAGCTCTATGGTCGAGCGCGGGATGCGGCAGATGTAGCTCTGATAATAGGCATCGCCGTGGATGACTTCGAGCTGATCTCCACCGCCGACGATGCCGAGCGGCAACATGCCGCCGGCATGAAGGATCTCGCGCGGCACGTAGATCGGCATGTAGCCGATCACCTTGCGGCCAGGTTCCGCCGCCTTCCATTCGCGCGCGGCGGTGAAGTCGAGGTCTTCGTAGAGCTGCTGGCAGCGATCGATGATGTCCTTGGAATTTTTCATGGCCCGCCTTGCTCCCTTGCGGCTGTAACGCTCGGTCCCCGGTGCGTCGTTCTCACGCAGTTTTGGCTGCCTTGACAGCGGCTCGTTTTTGCTATTATCGTAAAATCGTACTGAAATACTAATTTAAGGTCAATGCAGAGATTATGCGACCTTTTGGCACGCAGGTCGGACGCACCGAAAAGTGAGATGACGCAAAGACAAGGTCAGCCCACAAGCATTTCCATCGCCCTTACAGGAAGCGGCGGCGCCGGGGTGATGACAGCCGGCGGTCTGCTGCTCGATGCCGCCGGCAAAGCGGGCCTTTATGGACTACAGACCCGCTCCGTCGGGCCGCAGATCAGGGGCGGCGAGGCAGCTGCCCTGCTTCGTCTCGCCGACTGGCCGGTTGAAACCCACAGCGGCGCGTTCGATCTGCTGCTCGCGCTCGACTGGAGCAACTTCTCCCGGTTTGCGGCGGAGATAAAACTTGACGCCCGGTCCGTCGTGATCGCCGATCCCGTGTCCGGGACGGTGCCCGAAATTGTGACCGCCGCAACGCAGAACATTGTCGAGCTGCCGATCAAGGAGATCGCCGACAACATCTCCGGCGGGCGCGTTAACATGGTCGCCCTCGGACTGCTGTGCGGTGCCATCGGGCTCCACGAAGCGGATCTCATCGAGTTGATCGCGGGCAAACTCGTCGCCAAGGGCGCCTCTGCCATAGAGGCTGGCACCGCCTGCCTGCACGAAGGCTTTCAGCATTCAACGCGGCTCGATGCCGTTACCGCCATCGGCCCCGAGCGGCGACAAACTGGCGAGCGCCGCTGGCTGCTGACCGGCAACGAGGCCGCCGGGCTCGGCGCCCTGCGCGGCGGGGTGCGCTTCGCCGCCGCCTATCCCATCACTCCGGCCACCGAGATCCTTGAATGGCTTGCCCCGGCCCTGGCGCGCGCCGGCGGCACACTGGTGCAGGCGGAGGACGAGCTTGCCTCGGTCAACATGATCATCGGCGCATCCTACGGCGGCGTGCCCGCCCTGACCGCCACGTCGGGGCCGGGGCTGGCTCTGATGACCGAGTCCATCGGCCTGGCAACCGCGGCCGAGGTGCCGATTGTGGTGATCGACGTGATGCGCGGCGGCCCGTCGACCGGCATTCCGACAAAATCCGAACAGTCCGATCTCAACATTGCCGTGCACGGGCTGCATGGCGACGCGCCGCATCTGGTCGTGGCGCCGGTGTCTCTGGCCGATTGTCTTTTCACCACTCAATGGGCGGTCCACCTCGCTGAAGCCATGCAGGCGCCGGCCATCGTTCTCTCCGATCAGTTCCTCGGCCAGGCACGGATGATCGTCGACCGGCCGGCCGATATCGCCTTCGTGGCCGCACGCCGGCGCACCGAGAATCCCGACGATGATTATGCACGATATGCGCTGACCCCCGACGGCATCTCACCCATGTCGGTCCCAGGTGTCGCCGGCGGGCAGTACACCGCAGACGGCCTGGCCCATGCGGTTTCCGGCACCCCGTCCTCCGCCGCCGAAGATCATTTGGCACAGCTTGCCAAGAGGCGCAGAAAGATCGACGAGTTTGTCTATGGCGACCACTGGGCCGATATCGAAGGCGATGGCGACTTCGTCATCGTGACCTGGGGCTCGACGGCAGCGCCAGTGCGTGAGGCCGCCGAACAGGCCCGCGCACACGGGCTCCATATCAAGACCGTCGCCGTGCGTCTGTTGGCGCCGCTCAAAGTTGCTGCGCTCGCGCACGAGCTTGACGGTGCGCGCCGCGTTCTCGTTGTCGAGCAGAACGAGACCGGTCAGTTTCACCGCTACCTGCGCAGCCTGTGCGACCTGCCCGCCGACACGCGGGCGGTACACCACCCCGGCCCCCTTTCGGTAACGCCCGATGAAGTTCTTGGCGAGATCCTCAAGGAGCACAGCTTATGAACGCCCCGGTTTCGCTCAAGGCGAGCGACTACAAGTCGGACCTCAAACCGGTCTGGTGTCCGGGATGCGGCGATTATCACGTCCTCCTCGCGGTAACAAAGGCGCTCGCCGAGCTGCAGCGTCCGGCCCATGACATTGCCGTCATCTCCGGCATCGGCTGTTCGTCTCGGATTCCCGCCTATCTTAACGCCTACGGGTTCCACGGCGTACACGGCCGCGCCCTGCCGCTCGGCACCGGCCTCAAGGTCGCCCGCCCCGAGCTAACAGTCCTTGTCGCCGGAGGCGACGGCGACGGCTTTTCCATCGGCGGCAACCATTTTCTGCATGCCTGCCGCCGCAACATCGACATCACGTATCTGGTCATGGACAACCAGGTCTACGGCATGACCAAGGGCCAGCCGTCGCCAACCACCGCGCCAGACTGGGACAGCGCCCTGTCGCCCGGCGGCACCGGCCTGCGCCCGTTTCATCCTTTGGTGATTGCCCTGGCGTCAGGTGCCAATTTCGTCGCCCGTACGTTTTCCGGCGACATCAAGGGCACCACCCAGACCCTGGTCGAGGCGATCCGGCATCCCGGCTTCTCCTTCGTCGAGGTCCTGAGCCCCTGCGTCACCTTCCGGCCGGAACAGCGCGAATGGAAATCGGCGGTGCATGCCGCACCGGTCACCCCCACCGACGACCCGGCGCGCGCCGCGCGGCGCATCATGACCGACGACGGGTTCAATACCGGGATCCTGTTTCGCGGCACCCGCGATCCCTACTCCCTCGCGCGGAGCGATACCGTCGCCGACATGACAGCGTTCGAAAGGCCCTTCGAGCTATGACCGGCAAACAGCCCAAGGTGCTGATATCCATCGAGACCGAGGCCGAACTTCTCGCCCACGCCCATGCCATCGAGCAGGACGCGCTGGAACGCTACCGCATGCTCGCCGACCAGATGGAAGCTCACAACAATCCGGTCCTGGCGGAGCTGTTTCGCGAACTTGCCAGTCACGAAGAAAAGCACGCGGCGGAGATCCTGTCTCGCGCCGGAAACATTGCACTGCCGGATCTCAGACCGAGCGAATTCAAGTGGCCCGGCGTAGATAGCCCGGAATCCGCCGAACTCGACCTGGCGCACTACAAGATGACGCCCTGGCATGCCCTGCAGATGGCGTTGCGCGCCGAGCAGCGCGCCTTTGCCTTTTTCGACCACGTGGTCAATTCCGCAGGCGACCCGAACTTGAAGGCATGGGCGGAAGAGTTCCGGGACGAAGAGGCCGAACATGTGGAACTGGTCGAGCGGTTGCTCGAAAAATACCCCGAACCCGAGCCCGGCTGGGACGAAGACGATGACCTGCCCGCATTGCAGGACTGAGCACAAGGGAGAGACGTGATGGATGTTCTGCAGCCGGACGGCTGGGCGCAACCGGTCGGATACGCCAACGGCATATCCTGCGATGCCGGGCGGCTGGTGTTCATCGCCGGCCAGGTCGGTTGGACCGCGCAGCAGCGCTTTGAAAGCGAAGCCCTTGCGCCGCAGTTTGAACAGGCGCTGGCCAATGTCCTGACCGTGCTGGCCGAGGCCGGCGGAGGCCCGAGCGACATCTGCCGCATGACCGTCTACTGCACCGACAAGCCCGCCTATCTCGCCGCCCGGCCCGATCTTGGCCGCATCTGGCGCAAGCATATGGGCCGCCACTTTCCGGCCATGAGCATGATCTTCGTCTCCGACCTCCTCGACAGCCCCGGAATGGTCGAACTCGAAGCCACCGCAATTGTCGACCGGGACCGGAGACCATTGCAATGAAGGCGGTTGTCCTGGAGGAGCGCGGCGAAGCCGGTCTCCGTGTCGGCGCGTTCGACGACCCCAGGCCGCGCGCCGGCGAAGCGGTCATGAAGGTCAAGGCCGGCGCCATCAACCGCATTGATCTTTACATGCGCGACAGCGGCAAGGGCATCACCCACGAATTGCCCATGGTGCTCGGCGTCGACGGCGCCGGCGAAATCGTCGAGGCACCCAAGGAATCGGCCCTCAAGTCCGGAGACCCGGTCATTTTGTATCCCATGGCCTATTGCGGCCGCTGTCCCGCCTGCATCCGGGGCGATCATCCCAATTGCATCAGGTTCGACATCTGCGGCGAGACCCGGCACGGCACCTTCGCTGAATACATCGCCATGCCGGAAAAGTGTTATGTGCCCATGCCGGACGGTCTCGACTGGCAGGCGGCGGCGGCACTGCCGGTCGCCTATCTCACCGCCTGGCGCATGATGTTCGGCAAGGATCCGCTGCGCCCGTTCGAAACCGTGCTCATCATGGGTGTGGGAGGCGGCGTGTCGGCGGCCTGTCTGCAGATGGCCAAGATGATCGGCGCCACCGCCATCGTCACCTCGTCGACCGGTGAAAAGCTCAAGCGAGCCCGCCAGCTCGGCGCCGACCATGGCATCAACTACCGCGACGACCCGGTCGCCCGCCAGGTCATGGAACTGACCGCCGGCCGCGGCGTGGATATGGTGATCGACAATGTCGGCGAGGCAAGCTGGAAGGAGTCGCTAAGATCAGTGCGGGCCGGAGGCCGCATCGTCACCTGCGGCGCCACAACCGGCGGGCACCCTTCCGCCGACATCCAGCGCCTCTTCGCCCGCCAGATCGCCATCTACGGATCGACGCTGGGAAGCATGGACGAGTTCCGCCAGCTTCTCGACGTCGCCGCCCGCGGCGCGATCGCCCCGGTGATCGACCAAAGCTTCGCCATGGACGACATCGCATCCGGCTTCGGACGCATGGAAAGGTCAGAGCAGCGCGGCAAACTGGTTGTCGACATTACGGCATGAGATTCCAGAAGCGCGGCAGCACCCGCCCAGCCGGTATCCACAGTCACTGATTTTAGGAGAAATTGGAGCGGGCGATGAGATTCGAACTCACGACTTCAACCTTGGCAAGGTTGCGCTCTACCCCTGAGCTACGCCCGCATCCCGGCAAAGAACCGTATGGCCCTATGTAGGCCGACGCGTCTTATTGCGCAAGGGCTGAACAAATGCAATAGAAACCTCCGCTCCCGGCACACGGCTGCGGGTAGCCGCAAACACATGCGTTTTATGACAAGGAGACCGCCGCCGATGCCGGCACGTCGCGAAGATCTGTTTGCCCGGCTCGAGCAGCTCGGCGTCGAGACCACGACCCATGAGCATCCGCCGCTCTTCACCGTGGAGCAGTCGCGCGCACTGCGCGGTGAAATCCCGGGCGGCCATTGCAAGAACCTGTTTTTGAAGGACAAAAAGGGCCAGGTGGCTCTGGTGGTCGTGCTTGAAGATGCGCAGGTCGATCTCAGGACGCTGGGGCCCCGCATCGGCATCGGCAAGGTGAGTTTCGGAAAACCGGAGCTCTTGATGGCGCTGCTCGGCGTCGAACCCGGCGGCGTCAGCCCGTTTGGCCTGATCAACGATACCGGGCAGAAGGTGAAAGTGGTGCTGGATGAGCGCATGATGGCCTGCGAGCTTCTCAACTACCATCCGCTCACCAATGCTGCGACAACCACCATCGCCGCGGGAGACCTTGTTTCCTTCATAAAATCATGCGGTCACGCGCCGGAAGTCATCGCCGTCGAGTAAGGCAGATCCGCCTTACTGGAGTGACCGCGCAATCTGTTGTATCTTCAACGAAAGAGAACGAGCCACTTGGCTCCGGCTTCAGGAAAACCCATGGACACCATACTTCAGGGCGGCAACGGCGCCGCCGACCAAAACGCTGATCTGATCAAGGACACCAACACCGCGGGCTTCATGGCCGACGTCATCGAGGCGTCTCGCGAGCAGCCGGTGATCGTCGACTTCTGGGCGCCCTGGTGCGGACCGTGCAAGCAGTTGACCCCTGCCCTTGAAAGCGCCGTCAAGGCGGCCAACGGAGCCGTCCGTCTGGTCAAGATCAATGTGGACGAAAACCAGGAGATCGCCGCCCAGATGCGGATCCAGTCGATCCCGGCGGTGTTCGCCTTCAAGGACGGACAGCCGGTTGACGGTTTCATGGGCGCGCTGCCGGAAAGCCAGATCAACAGCTTCATCGAAAAACTCGCCGGCGCGCCGCTTGGCGACCAGGAGCTCGAAGCGCTGGTTGAGGCGGCACAGCAGGCCCTGGCCGCCGGTGAATTTGCCGAGGCCGCGCCGTTGTTCGTCCAGGCGCTGCAGCGCGATCGCGAAGACACCCGCGCAATCGCCGGACTGGCAAAATGTCAGATCGCCGGCGGCGATGTGGACGGCGCCGCGGCCACCCTCGCCCTGACGCCGCCATCGAAGCAGGACGACACAGACATCGCCAGCGCCAGGGCGGCACTCGAACTGGCGCAGACGCCTTCGGATGCGGGCGAAATCGACCGGCTTGCGCAGGCCATAGAGAGCGATCCGGGCGACCACAGCTCGCGCATGGATCTCGCGGTCGCGTTGAATGCGGCCGGGCGCCGCGAAGAAGCGCTCGATCACCTGATCTACATCATCGGCAAGGATCGCAACTGGAATGACGAGGCTGCGCGAACGCAATTGCTGCAGTTTTTCGAGGCCTGGGGCATGACGGACGAGCTGACTGTGGCGGGGCGCCGCAAACTTTCCGCCATTTTGTTTTCTTGAAGTACGGGTAAGACAGCAGGCAATGAACCTGAGCAGCATATATGCCAGCCCGGATGATCTGCCGGGCCGGATGCCGATTTTCCCGCTCGGCGGCGCGCTTTTGCTGCCGCGCGGGCAGCTTCCTCTGAACATTTTCGAGCCGCGCTATCTGGCCATGACCAACGCCGCCATTTCCGGCGACCGGATCATCGGCATGGTGCAGCCGGCGAACGAGGAAGCGATAGCCCGGCAAAGCGATCCGAACGCAAAACCGCCGGTTTACGACATTGGCTGCGCCGGACGGATTACATCCTTTTCGGAAACAGAGGACGGCCGCATCGTGATGACGCTGACAGGTGTCTGCAGGTTCAGCATCGCCGAAGAAATGTCGACCGTCACCCCCTACCGCATCGTGCGTCCGGATTTTGACCGCTTTGCCGATGACCTGACGCCGGAGCTGAATGAGGACAAGGTCAACCGCGACCATCTGCTGGATGTGTTCCGCCGCTATCTCGCCGCCCATCAGCTCGAAGCCGACTGGGAGTCCGTCAACAGGTCGTCCAATGAGAGCCTGGTGAACACCCTGTCGATGATCTCTCCCTACCCACCGTCGGAGAAACAGGCCCTGCTTGAGGCCGAAGACATCGTTCAACGGTCCGAAGTGCTGATCGCATTGACCGAAATGGCATTGTCCAATACGACGGGCGAAACGGAATCACGACTGCAGTGAGCCCTGCGTGAGCAGAAAGTATGGCCTTGAGTACACCACCAGACAAACCGACAGCACCTGAGGCGCCGGCGCCCCAGGGCGGCGGTCTCGATCGGCGTCTTCTGGAGATCCTTGTGTGTCCGGTCACCAAGGGCCCGCTCGACTACGACCGCAAGGCCCAGGAGCTTATCTCCAGACAGGCCCGTCTCGCCTATCCGATCCGCGAGGGAATTCCAATCATGCTCGAAGAAGAAGCAAGGCGCCTCGATGACGACGCAGACTGAAAGCCGACCAAGACCGACCGAACTCAGAGTGCAGAACGAAGGCACCGTTCTCCTTGTCACCTTCGATACCGCAGAGAGTTTTCAGCTCGACGCGGAGTTCCTGCGCGTCGAAAGCCCGAGCGCCGAAGTCAAGGGCCACGGTCCCGGCCAGGAAACCACCGTCGGCGGCAAACGCCACGTCAAAATCACCGCCATGGAGACCGTCGGGAACTATGCGGTGCGCATCACTTTCGACGACGGCCATTCAACCGGGCTCTACTCGTGGGACTACCTTCTGCAGCTGTCGCACGACCAGGGCGAACTGTGGTCGGCCTATCTGGAAAAGCTCGAAGAAAAGGGTCTGACCCGAGGCTGACCCGGGGGTCACCACCCGGACCCTGCCCGTCAGCCCGTGTGCGACCGCATAAGACTTGGCAGGTCCGCGTTACGACCGGCGGCCTGAGCCATGAAGAATCGCTTCAGGGGATCGGCGCGCTCGACCATCGAAAGCCCCAGGTCGCGAACCGCGCGAACAGCCGAATTATCATTGGAAAACAAACGGTTGAGACCATCGGTCGCAAGCGCCACCAGAACATTGTCAAATCGTCTTCCCCGCTCGTATGACCCAAGCACGGCCATCGACCCGATGTCCAACCCGAGGCGGGCGTTCTCCACGATGGTGTCCGACAGCTCTGCCGCATCGCGCAGGCCGAGATTGAATCCGAGCCCGGCGATCGGATGCACGATGTGCGCGGCATCACCTGCAAGTGCCACCCGGTTGGCCGCATAGGACCTGGCAAGAAACATGGAAAGCGGAAAGGACGTCCTCGGTCCGACCGGTTCGACCGCTCCCAGATGCCCGCTGAACCGGCGTTCCAGTTCTTCCTGGAACAGATCGTCCGGGCCGGTGACAATGGCCTGGGCTTTTTCCGTCTCTTCTGTCCACACCAGTGAAGAACGGTTGCCTGTAAGGGGGAGAATCGCAAAGGGCCCGGCCGGCAGAAAGTGCTCCTCCGCAACGCCGCAATGATCACGCTCATGGGAAACGGTCGTGACGATCCCATGCTGCGGATAGGCCCATCCGACGGTTTCGATACCCGCCGCCCTCCTCACGAACGAATTGCGCCCGTCTGCCGCCACCACCAGCCGGGCGGCTACGATGCTACCATCGCCAAGCCGCACATGCGCCTCCGGTCCTTCGGTGTCGAGGGCATCAACCTGTTGGCCGATGCACCGGTCTATCCGGGGACAAGCACAAACCGTCTCCCAAAGGGCGGCGTAAATGTGGAGATTTTCCACCATGTCCGCCGATGCCCGTGATCCGCCCAGCGCCTCACCGAAGTTCAGCAGAGCCGGTCTCGCCGTTGCACCCGGAACCGAATCGGTGACCCTGATCTCCCGTATCGGCTGGGCAAAACCGGACAGTTTGGGCCAGACATCGAGGGCTTCGAGCATGGCGCGCGACGTCGCCGTCACCGCCGAAGACCGCGGATCGAACTCTGCGCGCGCGTAATCCGACGGATCGCGCGCATCGATCAGCGCAACACGCAGCCCGGCAGCGTCGCCGCGGCCCGCCAGAGCCAAGGCCACCGCCTGGCCGACCAGCCCGGCGCCGACCACCGCCACATCGACTTTTCTGATCCGGTTCGCCATCTTCGCCGACCTTCACACTGCATGCTTTGCCGGGTCAAGAACTTGGTATAGACAAATGGTCCCGCCCCAATTTTGCAACAGGGAACCGAAACAATGAGCGCCGCCGTCCAGTCTCTTATGGAAACGTTGGACCTCGAAACGCTCGAGCAAAATCTGTTTCGCGGGCGCTCCCCTCAGGTCGGTTGGCAACGGGTGTTCGGCGGCCAGGTGATCGGGCAGGCCCTGGTGGCAGCGGCCCGCACGGTTGAGGATCGCCCACCCCATTCCCTACACGGCTATTTCATGCGCCCCGGCGACCCCAAGGTGCCGATCATCTATGAGGTCGACCGCTACCGCGACGGCAAGAGTTTTGCCACCCGGCAGGTGGTCGCCATCCAGCACGGCCGGCCGATTTTCACCATGGCCGCGTCATTTCATATTGCCGAAGAGGGACTGGATCATCAGATCCCAATGCCCGAGGTTCCCATGCCGGAGGACCTGCCCAGCGAAAAGCAGATCCTGGATTCCCTGCCCGACAGCATTCCGAAAAACATCCGGGCTTATTTCGAACGGGAGCGGCCGATCGAGCTGCGCCCGGCCGGGGCGCCCAACTATGCCCGCAAGAGCGAGGCCCCGCCGATCCAGAATGTCTGGATCCGGGCCACCGCTGCACTCTCCGATGAGATTTCGATGCATCAGTGCGTGCTCGCCTACGCCTCCGACATCACCTTGCTCGACACCGCACTGGTGGCCCATGGCCGCTCGGTGTTCGATGGCGACCTGATGCTGGCAAGCCTCGACCACGCCTTGTGGTTCCATCGCCCGTTCCGGGCCGACGAATGGTTGCTCTACGCCCAGGACGGCCCGTCCCTGAGCTCCTCGCGGGGCTTTACCCGGGGCAGCGTTTTTACCCGCGACGGGGTTCTCGTTGCCTCCGCCGCCCAGGAAGGGCTGATCCGTCTGCGCACCGCGCAGAGCGGGTGATTAAATTTTAGGCGTATTGCCAATTGCGCCTATAATTTAGACAAATACTGCTTGCCCCTCAGGCTGCACCTTGGCGTGTCGTCGACATTATCCTTTAATTTTCAAACGCTTACGCGTTGTGTCCAAAACTGGCACAGCGCTTGAAATGGCAACGCGCATCACCGGCGCGTGAAGCGTCAGCACACAAGGTAGCACCTGAGGGATGCGTCAATGAATTTGATCATCGCAATTATCAAACCACACAAGCTCGACGACGTGAAAGGCGCGCTTGAGAAAGTCGGCGTGCACGGGCTCACCGTTTCGGAAGTGAAAGGCCACGGCCGCCAGAAGGGTCATTCGGAAATCTACCGCGGTACCGAATACCAGGTGACCTATCTGCCCAAGCTGAAAGTCGAGATCGTCGTTCCAGCCGAGCTCACCGACCAGGCGGTCGAAGCCATAGCGACCGCCGCGAACAGCGGGCAGATCGGCGACGGCAAGATCTTCATTAGCGAAATCAAGGAGGCAATACGCATCAGGACCGGCGAGACCGGCGCGGAAGCGTTGTAAGAAGGAAATCGTAATGAAACACCTCAAACGACTGACGATCACTGCTGGAACCGCGCTGCCGCTTGTGCTGATCGCGGGTTCGGCTATCGCCCAGGACGCCGCAGCACCCGCCGCGCCGGAAATGTCTCAGGAGACGAAATTCGTTTTCAACACGCTCTTGTTCCTGATCGCAGGCGCCCTGGTCATGTGGATGGCGGCGGGCTTCGCCATGCTCGAGGCGGGCATGGTGCGCTCCAAAAACGTCGCCACGATCTGCACCAAGAACATCGCCCTCTTCTCGATTGCCGGGCTGATGTATTTTCTGGTCGGCTACAACATCATGTACACAGGCGTCGATGGCGGCTGGTTCGGCACCATCGCCCTGTTCGATCACCCGGTGCGTGACGCCGAAGACATCACCTATGCGGCGGGTGGATCCGACTGGTTCTTTCAGATGGTGTTCTGCGCCACCGCCGCATCGATCGTGTCCGGCACGCTTGCCGAGCGCATCAAGCTGTGGCCGTTCCTGATTTTCTGCGCCATTCTCACGGGCATCATTTACCCGATAACCGGCGCCTGGAAGTGGGGCAAGGGCTGGCTCGAAACCGCCGGCTTCGCCGATTTCGCGGGATCGACACTCGTGCACTCGGTCGGCGGGTGGGCCGCCCTCGTCGGCGCCATCATTCTTGGTTCGCGGATCGGCAAATACTCCGAGGGGCGCACCAATCCCATGCCCGGATCGAGCATGCCTCTGGCAACCCTCGGCACCTTCATCCTGTGGCTCGGCTGGTTCGGTTTCAATGGCGGCTCCCAGCTTGCCATGGGGAGCCTCGGAGACGCTTCGGACGTCTCGCGCATCTTCGCCAACACCAACACCGCCGCCGCGGCCGGTGTGGTTGCCGCAATGATCGCAACGCAGGTTCTCTACAAGAAGGTCGATCTCACCATGGCGCTCAACGGCGCGCTGGCCGGCCTCGTGTCGATCACCGCGGAACCCCTGACACCCTCCATGCCAATGGCCGCCCTGATCGGCGCGGCCGGCGGTGTCATCGTGGTCTTCGCGGTGCCGATGCTCGACAGGTTCAAGATCGACGATGTGGTGGGCGCCATCCCGGTGCATCTGTTCTGCGGCATCTGGGGGACCCTTGCGGTTCCGTTGACCAACTCAAGCGCCGAATTCGGCAAGCAGTTGCTCGGCATCGGCGCGATTGGAGCGTTTGTCTGCGCCGCCAGCCTGGCTGTCTGGCTTGGGCTCAAATTCACCATCGGCCTGCGGGCGAGTGAGGACGACGAACTCGTCGGTCTCGACAAATCCGAGCTTGGCCTCGAGGCCTATCCGGAATTCGGGCAGCCATCGTCAGCCTGACGGGCCATTGCGAACATAGGCAGTCAAACCCCGGAGCCGCGGTGCTCCGGGGCTTTTTTGCGTTTGGGCCTGATTAACCTTAACCGCCCCTTAACCGGCGCTGCATCAAGATTGCCGCAATGATTAAGTACCTTTTTGGGGCCTCGTTCGAGCCCTAACGGGAGACCGCACGCGTGGTTTGTGCTTGAAGCGTCATGTTTGCCAGTCGATTTGATAATCTGCCGTCGTCGCCGTTTCCGCGGCTCACCTCCCTTTTGGGCGATCTGAAGCCGGGAGCAGACCCGGTCGACATGGCAATCGGCGAGCCGAAACACGCTCCACCCGGCTTCGTCAGAGACATCATCACCGAGCACTTCGCGGACTTTACCCGCTATCCGCCGGCACTTGGCAGCTCCGCTCTGCGCGACGCCGTTGCACAATGGACGCGGCGCCGCTACGGCATCGGCGAGCTGATCGATCCGGAGCGCAATCTCGTTCCGCTCTGCGGCACCCGTGAGGGGTTGTTCGGCATCGCCCTGTTGACGGTGCCGGAGTGGCAGGGCGGAACACGCAATGCCGTGCTGATTCCAAACCCGTTCTACCAGTGCTATGCGACCGCCGCGGTTGCGGCCGGCGCCGAACCGGTCTATCTGCCGACCCGGCGGGAAACCGACTTTCTTCCCGATCTGGGTACCATCGACCGCGGTCTTCTCGATCGCACGTCGCTGTTTTACCTGTGCACGCCGTCGAATCCGCAAGGCACCGTGGCCTCGCTGGACTATATCGAGCGCCTCATTTCGATGGCCCGCGAACATGACTTCACCGTCCTGTTCGATGAATGCTATTCCGAGATCTATCTCGACACGCCGCCGCCCGGGGCGCTGCAGGCGGCAGCCCGGCTCGGCGATGGCCTTGCAAATGTATTGAGCTTCAATTCGCTGTCGAAGCGCTCCAGCCTGGCCGGTCTGAGGTCCGGCATCTGCATGGGTGATCCCGACATCGTGGAGAGTTTCCTCAAGTTCCGCAATCTGGCGGCGCCGCAACTGTCCTATCCGATCCAGGCGGCCTCGGCGGCGGTCTGGTCCGACGAAGACCACGTTGTCCGCAACCGGGACCTCTACCGCGACAAGATTGTCGCCGCCGAACAGATCCTTGGCGGCGCTTTCGATTTCTACGCGCCACCGGGTGGATTTTTCCTCTGGCTCGACATGTCCGAGTGCGGCGGCGGCGAAGCGGCGGCCCGGGCTCTGTGGCGCGAAGAGGGCGTTCGCGTCCTGCCCGGAGGCTATCTTGCGCGCCCCGAGGCCGGAGCCGATGAAGACCCCTACGGAAAATACGTCCGGATTGCGTTGGTACACGATCTGGAAACCTGCAGTGACGTACTAAGACGTATGGCGGCGCTCTTCGCCGCGAACGTATAGTTTTAAGGAACCCGTTGCCGATGGCGCGATCGAGATCCGCAAGGTCCGAAGAATCCGCAATCCCTGCAGGATTGAAGCGGTTCCTCGGCAATCGCATGCGCGAGCTCGCCGGTCTCATGCTTCTCGCCTTCACTGTCGGCATTGCCCTCGCGCTCGCCACCTGGTCGGCCGACGATCCGAGCCTCAATTATGCGGTCGACAAGTCTCCCCAGAACCTGCTCGGCTATCCCGGCGCTGTGGCGGCGGACCTGCTGATGCAGCTGTTCGGTCTCGGTGTCATCGGCCTCATTGTGCCGATGATCGCATGGAGCACGCGCTGGCTCAGCCACGGCGAGATTGGTCGCCCCCTCAAACGCGCCCTTGCGTCGGTCTTCGGCGCCGCCGTGCTCGCCGCATTCATGTCGGTGTTCCCGCCGCCCGCCACATGGCCGCTGCCGAGCGGCCTCGGCGGCTTTGCCGGGGATCTCCTGTCTCATCCGCTACTGTCACTGTTTCAGATTTTTGTCGGCACCAGCATCGCGGCGCTTGTCGCGGGAGCGCTGTTCCTTGTTGCAGCCACCAGTCTGGTTCTGTTCGGTTGCGCTTTCACCTCCAACGAACTGGTCCTGTCCGCCCGCCTCTTCGGCGAACAGGCGGGCGGCTACATGGCCGGTCTGATCGGGGGCTTTGCCCGTTTCCTTCTTGGTGTCACAGCCGTGTTCGGCGCCATTTTCGGCTCGTTGTTCAGTCCGCTGTTCCGCCGCTCCGGCGAGGATGATGCCGCAAAGCGGGGGCGGGCGCGGGTTCACACCGTTCCGGATGAGGACGACGACGAACCGGAAGGCACGAAAAGAGCGCTGCCCGGCCGCCTGCGCGATCTGGTCGCCAATTTGTTCGACCTTTCCAGCGAGCCGGTGGAGCCGCCGCCGGTGGCCCGCATCGAACCGCATTTTGGCGCAGCCGGCGAGGAAGCCCCGCTTCAGGCCGTTCCGGACATGGAATACGCCGACGACATGGATGATCTGGTTCCGGCAAATGACGACTGGGACCGGTCGGAACCCAAACTCAAGATCACACGCAACGCGGAGCCGATCCGCGAAGCCGCCGAGCGCAAGGCCCCGGTTCAACGGGTCGCCGCCAAGGGCAAGGACTTCGCTCTGCCGCCCCTTTCAGTTCTGACCCAGCCGAAACCGCGCAGCGCGTCAGGCATGGTCACCGATGCAATGCTGCAGGAAAACGCCCAGATTCTTGAAGGCGTTCTGGAGGATTTCGGCGTGCGCGGCGAGATCATCAATGTGCGCCCCGGGCCGGTGGTGACCCTTTACGAGCTGGAACCGGCGCCGGGCATAAAATCGTCTCGGGTCATTGGCCTCGCCGACGACATCGCCCGCTCCATGAGCGCGATTTCGGTGCGTGTGGCCGTGGTTCCCGGACGCAATGTCATCGGCATCGAACTGCCGAACATGGACCGCGAAACGGTCTTTCTGCGCGAGCTTCTGGCCTCGACGGACTTCGCCGAAACCGGTTTCGACCTGGCCCTTGCACTGGGCAAGAACATCGGCGGCGAGCCGATCATTTCCGATCTTGCCCGCATGCCCCACCTGTTGATCGCGGGCACCACCGGTTCTGGCAAGTCGGTCGGCATCAACACCATGATCCTGTCCTTGCTGTTCAAGCTGCCGCCGGACAAATGCAAGCTGATCATGATCGATCCGAAAATGCTGGAGCTCTCGGTCTACGACGGCATCCCGCATCTGCTCGCCCCGGTGGTCACCGATCCGAAGAAGGCGGTTGTCGCTCTGAAATGGGCGGTCCGCGAAATGGAAGACCGCTACCGCAAGATGTCGAAGCTCGGCGTGCGCAACGTGCACGGCTTCAATCAGCGCATCGAGCAGGCGCTTGAAAAGGGCGAGGTGCTGACCCGCACCGTGCATACCGGCTACGACCCGAACTCCGGCGAACCGATCTACGAAGACGAGGAGATGAACCTTGAGGCGATGCCGTTCATCGTCGTCATCATCGATGAGATGGCCGACCTGATGATGGTGTCCGGCAAGGACATCGAAGGCGCCGTCCAGCGTCTGGCGCAGATGGCGCGCGCTGCCGGCATTCACATGATCACCGCCACACAAAGGCCAAGCGTCGATGTCATCACCGGCACCATCAAGGCGAATTTCCCGACCCGAATCAGTTTCCAGGTAACCTCGAAAATCGACAGCCGCACCATACTGGGAGAGCAGGGGGCAGAACAGCTGCTCGGCCAGGGCGACATGCTGTACATGGCCGGCGGCGGCCGCATTTCGCGCGTCCACGGTGCCTTCGTCTCCGATGAGGAAGTCGAAAAGATCGTCAAACACCTCAAGCGTCAGGGGGCGCCGGAATATCTCGAGGCGGTCACCGAGGACACCGAGAGCGAAGACGATGCGGCACCTGGAATGGACGGTATCGAATCCTCCGGGAACGAGCTATACGACAAGGCGGTGGCCATCGTGATCCGCGACAAAAAGGCATCGACAAGTTATGTCCAAAGACGGTTGTCGATCGGCTATAATCGCGCCGCTTCGCTAATCGAGCGCATGGAGCAGGAAGGTGTCATTTCATCGGCCAACCATGCCGGCAAGCGCGAAGTCCTGGTGGGCGGTGACGACGCAGACGAATTCCGCTAGGGTGGCCGTCAAATACGCGCATCAGATCGGCACCCACGACCCGACAATGCCAACCCAGAGCACGAGACCATGACCGGATCACACATGCTGACGAAACTCCACCAGACGAGCCGCCGTTTCTGGGCGCTGTTCGTTGTTATGGCCGTGGCCCTGGTGTTCTGGTTGCCGCAGGGCGCGGACGCCGCCAAGGAGACCAAGCTGTCGGCGGAAGAAAAGGCGACGATCGAGAAGATCACCACCTATTTCAACAATTTCCGCTACCTCAATGGTGAGTTCGTGCAGCGCGGCCCCAGCGGACATATTTCGCAGGGCATCTTTTACATGAGCAAGCCGGGCCGGCTGCGTTTCGAGTATTCCGCGCCCAATCCGTTCCTCGTTGTGGCGGATGGCACCTACGTCATCGTCAAGGACCGGCGCCTCAAGCACGCCGATCATTATCCGCTCTCCGCGACGCCGCTGCGGCTGGTTCTGTCCGAGAACATAGATCTTCTGGAAGAAGCCAAGATCATTCACTTCTATCAGGATCCATCGATCATTTCTCTGACCCTCGAAGACAAGGATCAGTGGGTGCCCGGGCAACTCACTCTGGTCTTCGACAACACCGATTTTGCTCTTCAGCAGTGGGTCATCATCGACGGCCAGGGCAACCGCACAAGCGTTCATCTGACCAAGCTTGAAACCGACATCGAGCCCGATCCAAAACTGTTCGAAGTTGAAAAGCCGCGCGAAATCGACAACAACAGCCCGAAATAGCCCGGGATTCTATTAATCGGGTTACGAATTAACCGGTGAGCGGTTCCGTTCATTACGGAAATTTCACAAAAAGTTTTCCCGTGCTTGATTGAAAAGCCGCCGGACTCACCCCATTTACAGATCATAGTCGACAACCGGACTATCGGCCTTATTGCCCCCCGCTCGAATGGCCACCGGTTGTCGCTGGCGTCGGTTTCCCCTCCCGGCGCCAACAGCGCGAACAGCGCTCGGCGTCCGGTCCCCCAGCCGGACGCCTTTTTTTATGCCGAACTCTGCCCGCCCGCTTGTTCGGCGGCGGCAAATCTGCGAAACAGTCCGTTCGCCGTTTTCCCGCCCGAACGGGCGCGCGGCGCAAACACTCCGCAATCCAATCCCGGGCCCCTTTATGGACATCTCGCTCGTCACCTGGAACATCAATTCGGTTCGCCTGCGCATGCCGCTGGTCGAGCGTTTCGTCGCCGAGTTCAATCCGGACGTCCTGTGTCTGCAGGAAATCAAATGCCGCACCGGCGACTTTCCGGAAAAGCCGTTGAGAAAAATGGGCTACGAGCATCTGGCGGTGAACGGCCAGGCCGGCTATCACGGTGTCGCCATCGCCTCTCGGGTGCCGTTCGGCGAGACCTTTTCCAGGGAGTTTTGCGGCAAGGGAGATGCGCGCCACATTGCCGTGACCCTCGGATCGGGTGGCGATGCGATCACCGTGCATAATTTCTATGTGCCCGCCGGCGGCGACGAGCCGGACCGCAGCAGGAACGAGAAGTTCGGCCACAAGCTCGATTTCCTGACCGAGATGCGTGACTGGTTCTCCGGCAGCGCCAAGGAACACAGCGACAGAATGGTGCTGGTGGGTGATCTCAACATCGCGCCCCTGGAAACCGATGTCTGGTCGCACAAGCAACTGTTGAAGGTCGTCTCACACACACCGATTGAAGTTGAGCATTTGGGTGGGGTCCAGGCGTCCCATGGCTGGCACGACGCGGTGCGCGCCCACATTCCACCAGAAGAACAGCTCTACACGTGGTGGAGTTACCGCGCGAAGGACTGGCGCGCCGCCAACAAGGGCCGGCGTCTCGATCACATCTGGGTGTCGCCGAAACTGGGCGGGAGCTGCACCGCGGTGGAAGTCGTCAAGGATGCCCGCGGCTGGGAAAAGCCATCCGACCACGCTCCGATAATGGCGCGCTTCACGATTTAAGTCCGTTCTTCTCCAACCGTTCCCTGAGGCTCAGAGGTCCCGCTGAACCAGGCGCAAGTCCGCCAGTGTCGCGTCGAGTTTTTCGCTGACCGTCCGCATCGCCTCCGCGGCCAGGTCGGGGAATTCCTCGGCCACCCGGTAGAACAGGTCTTTTGAAATCTTCAGCGTGACCACCGGCGAAATCGCCGTCGCCGTACCGCGATAGGCAACACCGGCAAACATCGACTGCTCGCCGATCAGAGATCCCGGCCCGGCAACGATATCCGGTTCCGGCTCGTCGTTGCCCCCGCTCTGAATGCCGATTTCCCCGTCGACCACCACGAAAGCGGCACTGCCGGGCTGGCCGTGCTTGTAGAGCACCTCGCCCTTGCGGACATTGACCCGCTCGGTGGAAAACGCGAGCACGTTGAGCTGTGATTCATCGACCTTGGAAAAAAGCGGAATGCGCTTCAGGAGCGCAACATCATCCTTGACGGCCATCGTCTGTCCCTGATCACTCTGTCCCCGGTCCCATTTGACCGAAACCGAAACGGTTCCGTCCGTGCAGGCACTGCACCCTGTTTACAGGAATTTGCCGGGCAGGACCAAGCTTTTGCCCTTCCTGGCTAATGTCTCCCGGAGCTTACGGTACCAACTTGTAGCCGCCCGTTTCAGTGACCAGGATTTGCGCGTTCGAGGGATCCCTCTCGATCTTCTGGCGCAACCGGTAGATATGGGTTTCGAGCGTATGCGTCGTAACGCCAGAATTGTAGCCCCACACCTCGTGCAGGAGAATATCGCGGCTCACCACCTGCTCGCCGGCGCGGAACAGGTATTTGAGGATCGAGGTTTCTTTTTCCGTAAGCCTGATTTTTGACTGGTCCTCTCCGACAAGGCTTTTTGTGCTCGGTCGGAAAGAGTAGGGACCAACGGTGAAAACCGCATCCTCGGATTGCTCGTGCTGGCGCAGGTGTGCCCTGATGCGCGCAAGGAGAACACCGAAACGGAAGGGTTTCGAGACATAGTCGTTGGCGCCGGAGTCGAGACCGAGGATCATGTCGGCGTCGGAGTCCTGCGCCGTCAGCATGATCACTGGCGCCTTCAGACCGTTGCGGCGCATGATCTTGCAGGCCTCGCGCCCATCCATGTCGGGAAGCCCGACATCCAGAATGACCAGATCGAAGTGCTCAAGCTTGGCTTGCTTTATGCCGTCGGACGCCGTCGGGACCCCCTTGACCGTGAACTCATCATGCAGCGCAAATTGCTCCAGAAGAGATTCCCGCAAGGTCTCGTCATCATCGATAACAATAATTTTCTTGGCAGTGCTCATTTATTGGCCCATCGCGCTCGTGAATCGATTGCCCATCACTTAGTCTAGCCTATCGCATCCTTCAAGAATTCCGGGGGTGTCAATCTTTGTTGACTTTTTGGTGATTGATCCGTGTACGCAGATATATGCGCAACAGATCTGCCAAATTGGGAAAATGTATGATCGCACGGGGTTTTGCGCCAATGAGCACCATTGCCACAATATCCGTGTCGCAGTCTGCAACCTGCCGCCATGCGGGATGGCTGACGATTGGCACCCGCATCATTCGCTGCACCCTGGGTCCAGGCGGCATCGTGCAGCGCAAACGCGAAGGCGACGCGGCGACGCCGGCGGGCACTTGGCAGCTCAGATGCGTCTACCACCGGCCGGATCGCATGAAGCGGCCACGCACCGGACTGCCGGTTTTCACGATCGGTCCGCATGACGGCTGGTGTGACGCGGCGGGCGACCGTTTCTACAATCGCCCGGTTTGTCTGCCCTACGCGGCAAGCGCGGAAACCCTGTTTCGCGATGACCATCTCTATGACCTGCTGGTTGTTCTGGGGCACAACGATGCGCCGGTGGTTCCAGGCAATGGAAGTTGCATCTTCTTTCATCTGATGAACGCACGGGCAGGCCCCACCGAAGGCTGCGTTGCCGTATCGCGGCGTGACATGCTGGCGATCCTCGAGCGTTGTGCCCCGCATACCCGGATGCGTATTACCTCAAGTACTACTCACCAAGGGTAAAGCTTGCCTAAGGTACGGCGGTTTGGGTCCTGGTGCCGAAAATGGCGCTACCGACACGCACGTGGGTTGCGCCGAATTCAACGGCAATCTCGAAGTCCGCACTCATTCCCATGGAAAGCGCGGCCAGTCCGTTGCGCTCTGCAATCTTCTCCAGGAGCGCAAAATGCAGCGATGGCTCTTCCTCGATCGGTGGTATGCACATCAGGCCCATTACATCCAGCCCGCATTCCTCGCGGCACAGGGTCACGAGCGCATCCGTCTCATCGGGCAGCACCCCCGCCTTTTGCGGTTCCGCCCCGGTGTTGACCTGAACGAAAACAGGAATGCGCCTGTCGGCCGCGTCCATCTCCTTTGCAAGAGTGCGGGCAAGCTTGGGCCTGTCAACGGTTTCGATCGCGTCGAACAGGGCAACCGCATCGCGCGCCTTGTTGGTCTGCAGGGGCCCGATCAGGTGCACCCGAACATCGGGAAATTCCTGTTTGAGGCCGGGCCACTTGCCCATCGCCTCCTGCACGCGGTTCTCGCCGAACAGGATTTGCCCTGCATCGATCACCGGCCGGATCGCCTCCGCATCGAAGGTTTTCGAAACCGCCACCAGCGAAACGTCGGCCGTGTCGCGCCCGGCCCGTTTTGCGGCATCCGCGATCCGCTGGCGAACCTCTTGCAGCCGTGTTTGGCTTGTCAGTGTACTGGCGGTCATTGCTCTGTTGTCCACTCGGGCCCAAACCTGCCCGCCTCGCCGGTTTACCTTGCCCCATCACATCCTTGCGGGGCAGTGCAACACGGTGTAAGTGCAAGGCCACCAGTCATCAAGCGAATTTGCAAGATCCTTTGGAGGCGTCAAGCCGGGCATGGAGCGCTACAATCCACGCGAAACCGAGCCGAAATGGCAACGGGTCTGGGAGGATCGCCACACCTTCGAGGTGGGCGAGGACACCAGCAAACCGAAATACTACGTGCTCGAGATGTTTCCCTACCCGTCGGGCCGCATTCACATGGGTCATGTGCGCAATTACGCCATGGGAGATGTGGTTGCGCGCTACAAACGTGCCAGGGGGTTCAATGTCCTGCACCCCATGGGCTGGGACGCCTTTGGCATGCCGGCCGAGAACGCGGCCATGGAGAACAAGGTCCACCCTGCGTCCTGGACCTACGAGAACATCGACACCATGCGCACCCAGCTCAAGTCCATGGGGCTGTCGCTGGACTGGACGCGCGAACTCGCCACTTGCGATCCGGAATACTACGAACAGGAACAGCGCATCTTTCTCGACCTGATGGAGAAAGACCTGGCCTACCGTGCCCTCGGCAAGGTCAACTGGGATCCGGTCGACAAGACGGTTCTGGCCAATGAACAGGTGATCGACGGCTGCGGCTGGCGTTCCGGCGCGCCTGTCGAGCAACGCGAACTCACCCAGTGGTTCTTCAGGATTTCAGCCTACTCCGACGATCTCCTTTCGGCGCTCGACGGGCTTGACCGCTGGCCCGAAAAGGTTCGCATCATGCAGCGCAACTGGATCGGCCGGTCCGAAGGGGTTCGCATGACCTTCGAGCTCGCCGATGTGCCCGCCGGCATCGACGACAAGGGTATCGAGCTCTTCACCACGCGGCACGACACCTTGTTCGGCGCGTCCTTCTGCGCCATGTCCATCGATCACCCGCTGACCAGAGCGCTGGCGGCGAACGACCCGGCACTGGTGGAGTTCATCGAAGACTGCCGGAAGACCGGCACCAGCGCCGAAGACATCGACCGGGCCGAGAAAAAGGGATACGACACCGGCATCAGGGCGCGGCATCCCTTTGATCCCGAACGCATGCTGCCGGTCTATGTCGCGAATTTCGTGCTGATGGACTATGGCACCGGCGCCATCTTCGGCTGCCCGGGTCATGACCAGCGTGACCTCGACTTTGCCCGCAAGTACGACCTCGACGTGGTCCCCGTGGTGGTCCCTCGCGATGCAGATCCCGCTAAGTACGAAATTGGCGACGAAGCCTATCTCGGCGATGGCCTGATGGCCAACTCCGATTTCCTCGACGGTCTTGGCGTCGAGGCGGCAAAGACGGCCGCGGCCGACCGGCTCGAGGCACAGATCCTGTTCGGCAAACCCCAGGGCGAGCGCGCCATTATCTATCGCCTGCGCGACTGGGGCGTTTCGCGGCAGCGCTACTGGGGCTGCCCGATTCCAGCGATCCACTGTCCGGACTGCGGCGTCGTTCCGGTGCCGAAATCGGATCTTCCGGTGCGGCTGCCCGACGACATCGACTTCGACAAGCCCGGCAATCCGCTCGACCGGCATCCCACCTGGAAACATGTCGACTGTCCGGCCTGCGGCGGCGCTGCCACGCGCGAGACCGACACATTCGACACGTTCGTCGATTCGTCCTGGTACTTCGCGCGGTTCTGTTCGCCGCGGGCCTCCGAGCCGGTCGACCGGGCGGCCGTGGACTACTGGCTGCCCGTCGACCAGTATATCGGCGGCGTCGAACACGCCATCTTGCATCTGCTCTATTCGCGCTTCTTCATTCGCGGGATGCGGGAGACCGGGCATGTCGGTCTCGACGAACCGTTCGCCGGTCTGTTCACTCAAGGGATGGTGAACCACGAGACCTATCGCCGGGCCGACGGCGCGTGGCTGAGCCCGATTGAAGTGCGGGTGTCTGACGGTCCCGACGGAAAACACGCCGAGGAGGTGTCGAGCGGCGAAAGCGTGACCATCGGCTCCATCGAGAAGATGTCGAAGTCGAAGCGCAACACCATCGATCCGACCGACATTCTGGAGACCTACGGCGCCGACACGGCGCGCTGGTTCATGCTGTCTGATTCGCCGCCCGAGCGCGATGTCATCTGGACCGAGGCCGGTGTCGAGGGCGCGGCGCGGTTCGTCCAGAGGATCTGGCGGCTTGTCGCCGAGGCGGCCACCGCGGCCGCGGGCGCACCGGACACCATGCCGAATGCCTTCGGCCCGTCCGCGCTCGGCCTGCGCAAGGAGGCGCACCGGGCGCTGCACAACGTCAGCAACGACATCGAGGCGCTGCGCTTCAACCGGGCCGTTGCCCGCATCTATGAGCTGAGCAACGCCATGTCTGCCCATCTTGCCGAGATCGGTGCGGAACGTGAGCCGGGCGACGTCTGGGCGTTGCGGGAAGCTGCCGCCTTTCTGGTTCAGATGATCGGCCCGATGATGCCGCATCTGGGCGAGGAGTGTTGGACCGTTCTCGGCAATTCAGATATGTTGTCTGATCAGGCGTGGCCTGATATTGACGAAACACTGTTGGTCGAAGACACTGTGACCATCGCGGTTCAGGTAAACGGCAAGCGCCGCGACGAGATCACGGTTCCGCGGCAATCTTCAAACGAAGATGTCGAAGCTGCCGCCCTGAGGGCGGAAAACGTGGTTCGGGCCATTGGGGATATGCAGGTGCGCAAAGTGATCGTCGTACCGGAAAGAATTGTGAATGTGGTCGCAGCTTGACAGGCCGCGCGCCGCGGCGCGCCGGGCCGGACTCATCGTCGCCCTGATTGCTGGTGCAGCTTTGCTCGGAGGCTGCAGCTTCAAGCCGGTATACGGGGTTTCTTCAGACGGCGGCCATGTTGCCGAGGAGCTTGCCTATGTGGCGATCCCCGAAAAGCGTGACCGGCTTCATCAGCTGATTCGAAATCAACTCCTGTCGACGATGTCGCCTGCCGGTGGCCCCAGCGGCAACAGATACATTCTGCTCCTCGCTCCCAAGCTTGACTCCAACAATCTGGTGATCGAACCGGATGGGGACGTCAGCCGGCGGCTTTACATGCTTTCGGTGGAGTACCGGCTGATCGATGCCGCGAGCGACAAGGTCATCCATCAGGGCAAGACCTTCTCGCATCTGTCCTATGATCGGGTGCGGTCCGAGTTCGCCAACGTCCAGGCGCGCTCCGACTTGCGCGAACGGGCCTCCATTCAGGTCGCCGACGACATCCGGACACGGCTTGCCGGCTTCTTTGCGTCCCGCTGAACGGGGAGTTGCGGCATGACTGCGCTTAAACCGCAGCAGGTCGAGGGCTTCCTCTCCAAACCCGACCCGAAGACGAGGGTGGTTCTGGTCTATGGACCTGACCGCGGCTCGGTCGCGGAGCGCACCCGAAAACTGATCACCGCCGTTGCCGGCAGCACCGACGATCCTTTCGCAATCGAACGGCTCAACGATTCAGCGCTTGGCGATGACATCGGCCGTCTTGAAGACGAAGCACGTGCCATACCAATGATGGGTGGCCCGCGAGTGGTCTGGGTCGAGCAGGCCGGCACTCATCTGACCAACGCCCTAAAGCGGTATCTCGCAGATCCCGCTCCCGAGGCCTGGATCGTTGCAGAAGCAGGTGCGCTGCCGCCGTCATCAAAGCTCCGCCAGCTTTTCGACAAGGCCAGGAATGCCGTTGCACTGCCCTGTTATGCCGACACCTCCCGCAGCATTGACGATCTCATCGACGATGAAGTGGCCGGCAACGGGCTTCGAATTGCACCGGACGCCCGATACCGTCTGGCGGCGGTGCTCGGTGCCGACCGGGGATTGTCCCGTTCGGAGCTGCAGAAGCTCTGTCTCTATTGCCACGGGCAGGGGGAGATCTCTCTTGATGACGTCGATGCGGTCTGCGGCGACGTGTCTGCACTCGGGCTCGACGATCTCGTCGACCATACATTCGAGGGCAATGTGGCTCTTATGGACGCCGATCTTGCCAGGCTTCTGGCCTCGGGAACAGCGGTGCAGGCGGTCCTCGCGGCCCTGTTCAACCACATTGCCAGACTGTCGACCATACAGGCCGAATTGCCGGCAAAGAGATCTCTCGATGCGGCAATGTCCGGATTGCGTCCTCCGCTGCATTTCTCGCGCAAGGCTTCGCTGAAGAAACAGGTGGGCCAATGGCCGCTGGAAAAACTGAAGCGCGCCGCCTCGGCGACCGCCGAAACTGAACATCGTTCAAGACGCAGTGACGGCTTGAGCGAAGCCATCCTCGGCAGACACCTTCTGTCCCTGGCGCATGCGGCACGCTAAGCTGCGGTCGCCACTTTGATGTCATCGCCATAAGCGGCAAATGCGGAACGTGCAAATTCATAGAGCTGCTGGTCCCAGCGGACCAGGGGTTCGATGGCATCGGCAACCTCGCGCTCAAAGCGCTGAAATTCCTGCATCCTCTCCGCCTGCGACGTAAGGTGCGGCCGGGACACCTTCACAACCGGTACGCGCTTCGGTGACGGCAAGTTCGTCCGGCCCGCAATTTCCGGAAAGTCGTGATCGAATGTCTCGGTGAAGCCCACATAATCCAAACGTGTGACGGCCTTCTTTGCGGCCTCCAGCAGTTCGTGGCCTGCACCGTCATCGAGATCCACTCTGTCCATTCCGCCGGCCAGCTGGCGGACCATCACATTGTCTGTCATTTGAACAAGTCTGGGGTCATGTGAGGTCAGGAAATCGGACGCCGTCATGGTCGGGATGCTGGCATACAGATCTTCAAATCCTTCTGGAACGTATCGTTGTGGAAATGAAGCGCCGTTGAGGTAGCTGTACAGAGAAAACAGCCGCTGCCGCGGATCTCGCAGAAATGTGAAAATGAACGCGTCTTCGCGGTCGCAAATCCGTTCGGCAGTTGGCCAGGTCATATGTCCGGTGCAGAACCGGGCACTGCGCGCCTTCGCGCAGACGTCCTGATCGAGCCCCTGTCCAATCCTGAATTCGCTGCGCACCACCACTGTGCGGCCCGATGACCGCCCTCCGACGCAAAGCCTCATGTAGTCTGCTACGGAGGTGCCCGCCGTCTTCGGTATATGTACGAAAACGATCTGTCTTTTTGCCCGACCGCCGCGCCACTTGCCGGTATATTCGCGCATCCGTGTGTTGAGGCGCAGCGCAATTTTATGAATCACCTGGCCGACATGCCTGGTTCCCATCATTTGACCCCTAATGAGCCGGCCTCCAAAACAACCGGTCAATTTCCGACAGACACCGCCACACGCCTCTTCGTCGAAGTGGTCCGCCCGAGCAGACGCGGCACGCGCAGACACCCACAACGGGCCGTTGCCGCCGTCACCGAACGCACTGTTACGAGAAGAAACCTGTCATGCTTTGCCGCAAATCGATGCAGCGAATCACCCGCTCCTGCATGACCATTCGTTCGTACACGTAGAATTGGTCATCTCTGTGGCCGGGCCCTAAAATGACGGGCGGACAGCCGCCGATTTCAGGTGCGGCGGGACGACCCAGGCGCCGCCCCGGGTCGCTTGATGTGATTACTTGATTGGACGGCCGTTGAGGCGCTTGCAGATATCGTCCAGCTGCTCCAGCGTCTTGTAGGCGACGCGCAGCTCTCCGCCACCGCGTCCCTTGTGCAGAATACTGACCTTGAGACCTAGCGTATCGGCAAGGGTCTTTTCCAGCGCAGCGGTATCTGCATCCTTGTCCGGCAGGCGGCGGCTTGATTTCGCCACCGAATCATTTGCCGGCTTACGCGCCATGTCCTCGGCGTCACGCACACTCAAACCCAGTTTGACAATCTTGTCAGCGATAAGCTCCGGGGTTTCGGTGGCAATGAGCGCGCGCGCATGTCCCGCCGTCAGCTCGCCCGCGGAGAGATACTGTTTGATCTTGTCCGGCAGGTTGAGCAGGCGAAGTGTGTTGGCGATGTGGCTGCGGCTCTTGCCGATTGAGTCGGCGAGCTGCTGCTGGGTGTAGTTGAAGTGATCGATCAGCTGCTGATAGCCCTCGCCTTCTTCGATCGGATCAAGATCCGCACGCTGAATGTTTTCGATGAGCGCAATCTCCAGCGCCTCGCCGTCGCTGAAAGACCGGATGATGACCGGCACTTCGTGCACGCCGGCTTTTTGCGCGGCGCGCCAGCGTCGCTCGCCGGCAACGATTTCGTACCGGTTGGCCCCTTCGTCCAGCGGGCGAACCACTATCGGCTGCAGCAGTCCTTTTTCCCGTACCGAATTCGTCAGGTCCACCAGGTCGGCTTCCCCGAACTTGCGGCGCGGGTTTCGCGGATTGCGGACGATGAACTCAATCGGCATGTGCCGGAGGGTTCGGGCATCGGCAACAACGCCTTCTTCGGTGGTGTCGTCGCCGATCAACGCGGCGAGACCGCGGCCCAATCTGCGTTTGGTGTTTTCTTGCGCCATATGCCTAATGCCAATGTCTTTGTTTGGTCGGTGTGGTTGGGTGCCGGTTCAGATGTGCGGCCGATCCGTTACGCAGGCGAATCGGAAATATGCCAACGTCAGGCCGCACGCAATCTGCGCTCTCGTTTGATGATCTCGGATGCAAGTTTGATATAGGCCTGCGAGCCTGAGCATTCGCTGTCATAGAGCAAGACCGGCTTACCGTGCGACGGCGCCTCTGAAATGCGGACATTGCGCGGGATGACCGTGTCGTACACCTTGTCGCCAAGAAAGGCCCGGACATCATCTGCCACCTGCCCCGACAATGAATTGCGGCGATCGAACATGGTGAGCACGATGCCGTGGATGGTCAGACGCGGGTTCAGATTAGACTTGACCCGCTCCACCGTCTTAAGCAGCTGGCTGAGACCTTCAAGCGCGAAGAACTCACATTGCAGCGGCACCAGGATGGCATCCGCCGCGCTCATCGCATTGATGGTGAGAAGGTTCAGCGATGGCGGACAGTCGAGCAGGATATAGCTGTAGTTCGGCCGCGACCCGTCATCGTCGTGCATGCCGTCATAGTAGGCCTCAAGCGCGTCCGCCAGTCGGTGCGTGCGTCGCGGCACTTGCGAGAGTTCAAGTTCGGCGCCCAGCAGATCCATCGATGCCGGCACGCAATCCATACGCGGTATGTTCGAGGGAACGGCGGCCTCACCGAGCCCGGTATCACCAAGTAGTACTTCGTAAGCCGAGGTCTCCCTCTCCTTGCGGCCAATGCCAAGTCCGGTGCTGGCGTTACCCTGGGGATCCAGGTCGATGATGAGAACATACTCACCGACCGCCGCGAGCGCGGTTCCCAGGTTGATTGCGGTGGTCGTCTTGCCGACACCGCCCTTCTGGTTTGCAAGCGCCAGAATTCTTGGACCGGCCGAATTTTCTTCGGCGGGCGTCAGAGAAATATCACGCGACACGTTTGGCCTCATTGATCCTGAGAATGCACGCCTTTGGTTCCGTCAGGCTTGCGATACGATCTGCGCTGATTTTCCAGTATTTGGCTGCTTCGGTCAATTCGCGATCCACATCTTGTCCTTTGAGGAACAGGGCAACTGCACCATTTTCCAAGGGTTTCTGGACGTATTCGAGCAATTTGATCAGCGGCGCGAGTGCCCTCGAAGTGACCACATCCACGCCGGATTGTAACGCCGCCGAATCGAGTGATTCGATTCGCACGTCATGGACCACCGCCGGAGCTCGCGTAAGCCGTACCGCCTCGCGCAGAAACGCGGCCTTCTTTGCGTTGCTTTCGACCAGATGCACCTTCGATCCGTCACCAAGCGCAAGCGCCAGAGGAAGGCCCGGCAGGCCGGCGCCGGAGCCAAGATCCATGATGGTGGTCGGAGAGCCCGGCAGGTGGCCGAGCAGCTGCAGGGAATCTGCCATGTGGCGATGCCATATCTCGCGAACCGTATCTGGACCGATCAGGTTGATACGGGTCTGCCACTTCACGAGCAACTCGACATAGGCCTCCAGCCGCGGCAATGATTCACGTGAAACACCGTCTATGCGCGACAGGTCTGCTGCGCACCTGAAACCCTGGTCGGTGTCGGACATCACGCCTCAGGCACTCTTGCGCGCAGGCGCCTTCTTCACATGCGTGAGCAGCAGAGTAAGCGCGGCCGGGGTGATCCCGTCAATGCGCGCGGCCTGGCCCAAGGTGAACGGGCGGGCCTGTGACAGCTTCTGGCGGACTTCCGTTGAGAGACCAGCGATCTCGTTGTAGTCGAGCGCTTCGGGAAGCAGGAGCCCTTCGTCGCGGCGAAATGCCTCTATGTCTTCGCGCTGCCGATCCAGATAGCCGGAATATTTTGCGTCGATCTCCAATTGCTCGGCCGCGAAGCGGGGCAGGGCGGCGAGCGCGGGCCACACCTTGGCCAGGGTGGCGATGTCTATGTCCGGATAGGCGAGCAGCTGATGCACGCTGCGTCGCACGCCGTCCTGATTGATCTTGAGGCCATGGCGCCCGGCTTCGTTGGGAGTAAGCTCAAGGTTACCCGCCAGCGACCGAGCGGCATCAAGCGCTGCCGCACGGGCCGCATAGGCCCGGCTCCGTTCGCCGCCAACCAGGCCAAGCCTCAGTCCCACTGGGGTCAGTCTCTGATCCGCGTTGTCTGCCCTCAGCACGAGACGATACTCCGCACGCGAGGTGAACATGCGATAGGGCTCACTGACGCCGCGGGTCACCAGATCGTCGATCATAACGCCGATATAGGCATCAGCGCGGTCCAGTGTCACCGGGTCCGACCCCGCCGCTTGACGGCTTGCGTTGGCGCCCGCCATGAGGCCCTGCGCGGCCGCCTCCTCATATCCGGTGGTGCCATTGATCTGACCGGCAAGAAACAGGCCGGGCATGCGTCGCACTTCCAGGCTGGAATGGAGTTCGCGCGGGTCGACATAGTCATACTCAATGGCGTACCCGGTCTTCAGCATGCGCGCATGCTCCAGTCCCGGTATGGTTTTCACAAATGCTTTCTGCGTTTCCTCGGGCAGGGATGTCGATATGCCGTTCGGGTAGATCGTGTCGTCGCTCAGACTTTCGGGCTCGAGAAAGACCTGATGCGACGAGCGCTCGCCAAAACGCACCACCTTGTCCTCGATCGAGGGACAATAGCGCGGGCCGACCCCTTCGATCTGTCCTGAATAGACGGCGGACCGGGCGAGGTTGGCGGCAATGATGTCGTGCGTCCGCGCCGTAGTCGCGGTGAGATGGCACGGCACCTGCGGTGTGGTGATGCGGTCGGTGAGAAAGGAAAAGGGGATTGGAGGATCATCTCCGGGCTGCGTATCAAGGCCGGCCCAGTCGATGGTCTTGCCGTCAAGCCTAGGGGGAGTGCCGGTCTTCAAGCGCCCGAGAGCCAGCCCCGAAGCATAGAGTCGATCCGACAGGCCAAGCGCCGGGTCTTCGCCGGCTCGTCCGGCCGGTATCCGCCGGTCGCCGATGTGAATGAGCCCCTTGAGAAATGTGCCTGTTGTCAGGACGACGGCCGCCGCGGCAAAGGACCGGCCGTCCTCCGTCACGACCCCGGTCACCCTTTGACCATCCATTGTGAGATCGCCCACGGCACCTTCAATGATGGTCAGACCAGCGGTGGAACTCATCTCGTCCTGCATGGTCTGCCGGTAGAGCGCCCTGTCGGCCTGACATCGCGGCCCGCGAACCGCAGGCCCCTTGCGGCGGTTGAGCATTCGAAACTGGATGCCGGCCGCATCCGCAACTCTGCCCATGACGCCATCCAACGCATCGATCTCGCGGACCAGATGTCCTTTGCCCAGGCCGCCGATAGCGGGGTTGCAGGACATTTCGCCAATCGTCGAAAACCGGTGCGTGATCAGCGCCGTGCGTGCGCCATAGCGTGCTGCGGCCGCGGCCGCTTCGCAACCCGCATGCCCTCCGCCAATGACGATGACATCATAATTCGTTTGCATGGTTTCCGCGCTCGCTTGGCGCGCCGCTTTTAATCTGGAGCGCCTTTTACTGTGAAACCAGGGACCCGTCAAAGACCGCGTCCGCGAAAGCCCGGCGCAACAACACGCTGCAATGTTTCACATGAAACATTTCGACTGGCACTATTTGCCAATGCAGAAGTCGGCGAAGATCACATCGAGCAGATCCTCAACATCGACCCGGCCGGTGATGCGCCCAAGCGCCCTCGCGGCGAGCCGCAGATCTTCGGCCAAAAGTTCCGGCTCACCATTCCAGGCTTCAAGGGCCGCGGTCATGTGCGCGCGGCAGTCCTGCAATGCCGTGCGATGTCTTGCGCGGGTCACCAAAACGCCCTCGCTTCCCGCAAGCATGTCAGCAGCGGCTGACGACACGGCGTCGATGAGGCCGCCCAGTCCTTCACCCGTACGCGCCGAGACATCGAAAAACCTGGAGCTCGCCCCGAGATGCGCGCCACCCCCCTTATCACCATTCATCAGGTCGATCTTGTTCATGACCGTCCACATCGATCCGCTTCCTGCGACCTCCCCGGGCCTGCCATGAGAGACATCTTCTGGATCGGTAACCCAAAGAACCAGGTCCGCATCTTCGATCCTGCCGCGCGCCCGCGCGACGCCTTCGCGCTCAACGCCGTCTGATGCATCGCGCAGGCCGGCGGTGTCGATCAGGCTGACCGGATAGCCCTGCAAGTCCATGTGCACTTCGATCACGTCGCGGGTTGTTCCAGCGGTTTCGGAAACGATCGCGGCGTCGCGCTGCGCCAGAGCATTGAGCAGGCTTGACTTGCCCACATTGGGCCTGCCGGCGATGACGACGCGCAAGCCATCTCGCAGACGTTCGCCGCGGCGCTCGTCCTGCAGAGCCGTGTCCAGGGCGTTGCTCAACTCGGCAAGCGTGTCGCGCATTTCAGACGCAACGTCCTCTGGGACGTCGCCCTCATCCGGAAAGTCTATTTCAGCTTCCACATAGGCAAGGCATCGCACCAGCCCGGCTCTCCACGCCTCATAGATGCCGGCCGCATCTCCGCTGAACTGACGCTGCGCCTGACGTCGCTGGGCTTCGGTGTCCGCATCGATCAGATCAGCCAGGCCCTCGACCTGGGTGAGGTCAAGCTTCCCATTGGCAAAGGCCCGCCGGGTGAATTCACCAGGTTCAGCCGGCCGCAGGCCGACAAAGGCGCCCAGTGCTTCGAGAACCGCGGCAACCACTGCCGGGCCGCCATGCACATGAAACTCCGCCACATCCTCTCCGGTAAAACTCGCCGGACCCGGCATCCACAGCACCATCGCACGGTCAAGCGCATCGCCTGTTTCACGTGAAACCAAAGACCGCAATGCGACCGCTCGGGGCGCCGGCACGGCTCCGGCCAATCCCTCGACCGCGGCACGACTTTGCGGCCCCGACACCCGAATGACCGCCACCCCGCTGCGCACCCTCCCAGAAGACAGGGCGTATATGGTCTGTTCCGAAGCCAGGGCCACGAGATGTCCTCACCAGTCCGCCGCAATGGCGCGCCAAATCCGCGGGGCACAGATATCACGTTTCGAAGAGGGCCGTTTACGGCGATTGGCATCCCGGTTAAAGATCGCCGACCTTCACCTCTCACAAGACCGGTCCTCATGTTCGAAAATCAGCTTCGCCTCGAAACCAGCCCTTATCTCCTGCAGCACCAGGACAACCCCGTCCACTGGATGCCCTGGGGGGAGGAAGCCTTCGAAGTCGCCAGGCGCGAAAACAAACCGGTCTTGCTGTCCATTGGCTATGCGGCCTGTCACTGGTGCCATGTGA
>JAJFHL010000323.1 GCA_021775615.1 Hyphomicrobiales bacterium
GTCGTTCTGTTGCCGAAAGCGCAGGTGGGACCAAAGCCGATCAACCGGATCGCGCATGATGAACAGGATTTTAAGCGACACGTCCTGGGAGGCGACAAATTCCCTCATAAACTCAAACCCGCTCCGGCCAATGCCCGCATAGGCTGGTGTGATGTCACACAGCGTTCTGGTGTCCGGGGCGCAGAGCCTGGCAAAATGATCAAAATATGCGTTGTCGTCATAGATCATCCTGACGCGGTCGAGGCTGGCCTGAAAAGAAGGGCGGTCGCGAAGATTGTCGACGACATCGCCATCCTGCTTGAGGTGGAACACCGCCCGCTTGACCGCGAAGAGATCCATCTGTTCCGCTGTGGAGGCGAATTTCGCGTTGAAGAAATGCAATTCCTTCAATGGCGACGCGACCACCCCGGACAATGAATGGAGATACGAACAGACCCAGCTCGTCCCGCACTTGGCCGCGCCAACGCCGACCAGGAATGTTCTGCCATCCAGTTCATGATACTTCCGGAGCTGTGGAGGTGTCGCCGGCATGGCAGATTTCAGGATCCTCGGTTACGCAGATTACGCTGACAGTGCACCTATTCGCTTCGCTACGACAGGTACCTTCAGCGCGGCCTCCACATTCACCTTCACGTCCTTCGGCTTCACATCGTATCCGGTCGCGCGCTCACCGGTCCAGTTGACCCCTATCACAAGCCCGTCTTTGGTGAGGCCCGGCACCCGTCTGTCGCAGAATGTATCCCAGTCGACAGCGAAGGGCCTGAAGTCGCTGTAGGCCGGGGCGCGATTGATGATGTTCAGAGCGCGCTTCTCCGATGACCAGAAGGGCATCGCCCGTGCACCCTCACGATTGGCCGGCGCCGGGAAGCCGCCTTCATCGCGAATGGTCCAGACCGTTCTGTTGCGCGCGATCTCTTCATAGAATGCCTGCGCATTGATGGACGAGATGCTCATGGCGATGAGGATAGGCAAGAATGACAAAAATGACACTTTGAAAGGTCTGTTTTCACCGCCTATGGGGCGCCATACTTTGAAAGTGTCATTTCTGTCATTTTTCTAACTTCAATCGAGGTGCTGTCCCCGTTTGCGCGCCGTCACCAAGGCGTTATCCTCGTGCGTTGGTCAATAATGGAGGCACTCTCATGGCAAAACTGGAATGTGCAGTCGCGGCAGACAAGGTCCTGCCGGGAGTTACGGTGACACTGCACTTTTTACCGTAACCGGCTCGCATGGGTCCCGCTCCTTGAACCTTTCTCCGCGCCAGCGCGTCCAATGGGGTGATGAGGACACCAGACATATTGTGAGGACATCCGATGACCAGGACCTTTTTCCGTGCAGCCGCTCTCGGCCTCGGCCTGATCGCAGCCGCGCCTGCCTTCGCCGCTGAGATGGAGGAGCTCAACGACCTGAGCCAGATCGAGCAGATGGACATCAACACCGCAAAGCGCCCGGCGCCGTCGGGCTCGACGACCGAAATCATCGTCAATTCCAACACCTATCCCGACAGGGCGAACTTCCCGGCGCTGAGCCACAACAAGATCTACGCCCACGGTAAAAAGCCGCGGCGCACGAGATCCTTCCGGATGCGCCGGCGCACCAGATAGGCGCCGCCCGCCTTGGTGCGGCTCTCCGTCCGGCACCGGCCCTCATGGGTCTGCGACGCGGTGCCATCTACTTCGCTCACGGCTGCTCCGCGCTGGCGCGCGGGTCTCCGCGGCGGCGCCGTTCGAAGCTCGCGAAGAACCACCGGATCTTCGCGTTGTGCTTCGCACAGACGCATCTCACCCGGGCGGCGGCCGGGCGGCCGGGCGGCCGGACGGCCTTGCCTCCGCGCGGTCGGAGAGGTGTTTCCCCTGAGGGAATGGGCTGGTTTTACGCGGCACCTCCATCATTCCGTTCATCCCCGGGTTGAACCCGGGGATCTCCGTCGGAACGCGTTGAGGGAGATGCGCGGGTCGCGCCCGCGCATGACGATGGGTTTCGGGCCTCAGCTGTGTCCCGTGCGTTGGCAGGTGACGCCGCGCGGTATGTGCTTATTGGGGTTGCGGTAGGCGCGTTCGAGCCGGCGGTTGCATTCGCGCCGGGCGCGCTTGCAGGCGTTCTTCAGCTTGAAGGCATGGGCATAGCCCTGGATGTGGCCGATCTGCCCGCCTTCGTGCTTGAAGGTCTTGTAGAAGCAATAGGCGGCGCTGGCCGGAGTGCTTGTGCTTGTCAGCATGGTAAGACCGATGACGGCGGCGCCGGCCGCGATGATGAGGGACTTCATGGGACTGTTCTCCTGTCCGGTTGCAGGCGGCTTGCGCCGCCGGGTTTGAGGGGAGCGGTCGGAGCTTCCCCGTGTCCCGGTTGGACGCCGCGGCGGCGCCGGGGGTTCACGCGCCGGGGGAGGGACAAGTGTTTCAATTGTAACAGGCCCGCGCCTGACGACGCGGGCGAGGGGGCGACGTTGCGCCGCCGCCGCTGTAACTTGCCGTGTCACGTTCTGCCGACTAGGCTGACCGTGTGCTTAACGGCATGCCGATTAATGCGCCCCGTTCGCGCCGTCGCGGGGGCGGCATGCCCGAGGGCCCCACGTAATGGCGGTGCGCGAGACCGTTCCAGGTCTCATCACCGCCTGTGGGCTTTGCTGCCGGACACGGGGTGGTGCAGTGAGGGCGGCAGCCGTGACGTGGAGGTGCCCCAATGCCGCGTTCGATCCTCAAACTGCTCCCGCTGCTCTTTATCCTCGGTTTCCTTGCGCCGCCGGCCGCATTGGCCGACCCGTGGCCGGATCAGGCGGTGGCCGAGTTCAACCAGGCGGCGGAGATGCTGGGGCGAGCGCAAACCCCGCAAGAACGCGCCGCCGCGATCGAACTCATGACCGATGTGGCCTGGACCAATTCCAGGGCCGACGGCGCCGACCTTGTCGCCGACATGCTTGTCCGCAGCCAGATCGGGGAACTGGCCCATGCGGAAACAGTCGAGGCGCTGGCCGTGCTGGCGGGCGCCGGCGCGCTTGATCCCGAGACCTATGGCGAGATTGTCGGGCCGATTGTCGACAGCGCCCTGGAGCTGGCGGAGGTTGGTGACATCTTGCCGTCGCAGGCGATCGCACTCGACGATGCGATCAAAAAGCTCGACGAGGTCGCCGCGCAAGCGGGCCTGCCGCAGGTGAGCGAACTGGCGCCGGAGCTGACCGGAAAGCTTTCCATCTTCACCGACCTGGTCAGGACCTATCGTGACCTGAAGGATCTCAAGACCGCCGACGAGGAGAAGACCAAGGAAATCCTCGACCGGCTTCTCGGGCTTGCCGGCAGGGTCAACCCGGTCTTCAACACGCCGGCCGCCGTGGCGTTTCGCGACCAGCTGGCCTGGCAGAAATCCATGTGGAGCGAAACCACCGCCGGCCTCGATCTGGTGACCCGGACCATGGAAACCGGCAAGTTCGATTCTGCGGCCTATGACAGGATCGCCAACCGCCTCAAGCAGCTCGCCAGGGGTCCGTGGGGCGCCGATACCGCGAAAGACTTTCTCAAGAAGCTGTGCGATGCCCTGCCGGTGCTCAAGAAGGCCTGCGAAGACCTCTTCGACGTGGCGGTCGATGCGGTCGTCAACTGTTCGGCCATCGACTGCGACTGCGCCAATGTCGGCGGCGGCATCCTGTCGGGTCCCAACCGGGTGACCTGCGAGCTGACCCAGGCGAGCCTGCGCGCCGCCTGCGCGGCCGAGGGCAAGGTTGTCGGTGTCTGCGACGCCGGCGCGTCCGGCCCGGCGGCGACGCCGAAGTGAGCGGCCCCGCGGAGGCCCGCGCGGAGCGCGGAACAGCCGTGAGCGAAAGCTTTATGAAACGTTCAAGCGCCACTGAGGCTGCGCTCTCTCTCTTTAGAGCGTTCAGGCGCCACTAAGGCTGCGCTCGCGTTGCTCGCTGATCGTCGCTGCGCTCCTCCGGCGTCCCCCGCAAACGCTGAATGGGTACTTCGGTCCCCGACCGAAGGGAGGCAAGGCCGACTGGCCGCCGGGCGGTTAGCCCGCCCCCGCGGAGGCCCGCGCGGAGCGCGGAACAGCCGTGAGCGAAATCAACCTCCGCAGGGCGCCCGGCGCCATCGTGGCGTGGTGCTTCTGGGGCCCGGCTCGGGGGCCGGATCACGAGGTGGGGCGGCGGCAGGTCACCGCAATCGCCTCTTCACCGGGGCGCACGACCTCGGTCGCAAACCCCGGTATGCCGCGCACCATCGCCAGATAACCCTGCCCATCCCAGAACGGGCGCTCGATATTGTGTGTGAGGAAGCATCCGTCGTCCGAGAGCAGCGGCGCGAGCGTCTCGACATAGTGCCGGTAGTGGCCGTGATCACCGTCCAGGAAGACCATGTCGATGGGCCCGGTCAGGGCGAGGACGCCGGTTCTGGCGCTTTCCAGGCGCGCGTCGATCAGGGCGGACACCCGCGCTGCGGTGAAGTTCTGCCGCGCGGTCGCATGGCGCTCGCGGTCGATCTCGAACGTCACCAGCCTGCCGCCGGTTTTTGTCAGGCCCCAGGCGATCCACAGCCCGGAATGGCCTGTCGACGTGCCGATCTCGACGACCGACCGCATCGACCGGCCGGCAACGAAGTTGCGCAGGAATTCGCCGTCCTGGTAGGGCACGTTGAGGTCGCGCCACTGGGAGCGCTTGCCCTTCAGGATCTCCGCCAGGTGTCGGTCGTGCTCCGTGCCGGCAAAGTCGTCCGCCTGCACCGCGTCGGTCGGCGCCAGCGCCCAAAACGCCAGAAGCAGTATCAGAGCCGGCATCCAGCGCATGTTGCGCCGGCCGGTTCGCCCCGCCGCGGTGCTCAAGGCTGCAAGGCCCGCCCGCCCGCCGGCGTCGGGCGCGTTCGTCCGGTGCTGTATCAGGTCCGTCATGGCACGTGCTCCCTGGATTGCCGTCAACGGCTATATGATGCGGCGCCCGTTATGCGTCCAATGAATGATGCGCATGAGTGAAATTCGGTTTCCGGATTGCCGAGTTGCTGAACTGCAGCGTGCAACGTTCAAGCGCCACTGAGGCTGCGCTCTCTCTATGGAACGTTCAAGCGCCACTAAGGCTGCGCTCGCGTTGCTCGCTGATCGTCGCTGCGCTCCTCCGGTGTTCCTCGTTGGGCCTTGCGAGAGTTCGCCGGTGCACTCCTGCGGCGTTTGTGTGTGGCTCTGTGCTCCTCCGGCG
>JAJFHL010000324.1 GCA_021775615.1 Hyphomicrobiales bacterium
CCCGCAGGGTTAGGCCAGGAGGGCCCGCCTGCAGGCAAACAATGCTCGATAAGGCGCAAAGCCTGATCTTGCGCTTGTTTTCCAGCATTCGAACCCTCCTGACCAAACAGAATGTGCGCTATTTATGTGTCCATGACCTAGGGCGCGATGCCTTGCAAGGCGAATATTTCCGGCTGTGGCCTTCGCCGCCGAAGCGACGCTGCTGCTTCGCGCTCAACTTTTCCATTTTTGTGTTTTATCTTTATAAATCAAATACTACCTCGAAGTTGAGTCAGATATTTTTAGTAATTATTCGATGTTTACAAATTCTATTAAAATAAACTATTTGTTTTATTTTCGATTTTAATTTTAATAATTCTAAATGTAAGGCAATAATACGTGGTATGATCACCCCTAGAGAGGAAAACGACTTTCCTCAAAAACTAGGAATATCAAAATCATGAAAATACCTCCCGAGACAAAACCCGTTATACTGGGCGCGATTGGCGGCGCATTGGCGCTCAGCCTCGTTGGCTTCGCTTGGGGCGGGTGGGTGACTTCCGGCACCGCGGACAAAATGGCCAAGGCACAGTCGAACATTGCGGTCGTAAAGGCACTGGCACCGATCTGCGCCGAGAACTTTCAGCAGCAGCCGGATGCAGTTGCCAACCTCACCGCTCTGAGAGCCACGAGTTCATACCAGCAGGCCGCATTCATCGAAAAAGGCGGCTGGGATGTCATGGTGGGTTCGGAGAAGGGCTTTTCCGGCACGGCAAAGGCGTGTGCTGTATTGCTCAGTGCGCTTCCCAAGGATTAGCTTTCCAGGCCCGGGCGCCGTACTGCGTTGCGGTCACACGCCGTGACCGCTAGCGCCTGACCCGACCACACCACAAGAACCAGTTGTCGGCCGGCATCGCGTATGCGATGTGCGGTCGCGGCTGATAATGCGGGTGGACGGGATAAAGGGGCTGGCCAACCGTTTCACGGAGAAGGTCAACGGGCATCCAGCCCGCGAGTTCCAGTGCGCGCTTGAACTTTGTCGCCTGGGCAAAAAAACCGACACCCTCAACCTACGGAAACATCCAGCAACAGGAGTTGCCGATATGCGCCACATGATAAGTTTATTGCATTTGCCTGCAGCAATTCTCGCGACCGCCGTTCTTTGGACCAGCCCGTCCTCGGCAGGTGCCGCGCAAACCGCGACAATAGCCCCACCGGTTGGTGCGTTGGGTTCTGCCTCCAGCGATACACTTGCGGCCACCAAGCCGAACTCGGCCAGCGCCCCGATCTCTGATCGACTTATTGACAGGGAGTCAGGCCAATCCCTCAACGCGCATCTGCATCAACGCCCGGGCAAGAGTACGCTGAACACCGGCAAATGGTTGTACCTGTGCGGCGCTGCGGATGGTTGCCCATAGGCTCCTTGCCGGCAATCCCACGGAGTTCGGGTAGCGCGAGGCCAAAAGGTGGAACGTCCGAAGTCCGGAGATGGCACTAAATCCCCGTGTCGCCGGGAGTGGGAGAATGCCTGACTCTGGGTGCCAACCGGACATTCTCTGGGCGGATACAGCCGGTTCGTACCTGTGAACGCACCAGCTAAACCACCGCGACCCGCAGGTTGTTGGTCGAACCCGCCACCCCGAACGGCACCCCTGCGACGATGACGATCTGGTCGTTGTCGCCGGCAAATCCGCCGGCGCGCGCATGCTTGACCGCCTGGCTGACCATTTCGCTGTAGTCGGTGATCTCGGTCGAGCGCACCGAATGGGCGCCCCACACCAGCGCCAGCCGGCGCGACACGCTTGGCTGCGGTGTCAGGGTTATGATCGGCACTTCAGGCCGTTCGCGGGCGATCCGGTAGGCGGTGGTCCCGCTCCATGTGAAGGCGACGATGGCCTTGGCGTTGATGGAATTGGCGACGAAGGCGGCGCCGGCGGAAACCGCGTGCTGGGCCGACGGTTCGATGTCCGGGTCGAGCGCGTGAATGATCGACTGATAGGCGGAATGCTGTTCGGTTGTCTCGATGATCCGGTTCATCATGGCGACCGTCTCGACGGGATAATCGCCGGACGCCGATTCCGCCGACAGCATGACCGCATCGGCGCCGTCATAGATCGCCGTGGCCACATCGGACGCTTCGGCCCGGGTGGGCGTCGGCGTGTTGACCATCGAATCGAGCATCTGGGTCGCCACCACCACCGGCTTGCCGGCAAGCCGGCAGGCCCGGATAAGCTCCTTCTGCCGCCCCGGCACGTCTTCGGGGGGAATCTCGACGCCAAGGTCGCCGCGCGCCACCATGATCGCATCGCTGAGCGCCAGGATCGCGTCGATGTGTTCGACGGCGCCGGGTTTTTCGACCTTGGTCATGATGCCGGCCCGACCGCCGATCAGGCCCTGCGCCTCGATGACGTCGGAGGGGCGCTGCACGAAAGACAGAGCGACATAGTCGACGCCGAGTTCGAGCCCGAATGCGAGGTCCACCCTGTCCTTGTCCGTCAGGGGAGACAGCTCAAGCAACGTGTCCGGCACATTGATCCCCTTGCGGTTGGAGATCTCGCCCCCCGCCACGACGCGCGCCTCGATCGCCTCATCGCTGACCCCTGTCACTTCAAGGCGAAGCTTGCCGTCATCGATCAGCATGGCGTGCTTGGGCATGATTGCGGCGAAGATTTCGGGATGCGGCAGGGGAATGGCATCGGCGTCGCCTTCTTCTCCCTCCGGCACGAAGCGCACCGTCTGGCCGCGGGCGATCTCAAACCCGCCGTCCTTCAGCGTGCCGATCCTGATCTTCGGGCCTTGCAGATCCTGGAGGATGCAGATCGGCCGCCCGGCCTCGGCTTCGAGTTCACGCAGGATCCGATAGCGCTCGGCGTGATCTTCATGGCTTCCGTGACTGAAATTGAGCCGGAACACGTCGACGCCGTTCTCGAACAGGCGCGCGATCATATCGGCATCCGAGCTCGACGGTCCCAGCGTGGCGACGATCTTGGCTTTGCGGTTTCGTTTCATTCTGCCTGCCTGTATATGCGGGAGATGCCGGCGGCTTGTGCACCGGACAGGAATCATTTCCTTACGACAATAGCATGTCGCGGGCGGCAGGGTGGAACGACCGTGGTTGGGCGTGAAAGCGGCAATGCCGGCAGGCTGATCAGCCCTTCGGGTCCGGCTGGGCGGACTTGATCTGCTGCCAGGTGTTGTTCTGTGAGATCATCTTGCGGATGTAGCTCATATTGGCGTCCACCTGATGTGGCGGCAGCACCTTGGTCAGCACCTTGCGGGCGCGCTCGAACTCTCCCTGGAGCGCCAGAACCAGCGCCAGGTTGTGACGCAGCTGCGTGTTGCCCTGGCCGCCCGGTTTGGCGATCGCCTCCAGCAACACGTCCTCGGCTTTCTTCGGATCGCCGGAAATGGCGTGCGACATGGCCAGGTTGTTCATGACCGTGACATTGCCGGGAGAAGCACTGAGTGCCGACTGATACTGCGTCCGCGCTTCCTTGTGCTTGCCGAGCTGGTCAAGCACGGTGCCGTGCAGCGAGAACGTTTCCCATGACGGTTTGCCGGTGGCGGTGGCCTTGAAGAGCACTTTGTTGGCTTCGGGAAACTGCCGCATGACGGCCAGCTGCTTGCCGTATGCGGCAAGGATCTCGGTGTCCTCCGGAGCGCTCATCGCCGACTTGCGCAAGACGCCGAGCGCTTCTTCGTGCTTGTCGAGCGCCCGCAGGTGCGCCGCGTAGCTGGTTGCCGCATTGCTGTCTTCGGGATGGGCCTGCCAGTACTTCGCCCACTTCTGGGTGTTCTCGATCGTCGGGTCCTGGGGATTGACCGTGCCCGTGGTGACCGGATCGGCCGCCTGGTCGAAGAACTTCGGTCCGTCATCACTGGTTGTCTGACATGCCGTCAGCAGCGAAAACCCGCAAATCCCTGCAGCACATGCCAGTTGCCGCGCGGACGCCAATACTCTCACAGGACGCAAAACGAACATGTCGATGAACTCCGGTTACCCGACTGTGGGACACGGAGCCGACGCGTCCCAACCCCCACTTGGTTAAGCGTCAAAAATAGATCTTTAACCTTAATCTTCGGTGAATGTGGCAGCCGCGCCTGTGGTGCGTATTGCGTTGCCGCGGCACGAAAATTCACTAAAGTGGCTGCCGATCAACGGCTTAGCATGAGGCCATTTCAGTGAAAGATATCCTGCTCGACAAAACGAGCAAAAAACCCGGCGCAAAGAAGGCGAAAGCCGTCCCGATTGCGACGGTTTCCAGCGACAATCTTGACGCATTTCGGCGCGCTCTGCCGAGCGCCGGTGCACGCTGGATCGAAGCCAACGGCTTCAAGGGCTCCCGCGGGCAACTGCTCTTGATGCCCGGCGAGGACGGCGACATCGCACGTGTGCTGTTTGGCCTTGGGGGCCAGTCGGAAGCGGCGACGCGCGACGCGTTTCTTCCCGGGCACCTGAGCAGCCAGCTTCCCGATGGCACCTATGTGTTCGAAGACGGTCTGCCCGATCCGGAACTGGCAACGCTCGGCTGGCTGCTCAATGCCTATCGTTTCGACCGCTACAGAAAGCCCGGCGGCACCAAGGCGCAGCTTGTGGCGCCGGACGGCATCGACACCGCGGCGGTCCGGCGGGTGGCGTCCGGAGCCTGCCTCGCCCGCGACCTGATCAACATTCCCGCCGAGGACATGGGCCCCGGCGAGCTTGAAAAGGCGACACGCGATCTTGCCCGCGGCCACAAGGCCCGGGTCAAGGTGACCAAGGGCGAAGACCTGCTCGCCAGGAATTTCCCGATGATCCACACGGTCGGCCGCGCCAGCGACCGGGCGCCGCGGCTGATCGACATGGTGTGGGGCGCCGCAGGCAAACCGAAAGTCACTTTGGTCGGCAAGGGCGTGTGTTTCGACACCGGCGGTCTGAACCTCAAGCCCGGCGGGTCCATGGCGCTGATGAAAAAGGACATGGGGGGCGCCGCCAACGTGCTCGGCCTGGCATCGATGATCATGGCGGCGAAATTGCCGGTCCGCCTGCGCGTCCTCATTCCGGCGGTCGACAACAACGTTTCGGCCAACGCCTTCCGCCCGTCCGATGTGCTTCTCAGCCGCAACGGCATGACCGTCGAGATCGCCAACACGGATGCCGAGGGCAGGCTGGTCGTGGCCGACGCCTTGAGCCTTGCCGACGAGGAGAGCCCCGACCTGATCGTTGACATGGCGACACTCACCGGCGCTGCCCGGGTTGCGCTCGGCCCTGATCTGCCGCCCTTCTATACCGACGACGAGGTGCTGGCCGCCGACGTCGCCGCGCATTGTTCTGCAACAAGCGATCCGGTCTGGCGTATGCCGCTGTGGCCACGCTACGACGGCTGGCTCGACAGCAAGATCGCCGATGTCAACCACATCTCCGAGGGCGGGTTTGCCGGCTCCGTGACCGCCGCCCTGTTTCTGAAGCGCTTCGTCTCGAAGGCCCGGTCATATGCTCATTTCGACATCTATGGCTGGACGCCGACGGCCCGGCCCGGCCGTCCCTATGGCGGCGCCGATCAGGCCATCCGCGGCCTGTTCTCGCTGTTGGGCGAGCGCTACGGAAAATAGCCCGAGGCCATCAAGCTGCTTTCCTTCTCGGGCAAAGCAACTAAACTAGAACGGTACCGAAACAACCCTTCACAGGCGCGGCTTCATGAGCGTTGCATTGACCACGGAACAGGCCCTGCGCCTGTGGCACGACGTCAATCTGGCGCTGGTGCGCGACAATCAGCCGGACCTGTCTGGCCGCCAGGTGTCAATCTTGCTGACGGTTTACTTGCAGGCCCCGCCACACACTGTGCGCGGCCTGGCCGAAAAGCTCAGTGTTTCCAAGCCGGTCATCACCCGCGCGCTCGACGCCATGGGCAAGCTTGATCTGGTGAACCGCCGGCGCGATGTCGAAGACCGCAGAAACGTGCTGGTGCAGCGCACGGTCAAAGGATCCTTATATGTGGAATATCTCGCCGACATGATCGCCGAACGCGCAAGGACGCAACAAAAGTGAGCGGGGATCTCGACCCGCTGCTGCACGCCTTTCGTGCCGACATCGCCGCGGCGCATCTCGAAGGCAAAGTGCCGTCGGCCCGGTTCGTGCAAGCCCGCCGGATGCAGGTCTCGTCGCCGAGCGCACCGGTCCATGCCGCGCCGCGCAGCGATGCGCAGATGATTTCCGAAGCGCTTCTCGGTGAACTGGTGGATGTCTACGAGGACGCGGAGGGCTGGGCCTGGGGCCAGCTCCGCGATGACGGCTATGTCGGTTACCTGCCGGCGGGCGCACTGTCGCCTGACTGTACCGAGGCGACCCACAAGGTGATCGTGCCACGCACCTTCATCTACTGGGTTCCCGACATCAAGTCGGTGCCGGCCGGCTCAATTGCCCTGGAGGCCCGGCTGACCATCGAGGCGCAGGACGGCGCCTTCCTGCGCACCCGCGACGGCAGGTTTGTCTACAAGCCGCATTTTGCGGAAGTTTCGCAGATGGCTCCGGACTTTGTCGCCGTCGCCGAGACCCTTGCCGGCGCGCCCTACCTGTGGGGCGGCAAGACGGTTGGCGGTCTCGACTGTTCCGGCCTCGTGCAGCTCTCCTGCAAGGCCGCGGGCATTCCCGCCCTTCGTGACAGTTACATGCAACGAGACACCTTGGGCACGGCGCTTGGCAGCACCGACCTGGCCGGCCTGCAGCGCGGCGACATTGTCTTCTGGCAGGGGCACGTCGGCATCCTGGCCGACCCCGCCACCCTGCTGCACGCCACCGCACACACCATGCTGACCGTCACCGAGCCGCTCGAACAGGCGGTGCGGCGCATCGCCGACGGCGGCTCGCCCATCTCTCGGATCAACCGGCTCTAAGCGTGGACACATAAACGCCTGGCCACGGTCAAGTGATTCCGTAAGAAGAAAGGGTTTAATTGCCGTGGGCTCGGATCACATCGGCCCGAGATCGGCGATGCCTCCTGAACTGCTCCCCAGATTGTGCTCGCTTACAAGTTGGCTGCGTTCATGCTCCGGTCCGGTTTGGACTTGGTTGCAAACTCCAGTGGTGTGCGCCCGTAGGGGCTCGAATGCGGTCTCGCGTTGTTGTAGTCGATAGTCCATCGAAGCTGACGGGGAACATTATGCAGCTTGCATGAGTTCAATTCGGTAACCGTCAGGGTCGGCAATGAAAGCAAGCGTGTGCTTTTTACCTGTTTCGGTCGATGCAATCGGCACCTGACTGGCAGGACGCAAAATCTCGACGCCCCTTTCTTTAAGGTACGTTTCCAGTGCGAACACATCGCCAACCTCGAGAGTAATATTGCCGTAACCGGTGCCCAGATCATAACTGTGATCGCCCCAGTTATAAGTCAGTTCGAGAATTGCATCGGTTTTTCGGGTGCCGTATCCCATAAAAACAACGGTGAACTCGGCATCAGGGAATGTTTCACGCCCCATTTCCGACATGCCTAACATGTCGCGGTAAAAGCCTATTGATTTCTCCAGGTCGCGCACGCGAAACATGGTGTAGAGAATTCTTTTTGGTGCAATGGATGATGGTATTGGCGCCGTCATGATCTATCTTTCTTTTTCGTGTCTTGGGTTTGCACAAAATCGGTCAGGCCATAAACAGTGGCATTGGCGATGTTGATCGCATCTGCGTCGTCATCAAATGGAACGATCGACAGTACCGGTCCGAAGATTTCCTCGCGCGCAACTGTCATTTCATCGCTGACGTCGGCGAACGCCGTTGGGCGCGCGAAGTAACCCTGCTGGAGTCGCTCTGAGACTCCAGCCGTTGGCCATCGACATAAAATTTACGCGCTTCTTGCACACCGCTTTCCGATTGACTCAAGGGCCGTTTTTGAAGTCGACACTGTTTGTGAAACGTCGATGCGATTTAGTTTTTTGCGTGCGTGTCGTAGACTTTGCCGCTGATCTTCCATTGTCCGTCTTGCTTGTAGAGGACAAAGAAATCCGTGAAGCGGAAGCCAAGCCAATTGATGAACTCAACCTTCGCCGCTGCCGCCGGGCCTGATATATCGATCCAGGCAACATGATGTTCGATATCTGGAGATGGACCGAAACTGTTGATGGCATCTTTGAAGCCGTCGGCATCCATGTTCAAAAAATCACCGTTCATCGACCCGACCACATGGGCATGGTCAAAAAAAGCTGGACGCAAGTGATTTCCATCGCCTGTCTTGGCGCCATCGATATAAGGTTTTAGAGCTGCTTCCACGGCTTTGTATTCTGCGAAGCTGTGAGCTTCATCTGTCGCTGTTTCTGTTGTTAAGTCATTCATCGCTTATGTTCCTTCGAGTACGAGTGAGGGGAATTCGATGCGGTCAGATTACGAACTGCTTGGAAACCTGACTTGCATGTATGTAACTTCTGGATGCAAAAAAACTCAATGCTTTTTGGTAAAACCCTCCAGCGCCCGGCTGACGATTGCTGGATCGTTTTCGAGCCTGGCGAGCAATAGTGATCCTTCCAAAGCACTGATGAATCTGAGTGCTCTGACTTTGGAATCGCCGTGACCCATGGCCTCAAATTGCCGTTTAAGCCATCCCTGAAAATCGCCAAAGTAAGCAATAAGACGTTGTCTTACGGCGGGGCTGACGGACTGCAATTCTGCCGACATCATACCGCACAGGCAGTATTTCTCTTCCTTGATATAGGCCTGAAAGAAGCTAATCATCGCACTCAGGCGCTCTTCCGGCGTATCAAGACTTGTTTCGAGCTCCGCAAATGCGGAAAGATGAACGTCGTGGATACGCTCAACCAAGGCTAAGGCCAAATCGGACTTGGCTTTGAAATGATAATGTACGCCGGAATGCTTGATACCGACTGCATCCGCCAGATCAAGGTAGCTGAATCCATTGAACCCTTTGGTCTGGGTCAAACGTTCTGCCACATCCAATATTTTTGCTTTTGTGTCGTTCATGACGATCTCGAAACGCATCGATGTATATTTGGATTTTGAAATGCCGGAATACGGTACGTGAAAACTCCCATCGGTCTACCACAAAAGCTTTCAGCCACACCCGTCGTCAACCCATGCAGAAGAAGTTCAACTTGTTTCCATCGGGGTCACGGAAGTAGCCGGCGTAGAAATTCATATTCTGGTTCACACGCGGGCCGGGAGCACCTTCATCAGCGGCACCAAGTTCGATGGCCTTGGCATGCAGGCGATCGACCTCGGCCGGATCATTGGCGCCCAAAGCGATAAACGACCCATTGCTGATTGTGGCCGGCTGGCCATCAAAGGATTCGGTGATGCCGAAGAAAGGTCCGCCTTCGCCGCCGGCATAGATGATCATGCGGCCCAACCCTTCGAAGATCGGGCTGACATTTGCAGCGCGCTGTCCGCCGATTTCAGCGAGCAGGACATCATAGAACGCGGCAGACTTTTGAAGGTCATTGGTGCCGAGCAGTGTGTAAGCAATCACTTGGGATCTCCTGTTTGGTTCATCGTCGGTGTAGCTGGTTCTAACTTGCATGCATGTATGTAAATGAACGCTTCAAGGTTTTCAAGAGGACCCGGCGAAATTTTGCAATCTGCACGTTCCTGGGGCTGGATGTGATCGACCAGGCCTATCTGATCGGTCCGGCATGAATGTTAAGTCGTTGCCGGCCTGAACTGCTGCCCGATGTCGGCGCTGATAAGCCTGAAAGCGGAAATGGCCTGAGCGTGCTTGCCTGCAATCTTACCCGGGTCATGAACATCATCGGCATCAGGCCTCTGATGGCGGCAGTCCGGGCGTCATGGGGCGGCTCTGCACCCGATTCCGACCCAGGTTCCGCGCACAACCCGCTTCGCGGTGCGCTACCGCTCACCATAAGCGCCGGCCGGCAGGAAAATCTGCAAAACGCCCCTCTGAAACGCCAATGGGCGAGAGCGACACCGAAACACTCCTTGCGCAGTGGTACTTCGCTACTTTGGTATGTGCTTGACGCCGAATCCACGCTCCGGAAACATGCCGCTCAAGCTTCCGCAAGTGATGCTGTGGACGGCTCCTCCGCCGGCATCGCGATGTGCCAAGTTGCGGTGTTTTGGGAACCGCCAAAGAGGAGCCATCCATGGAACAGATTAGCACGATAGGTCTGGATATCGCGAAGAGCGTCTTTCAAGTTCACGGCATCGACGCGTTGGGCGAGATTGTCATCCGCAGGCAATTGAAGCGTCGCCAGGTCCTGGCCTTCTTCAACAAGTTGCCTGCATGCCTCGTGGGCATGGAGGCGTGTGCAACGTCTCATCATTGGGCTCGCGAACTTGCAAAGCTGGGCCATGATGTGCGGCTGATGCCGCCGAGTTATGTGAAACACTACGTGAAGCGCAACAAGAACGATGCCGCTGATGCTGAAGCGATCTGCGAGGCGGTTCAACGGCCGACCATGCGGTTTGTTCCGATCAAGACCCCTGAGCAGCAATCGGTGCTGATGCTGCATCGGACTCGGCAACTGTTTGTTCGTCAGCGCACGACCCTGATCAATGCCATCCGTGCCCACTTGGCGGAGCTGGGCATTGTCGCAGGGATTGGCCGCCATGGTGTTGAGGTATTGCTGGAGCTGATCGCCAAGGGCGAGGATGAACGCATACCCTGCGCAGCAAGAGAGTGCCTTATGGCGCTTGCAGCTCAGCTTCAACTGGTGAAGCGCCAAATCCTGGGGGCCGACCGCAGAGTGCTCGCCTGGCACCGCAGCAGCAAGACCAGCAAACGCCTTGAAGCCATTCCCGGTGTCGGTCCACTCATCGCCACAGCTCTTGTGGCCAGCGCGCCTGATCCGCACATCTTCCGTTCGGGCCGCGACTTGAGCGCTTGGATCGGGCTGGTGCCGAAGCAGAACTCAACCGGCGGCAAGGAGCGGCTTGGCAACATCTCCAAGGCGGGCAACCAGTATTTGCGCAAGCTGCTCGTCATTGGTGCCCTGTCCGTCATCCGGCGTGCCAAGGCATTGGGTTACACAAAGCACCCATGGCTGGTCCCGCTCATGGAGCGGCGATCGACGATGATTGCAGCCATCGCGCTCGCCAACAAGATCGCCCGCACCGCCTGGGCCATGATGGCACGCAATGAGAGCTACCGGACACCGCTGCCGCAATCAGCTTGAGGCAGCACAACGAGCACGCGGGGATCGTCTCTCCGCGCAACCAGGTTGGAAAGGGCAATGATCTGATAACGCACCCAAGCCAGTCGGCCCACGGATCGGGACAACCCACAAGTGCCGCTGCGCCTTTAGAGCGCGTGCTAATGACCGGGACCCGATCCGCGGAGAGCATTATGGCCAGCGGTCATTCAAAGTGCCGCATCAACAGGCCGGACACATGGCAGCTCCGACCAGCACTGCGTCAACGATCAAAACTCCCTTGACAGCACGGAGCCGTCCACACATGGCACGTTTTCCCCTTGTCCCGGGCAGCTCGAGAAGGGCTGACGTCAGGTGCTATCTGCATATATTTCGGAGCGGATTGGCCGGTTGATATCCAGGAGTGCACTGCCCGGACCCACTCCATTTCACCACGCGTCGATAAGGCAGTCCGCCTGTCCGGGGTCGCACAGGCGCCCGTCCGTCGCCAGCGTCAGCCCGGGGTCCATCCCGGCCTCGCGCAGTTTCAGCTCAAGGAACCCGGGCAGATCGGCGCCCGCACCGTCGAGCGGCCAGTTCGGCGCTTCCTCGATCTGGTCCTTGCAGGCCCAGATGTCATCGGTGCCGGGGCAGATATCGAAGCCGTGCCCGTCACCATTGGCAAGCACGAAGGAGACCGACGCCAGCAAGAACGTGTCTTCGCTGTCCGGGTTCACCGGCACCACCGAGCCGTCGCCTCGTTTGACCGACATGCGCGTGAGGATCTGTTTGCCGTCATGGACGCCGACGGTAACCGCCATTCCGCTGAAATGCGCCCAGCCACCTTCGCCGCGCTTTGCAATGGCCCGGTCCATGGCGGTCCACAGATCGGCGCCCATCACCTCGCGCACCGCCAGCTTGTTGACGAAGGGAAACATCTGCGCCAGATGGCGGCGCTGGATGATGGTGCCTTCGGCGATATCGTAGTTCAGCCGGAATCCGCCGGCATTGAGGAAGGCGACATCGGCCTCTCCGGCCTCGCGCACCCGGTCCGCCACCCAGTCGCCGAAGCCTGTTTCAAACGAACGGTTGCGGATTTCCTCGGTCTCGATCAGCGAGTTGGACCGGGCGATCTCCGTGTCGAGGCACTGGCCGTCGGAGACCTGCCGCAGGCAACTCTTGAGGGCCTTGCCATCAAGGGCGATACAGTCGCGCATGCAGACGCGCTCTTCATGGCGGGCGATCCACTGTTCCGCCAGGCGCTCCGTTGCGGCATCGGGCGCAACTTTGTCATCGAGCCGCCGGAGCGTGCCTACGATCTCAATGCTGTCGTCCGCACCTTTTGAGATCTCGATCACCCAGGCGCTCACCGCGTCCGCGTCAGCCTTGAAGAGTTTCGGCGCATCCGACGGCATCGCCAGACTGTTGTGATCATGCCCGCCGATAACGAGGTCCGGCGCATCGGCACAGGCCCGCTCGCCCTCGGGCAGCGCCTTGCCATCCGGCCCAAGGCCCAGAAGCGCAAGATCGGTTTGCCAGGGCAGGTGGGTGAGCGCCACGACGACGTCCGCCCCTTGCGCCCTCAGGGATGCCACCTGCTTGCAGGCCGCATCCAGAGGATCGGCGACAATCGGCGCATAGTTGGGTGCGGACAATGTCACCCCGAACAGGCCGATCCGCAGACCGCCGCTCTCCACGATGCGTGATGCGGCGATCTTTTCGTTGCCGGCGAGCCCGCTCAGCTTTTCGCATCCGGCAAAGTCCAGGTTGCTTGCCAGCCAGGTGAACTCCGATTGGGTCACCAGGCTCTTAAGCGGCCCGTTCTTGCGGCAGTGGCTGTCGTCGAACTCATGATTGCCGAAGGCCACGAACATGCGCGGATCGTGAACCCCGTGGCGGAAGTCGCCGTCCATGACATTCATCAGGTCGACCATCTGTCGGCCCTTGAAGGAGCGCCCGACGAATGAGGGAGACAGAAAGTCTCCGCCATGCAGGAACAGGAGATCGGGCGCCGTGCGCTCAAGCTCGGCGCGCAGGCTACGCACCCGCGTCATGCCGCCGGCACGGCCTTCGTTCACGCCCTTGAGCCGGTAGACATCGTTGATCGACAGGATTACGGCCTTGCCGCCGGCCCTGGCGGCGGATGAAACCGGCCCGGCCAGGCCGATGGCAGTTACCGCCAGGAACACCGCAATGGCGCGCCGCCCCCACAAACAAACTGAACCCGAAGGCTTCATCACACCGTCCCCTATGCTTTGATGTCCATACGGATGAACCGGGCTGAATCATCAAACGGGGAGGCGGGAGTGTCAATTGCGGACTTGGGCCGGATTGCTCCGGCCCAAGTGCATTTGTGTGGCGCCGACTGGCGGTCGGCGTCTGCCGGTCTCTACCGGTTGAGATACTCCAGCTCGCGCTGGTCCTCGACATCGGCGACCGGGAAGTCTTCATGCAGGGTTTTCGCCATGCCGTAGCCCATCAACAGCAGCAGAACCGCAATCGGCAGTCCGGCGACGATCGACGCCGTCTGCAGCGCGGTCAGGCCGCCGGCCAGCATGAGAACGCCGGCGACGACGCCGGACGTGATGCCCCAGAAGATCCGGAACTTGACCGGCGGGTGCTCGTCGCCCATGGACAGCATGGTGCACATGACAAGCGTGCCGGAGTCAGATGACGTCACGAACCACGAGATCAGCAAAATGGTGATCAGGATCGTGATCGGCACCACCAGCCACGTGTAGCCGAAACCGGCAACCGTCTGGAACACGCCGGACGCATAATCCGCACTGACCGCTTCCTGGACGCCGGCATTGTAGAGCAGGTCGACGCCGGCGGCGGCGCCGCCGAAGATGCCCATCCACAGCACCACCACTGAAACCGGAACCAGGAGCACGCAGAAGCAGAACTGCCTGATCGTGCGGCCCTTGGACACCCGGGCGATGAACATGCCGACAAACGGGCACCATGCGATCCACCATCCCCAGTAGAAGATGGTCCACCAGCTCTGCCACTGGCGTTCCGGCTCATTGTCGATCCAGAAGCCCATCGGGATGACGTTCCAGAGATAGTCGCCGGCACCGGTGATCATCATGCCGAGCGCAAAGGCGGTTGGTCCCAGGATCAGGAACAGACCGAGCAACCCGATGCTGGCCCACACATTCACCTCCGAAAGAATACGCACGCCCTTGCCGACACCGGAGGCCGCCGATGCGGTTCCCATCAAGGTGATGGCGGCAACCAGGATCAGCTGGTTGGTTGTCGTGTTCGACATCCAGCCCAGTTTTTCCAGGCCGGCCGCGATGGGCGTCACGCCCAGGCCCAGCGAAGTGGCAAGACCGAAGATCGTTCCGAACACGCCGATGAGGTCGATCAGGTGGCCCCAGGGACCATATATTTTTTCCTTCAGGACCGGGTAGAAGGCCGACCGCAGGGTCAGCGGCAGGCCTTTGCGATAGGCGAAATAGGCAAGGCTCAGACCGACCAGCACATAGAGCGCCCAGCCGTGAAATCCCCAGTGAAAGTTGGTGATCCTGATGGCCATGCTGGCCGCATCGACGCCGCCCGGTTCGATCCCTTCACGCGTTAGGTACGGGTTGTCGGCAATGTGGAACATCGGCTCGGCCACGCCCCAATAGATCAGGCCGGAGCCAAGGCCTGCACTGAACAGCATGCAGATCCACGAGAAAGTCGAGAAATCCGGTTCCTCGTCGTCGCCGCCCAGCTTCACATCGCCGAAGCGGCTGATCAGCAGCCAGAACACGAAAAACAGGACCGCGTTCATCACGAACACATAGAACCAGTCCAGTGAGCCGATGATAAAGTCCTTGCCGCTGGAAAAAACGGCGCCGGAATATTCAACGTCCTGAATTGTGAAACCGACAAACGCCAGAATCATGACCATTGAGGCAATGCCCATGAATTTGTTCATTCCGGCGAACAGGCCGGCCTTATCGACCAGGTCTTCCGGCGGTGTCTGAATACTGTCACTCATGAAAAATTCTCCCCTGACTTAAATTGATGTCTCACCGCACGGTTCCAGCGGCGCCCTGCTGAGAGGCCTCCGCCAACCACGCGTCGAAGGCTTCCTTCAGCACCGCGTAGTTTTGCGACCACCACTGTGCGTCCGATTGGATCGACACCTTGTCTGCATAGGCCGGGCCGTTTGGAAGCTGGGCCAGTACGTCTTCAGGCAGAAGCGCGAGTGACGACTTCCGGGTCGGGCCGTTGGGCAGATGCCTGACCATGTTGGCCAGAGACTCCGAACTGCTGGCGAAGCGGATGAAGTCGATTGCCGCGTCCTTGTTCAGGCTGCCCTTGGGAATGCCGAACAGATCAAGCTCGATGACCCGGCCGTCCCACACCATGGAGAAAGTGGCGCCTTCCTGGCGAGACGCGGTGGCCCCCGTGGTTGCCCAGATCATGCTCATGACGACGTCGCCGCCGTTCAGCAGCCGGATCGGTTCCGATCCCTTTGTCCAGAGCTGGAGCCCGGGCTTGATTGCGCTCATTTTCTTCAATGCACGCTCGACGCCTGCGGGCGTTTCAAGCAGCCCGTAGACATCCGCCGGCGCAACGCCGTCGGCGATCAGTGCCCATTCCATGATCACCGATGGATCGTTGCGGATCGCCCGGCGGCCCGGAAATGTCTTGGTGTCGAAGAAATCGGCAATTGAAGACGGTGCGCCTCCGCCAATGTCCTTACTGTGGGCAAAGGCGGTCGCCCAGACGATGACCCCGACACCACACTCGTTCAGTGCGCCATCGACGAAGTCGTCGCGAAACCCAGTGCCGTCCTTGCCCGCCGGCAGGTCGATGCCGCTGAGGTCTTCCAGCAACCCTTCTTTGCAGGCACGCAGCGAGTCCGCCTGGGTGAGATCGACGACATCCCAGACGACGTTTGCTGACTCCACCTGGTCGCGGATCTCGTCTATGCCGCCGGCATAATGTTCAACCCGCACTTTGGCGCCGGTTTCGGCTTCGTAAGGCCGCACGAAGCCAAGCATCTGGCTGCGCATGTAGGGCCCTGTCCACGACGTGAACGTGACGTCGCTGGCCGAAGTGGTTTCCGCGGATCCGGTCGTATTGTCTTGCGCTTGGGTTTCGGCGGAAGCGAAGATGCCCCCCATAAAGACCAAGGCAAGCAAGCTGAAGCAAATACTTTTCACCGGGTTTAATTTCATTAAATCAACCTCCCCTTCTGTGGCATCGCCTGTATGAGTTTGGAACTCTGCGGCGGTACTTCGGTCAGGCAGGAAGTTTGTGCGGTTCTCGAACACCAACCGCACGGACCCCGCCCGATCCGACTAAAGTCTACGTCACATGAGAGGCGCGATTCGTGCTCATTTCGGCATCAAAATCGGCATTTACGACAGATTTGCGAGTTTTCACCGGACAATGAGAGGTGCGGCGCGGGCGCTCCGGGTGGGAACGGAGGACGTGGTTTGCGTACTTTTCGCGTTCGTGAGGCGGCCGCCTATTTCCAATGTGGCGGATAGGCCCGGTCATAGCCGGGAATGGCTTCAATCCGCTCGCTCCACCGCGCGATGCCGGCGAAATGATCCGTTAGCGGAGACAGGTTGAGATCAAGCGCTTGGGCATCGTCGCGCCCCGCCGCACGCATCAGCTGCATGAGCGGCGGATAAAGCGCGATGTCGGCGGCGCTGAGGGTATCGCCGGCCAGATAGGCCGTCGCCTCGAGCTGTGCATTCAGGGCGGTCAGTTGCGGGCGCAGCGTGTCCGCCGCCTCGCGGATCGTATCGGCCTGCTCGGCGGCGCGGCCCCGGAACACCGGCCGCGTTATGGCGCGGATCGGGCCAGGCATGGCGCTGTCGAACTGCAGGATCTGCTGCCAGATCGCCCCGGTCTCGTCCGCCGTTTCGCCGAACAGCGGCGGTTCCGGGTGCGCCGCGTCGAGATACGCCAGAATGGCGAGCGACTCGCACACCACTGTGTCCGCGTTCCGGAGTGCCGGCACATGGCCGCTCGGGTTGATCTTCAAGAACTCGGGGTTCTTCTGCTCGCCCTTGGCGTTGTCGAACCGGGTGGAAACATAGTCCAGTCCCTTCACCTCCATGGCCAGCATGATCCGCCAGCACGGCGGGCTGCCGCTGATCCAGAACAGTTCGTATCCGTTCATTGGTAACTGCTCATGAAATATCCAACTCAGTATCCCTTCGCCCGGTCGATCACATTGTCGAGCTTTTCACCGGCGCGGTGACGCTTGATCTGGCGCAGGATGTAGGCATTGATCGCGCGCGGATCGCTGACCGCCGCATTATGCGGAGTGATCGTCACCCGAGGGTGCGACCACAGCGGGCTCGACGAGGGCAACGGCTCTTCCTCGAACACGTCCAGCGTCGCCGCATAGAGATCGCCATTCTCCAGCGCGGTGAGAATATCCTGCTCGTTCTGCAGCTTGCCGCGCCCGGCATTGATCAGCACCGGGCCGTCGCCGGCGCCGTCCTTGGCGAGATCGCGGAACACCGCCCCGTTCAGAAGTCCACGGGTGCCGTCGGTCAGCGGCAACAGGCAGACCAGGATATCGGTGCGGTTGAGAAACGCCTTCAGCTCGCCACGGCCGCGAAAACTGTCGATGCCGTCGATGTTCTTGCGCGACTGGCTCCACCCGGCAACGCGGAAGCCCATGGTCTTGAGCTTGAGCGCCGCGTCTATGCCAAGCTCGCCGAGGCCCATGACGCCGACCCGCGTCTCGCTGGCGGCCGGCTGGCTCAGGTCGCGCCATTTCCCTTCCGACTGGAAATGATCATAGATCCGCTGGCGGCGGTGGTGCCACAGAACGTGCAGCACGACATACTCGCTCATGCGCATGGTGAGATTGGGATCGACCACCCGCACGATCGGCACGTTTTCGGGAAGGTCCGTGTCGTTGTAAACGTGGTCGACGCCCGCGCCGAGCGAGAAAATCGCCTTCAGGTTGGGGAATTTCTTGAGTTCACCGGGCGGCGGTTTCCAGGCAAGCGCGTAGTCGATGTCTTCGACCCGCCCGACCTCGGGCCAGATCCTCAGGTCGAGTGAGCTGTCGAGATGCTGCATCTCGCGCACCCAGACGTCCACGTCCCAATCGCCCAGGAAGTAGCAGAAGGCCATGGTGGCTAGGACCATACGGCAGCCCCGTCTTCAGTCTCGAGCATGTGTTCCCTCCCAGATCACGATCGACTTAGCCGGTTCCGCCTAAGTCGATAAGACGTGACCGGTTCTAATACTTTAATGCGGCATGGCTGCCTGTCTCGGCACAACGACGTTTTAAGTCGCTACCACACCTTCGGGCGAGGTTTCCAGTCTGAAGGCGGCTGCGATCAGTGCCTTTGTGTAGTCGGCCTGCGGTGCATCGAAAATCTGCTCGGACGGGCCCTGTTCGACAATCTTGCCGCTGCGCATGACGATGACTTCGTTGGACAGCGCGCGAACCACCTTGAGATCGTGACTGATGAACAGATAGGCAAGGTTGTGGCGCACCTGCAACTCACGCAGCAGGTCGACGATCTGGGCCTGGACCGACATGTCGAGCGCACTGGTCGGTTCATCCAGCATGACGAATTTCGGCTCCAGCACCATGGCCCGGGCAATCGCGATGCGCTGGCGCTGGCCGCCGGAAAATTCGTGCGGATAGCGGTCCTGCGCATCCGGGTCGAGGCCCACTTCGCCGAGCGCCGCGCCGACGCGTTTGCGCCGTTCGCCCGGCGTCAGGTCCTTGTCGAGGACGAGCAGGCCTTCTTCCACGATCTGCCCGACCGACAGCCGGGGCGAGAGAGACCCGTATGGATCCTGGAACACCACCTGCATCTGCCGCCGCAGCGGGCGCATCTGCTTGTTGTTGAAACTGTCGATCTGATTGCCGATGAAGCCGATCGCGCCCTGGCTTGAAATCAGCCTGAGGATCGCGAGGCCGAGCGTGGTTTTACCGGACCCCGATTCGCCGACGATTCCGAGGGTCTGGCCTTCGCGCACGGTGATGGATATGCCGTCGACCGCCTTGATGTGGTCCACGGTGCGGCGCATGAAGCCGCGCTTGACCGGGAACCAGATACGCAGGTTGTCGGCTTCGACCACGACCGGCGCCGATGTGTCGGTCTTCGGCGGAGATCCCTTCGGCTCGGCCGCAAGCAGGTGTCTCGTATATTCATGCTGCGGATCATCGAACACGCTCACCGTGTCGCCGCGCTCGACGATCTTGCCCTCGGTCATGACGCAGACCCGCTTCGCCATCTTCCGCACCACACCCAGATCGTGGGTGATCAGCAGCATCGCCATGCCGAGTTCGGCCTGCAGCGACAAAAGGAGCTCGAGGATTTGCGCCTGAATGGTGACATCGAGCGCCGTCGTCGGCTCGTCGGCGATCAGCAGGTCCGGCTCATTGGCAAGCGCCATGGCGATCATCACCCGCTGGCGCTGGCCGCCGGAGAGCTGGTGCGGATAGGCCTGAAGCCGCGTCTCGGCGTCGGGAACGCCCACTTTGTCGAGCAGCTCGAGCACCCGTTCGCGCGCTTGCTTGCCGCTCATGCCGCGGTGCAGTTCGAGGATCTCGCTGATCTGCTTTTCGATGGTGTGCAGCGGATTGAGCGACGTCATCGGCTCCTGAAAGATGATCGAGATGCGGTCGCCGCGGAACTTCTGCATGGTTGCGTGATTGGCGCCAATCAGGTTCTGGCCATCGAACCAGATCTCGCCGCTGGGATGACTGGCGGCGGGATAGGGCAGGAGCTGCATGATCGAGAGTGCGGAGACCGATTTGCCGGAACCGGACTCGCCCACCAGCGCCAGGGTTTCGCCCTTGCCGATCTGGAAGGAAATCCGGTCGACCGCCAGGTTCTCGCTCTCCGACGAGCGGAACAGCACCGAGAGGTCCTTGACGTCGACGAGCTTTTCAGCCGCACTCATTGGAAGGCTTTCCTGGGATCGAATGCGTCGCGCACCGCTTCGCCGATGAAGATCAAAAGCGAGAGCATGGAGGCGATGACGAAGAAGCCGGCCATGCCGAGCCACGGCGCCTCAAGGTTCTTCTTGCCCTGGGCCAGCAGTTCTCCGAGCGAGGGAGACCCCGGCGGCATGCCCAAGCCGAGGAAGTCAAGCGACGTCAGCGTGGTGATCGAGCCGTTGAGAATGAACGGCATGAAGGTCAGCGTCGCCACCATGGCGTTGGGCAGGATGTGCTTGAACATGATCGTGCCGTCGGAAACGCCAAGCGCCCGCGCCGCCGAGATATACTCGAAATTGCGTGTGCGCAGGAATTCCGCCCGCACCACGCCGACCAGCGCCACCCAGCTGAACAGCAAGAGTACGCCGAGCAGGATCCAGAAGCTCGGCGCCAGGATGGCGGTCAGAATGATCAGGAGGTAAAGCTGCGGGATACTGGTCCAGATCTCGATCAGCCGCTGGAATATGAGATCGGTCCAGCCCCCGAAATACCCCTGGATGGCGCCGGCGGTGACGCCGATCACCGAAGAAATCAGCGTGAGGATCAGGCCGAACAGCACCGAGATCCGGAAGCCGTAGATCAGCCGGGCCACCACGTCGCGGCCCTGGTCGTCGGTGCCGAGCCAGTTCTCCGCCGAGGGCGGCGCCGGGAACGGCACCGTTGTGTCGTAATTGATCGTGTTGTCCGCATAGCGCAGCGGCGGCCACATCATCCAGCCGCCACTCTCCGAAATCAGTTCGCGCACATAGTCGTCGCGGTACTCGGCCTCGGTCTCGAATTCGCCGCCGAACGCGGTTTCGGGATAGAACTGAACGATGGGAAAGTAGTAGCCGCCGTCATAGGAAATCACGAGCGGCTTCTCGTTGGCGATGATCGGCGCCAGCAGGCTTGCCACGAACAGAAACAGGAAGATCCAGAGGCTCCAGAAGCCCCGCTTGTTGGCCTTGAAGTTGCGCCAGCGGCGCTGGTTCATCGGCGACAGCTGCCACCGGCCGGGCGTATTTGCCTCCACCTCAAGCTCTGTTGCTTCTGCCCTGGCGTCCATGGCCCTACACTTCCCTGGTTTCGAAATCGATGCGCGGATCGATCCAGGTATAGGTGAGATCGCTGATCAGGCTGACCACAAGGCCGAGCAGCGAGAAAATGTAGAGATTGGCGAAAACCACGGGGTAATCGCGACCAATGATTGAATTGAACGACAGAAGGCCCAGTCCGTCGAGATTGAAGATGGTCTCGATCAGCAGCGACCCGGCAAAGAACGCGCCGATGAAGGCGCCCGGAAATCCGGCAATGACGATCAGCATGGCGTTGCGGAACACGTGTCCGTAGAGCACCTCGCGCTCGCCCAGTCCCTTGGCCCGTGCCGTCATCACATACTGCTTCTTGATCTCGTCGAGGAACGAATTCTTGGTGAGCAGCGATGTGGTGGCGAACGCGCCGACCGCCATGGCGATGATCGGCAGGGTGAGGTGCCAGAAATAGTCGATGATCTTTTCCCACCACGAGAGCTGGTCAAAATTGTCCGACACCAGATTGCGCAGCGGAAACAGGTCCCAGTAGGAGCCGCCGGCAAACAGCACGATCAGAATCACCGCAAAGAGAAAGCCGGGTATGGCGTAGCCGACAATGATGACGCCGCTGGTCCAGACATCGAAGGTCGAGCCGTCCTTGACGGCCTTGCGAATGCCGAGCGGGATCGAAATACTGTAGGAAATCAGCAGCATCCACAGGCCGAGCGAGATCGAGACCGGCAGTTTCTCGACAATCAGATCGGTGACCCGCCGCCCGGAGAAGAAGCTCTCGCCGAAATCGAACACCAGGTAGTTCTTGAGCATCAGATAGAAACGCTCGTGCACCGGCTTGTCGAAGCCGTACATCTTTTCCAGCTTCGCGATGATTTCCGGGTCGAGCCCCTGGGCGCCGCGATATTTCGAGGTGACGCTGGTCTCGCCGCTGGCATCGGAGGTATTGTTGGCGAAATCGCCGCCGCCGGTTCCGCCGATCCGTGATGTGGGATCGACATTCATGCCTTCGAGCTCGGCGATCTTGCGTTCCACCGGCCCACCGGGCGCAAACTGCACAACCGCGAAGCTGATCAGCAAAATCCCGAAGATGGTCGGAATCATCAGCAAGAGCCGGCGAATGATGTAGGCGCCCATAAGTGTCCTTCAGTCGGTGCGGTTCACTCAGCCCGCTTCAGGCGCGCAGCCTTGTGCGCGTCATACCACCAAGTGTCGATAATTCCACGGCTATATTTTGGTTTGAACTTCGGCCTGGCGAATTTGGCCCAGTAGGCCACCGTGTGTTTCGCCTTGTACCAGTGCGACACCCAGTAGTTTCCCGATCTCAGCACCCGGTCGAGGGCGCGCGCCGCCACAGTCATCTCCTCGCGGGTTTCCGCGGCGATGACCTTCTCGACCAGCGCGTCCACGGCAGGGTCGGCGATGCCGGAGAGATTGGCGCTGCCCTTGGTGTCCGCCGCCTTGGAGCTGAAATAGTTCCGCAGTTCCACACTTGGTGTCGAACTCATGACATAGCGCCGCACTGCAAAGTCGAAATCAAAGCTCTTCACCCGCTCCTGGTACTGGGTCGCGTCGACCAGCCGTATTGAGGTGGCGATGCCGAGGCGCTGCAGGTTCCGCACGTATGGGGCGATGATGCGCTCGAAGGTCGGACTGGCGATCAGGAATTCCAGCTCGAACTGATTGCCCGCGTCATTGACGAGACGTCCGTCCCTGATGGCCCATCCGGCGGCCTTCAAAAGCGCCACCGCCTCACGCCGCAGGGTACGGTCCTGGCCGCTGCCGTCCGAGACCGGCGGCACGTAAGGGGCCTGAAACACCTCTTCCGGCAGCATGTCCCGGAACGGTTCAAGAAGGGCGATCTCGTCGTCTCCGGGAACATCGGATGCTTTCATCGCCGAATTCTCGAAGAAGCTCTGCGAGCGGACATACTGTCCATAGAAGAGCTGAGTGTTGGACCATTCGAAATCGAACGCATAGTCGAGCGCCCGCCGCACCCGCCGGTCGCGGAACTTGGTCCGCCGGGTGTTGATGAAGAAACCCTGCGCACCGGACGGACGGTCATCGGGCAGAACATCGCGGATAAGCCGGCCGTCCTTCACCGGCGGAACGTCGTAACCGGTGGCCCAGTGTTTCGATGTGAATTCTTCGCGCAGGTCGAACTCGCCAGCCTTCAGGGCTTCGAACGCGGTGGTCCGGTCACGAAAGTATTCATAGCGCAGCTCATCGAAGTTGAGGCGCCCCCGGTTGACCGCGAGATGCCAGCCCCAATAGTCTTCACGCCGCCGGTAGGTGACATATTTCCCCGGAGCATAGTCCGCCACCATATAGGGACCGCTGCCCAGGGGTGCCGTCAGGCTGGCCTCCGTGAACGGATGCGTCTTGTGATGCGCCCGCGAGAGAACCGGCAGCATTGCCACCACCAGCGGCAGGTCGCGGACGGTCTCGCCCGCGAAGCTGTATTTAACCGTCAGCCGGTCGATGGCCACCGCCGCGGTCACATCGCGCAGCTGTTGGGAAATGGCCGGGTGGGCCTCCGCCTTGAGGACCTCGAAACTGAACACCGTGTCATCGGCGGTCACCGGCGTGCCATCGGAAAACCTGGCTTCTTCGCGCAGGAAGAATGTGACCGACATCTTGTCGTCGGCGATATCGGCGGAGTGCGCCACCAGACCGTAGACGGCGTCCGGCTCATCGAATGCCCGCGTCATCAGGCTGTCGAACAGACCGCCGAGCCCCTGTGCGGCATCTCCCTTCAGTATGTAGGGATTGAAGCTGTTGAACGTGGTGAGGCCCCCGGTGCCGATCATCGACAGCCGCCCACCCTTCGGCGCCTCCGGGTTCACATAGGCAAAACTGGAAAAGTCCGGTGGATACTTGAGATCTCCGAACGACGACAGGCCATGCACCGGTTCGCCGACGGCGCCGGTGGCCAGGACCGGCACAACCGCCATGGCGACCAGCCAGCGCCGGAAAGTTTTCACGGGGCCGGAGCGCTTCATGTTCAAACGCTTCCGTTTGAACATGAACCGCTCCGGGTCTTTCTCGGCGGTGTGTAAAACATCCTAATTATCGTCGAGGGCTTTCGCTTTGGCCTCGTCATACCACCAGGTCGAGCGAAAACTGAACCCATATTCGGTTTCCGTCTCCGGCAGGCCGAAACGGTCCCAGCGCGCCATTCGGGTGCCGTTGAAGAACCACATGGGAACCACGAAGTGGTTCCACAAAAGCACGCGGTCGAGGGCTCTGGTGGCCGCAATCTGCTCATCGCGGTCTTCGGCAAAGATCACCCGGTCGATCAGTTTGTCGATTGCCGGGTCTTTGATGCCAACGTGGTTGCGTCCGCCCTTGCGGTCTGCTGAAGCCGTACTCCAGTAGTCGCGCTGCTCGTTGCCGGGCGACAGAGACTGCCCCCACGAGCCCACCATGACATCGAAATCGTAGGTGTCCATCCGGTTGCCGAACTGCGACGTATCCACCGTCCTGATGGTGATCTCCATGCCAAGCCGGTCGAGGGTTCTTTTGTAGGGCAGGATGATGCGCTCGAAATCGGGACTCCGCACCAGGAACTCCACAGTCATGCGCTCGCCGGTTTCGGCGTTGACCAGGGACTTACCTTTTGTCACCCACCCGGCTTGCTTGAGCAGCCGCAGGGCGGTGCGGAAATTGTTGCGTGCGTCCTTCTTGTTCGCGGTCACCGGATTCTTGTATTCGGTGGTGAACACCTCTTCTGGAACCTGGCCGCGCACCTCTTCGAGGATCTCAAGTTCGCGGCCTTCGGGCAGCCCCCTTGAGGCCAATTCCGATTCGGAGAAGTAACTCGGGTTGCGGGTGTACTGGCCGTAAAACAGGTTCTTGTTGGTCCATTCGAAGTCAAACGCGTAATTGAAGGCGAGACGGACCCGCGGATCGGAAAACTTGGACCGCCGCGTGTTGAAGACGAAAGCCTGCATGCCTTGCGGATTCTTCGTCTTGAAGACCTGCTTGATCACCTCGCCTTTTTCCACCGCCGGGAACGTATATGCGGTTGCCCAGCGCTTGGCCTGGTTCTCGACCATGACATCGAGGTTGCCCGCCTTGAACGCTTCCAGCATGACCGTGCGGTCAAGGAAATAGGCGATCTGGAATTCTCCGATATTATGCTTGCCGATCTTGGCGGGAAGATCCTTGGCCCAGTAGTCGGCGACCCGCTCCAGAACGATCGAGGAGCCCGGGATGACGTCTTTCACCCGGTAAGGACCCGACGACAGCGGAGCCTCGAGCGTCGAAGTTGCAAGGTCGCGCTTCTCGCCCTTGTCATTGCTGCCTTCCCAGAAATGCTTGGGCAGGATTGTCAGGTCGGCAACGATGATGGGAAGTTCGCGGTTGCCGGTGGTATCGAACCTGAACGTCACCTCCCGGTCGCCGGTCTTCTCCACGGCTGTGACGTTCTTGTAATACTGGGCATAACCCGGGTGTGCCGCTTTCACCGCTTCCAGGGTGAAAATCACATCTTCCGGTGTGATCGGCTTGCCGTCGTGCCAGCGCGCTTCCTGGCGCAGCTTGAACGTCGCCGAGGAATAATCGTCCGGAAATGAGACGCTTTCGGCAATCAGGCCGTAGCTGACCAGCGGCTCGTCGAGTGAGCCTTCGAAAAGCGAATCGTAGATCAGGCCGACATGACCGGCCGGGTTGCCGCTGATCGAGAACAGGTTGAGACTGTCGAAGGTCCCGAAGGCGCCTTCGCGCAACACGCCGCCCTTCGGCGCGTCCGGATTGACATAGTCGAATTGCTTGAAGTCGGGCTGGTATTTGTACTCGCCGAATGTCGACAGCACATGGCTGTTCTGAAGCCCCTTGGACTGTGCCCGGTCGGACACGGCAAGAAACGCGATCAGGCAGCCGAATACGGCAAACACCAGTGCGCTTCGCGATGCCGGAGGGCGTCGCGTCGATTTAGTCGTACAAAGCATGGTCCACTCCAACTCCGATACGGCTGCTACAGACCCGTCAACTGTGGCCAAACTTGGAATTCCAGCCTGCCGGTGATGACATTACAGGATGCTTGCGTGAAGGTTAAATCCCGTTTAGCCGACACAAAACACACGTGCGAGGACCGTGTCGCCTGACGAGTGATCACAATTCACTGAAGCGCCGCCCAGCGAAACGTTGCAACGGGGCCCGCAGCTTGCGCATGCATGCCGGCCACAGGGGCGGACCCTATTCCGCCGGCATCTCCATCGGCGTATCGCTTTGATCACGCAGATACAAGAGCAGGTCGGCCCGTTGCGTGACTTTCTTGACGCCGGGAAAGACCATCTTGGTGCCTTTGGCGAATTTCTTCGGCGATGCGATGAACGCATCGACCGCCTCATAGGTCCAGGTGCCGATTTCTTCCGCCTTGGCCTGCAGCGCCTTCGAATAGGAAAAGCCTGCTACAGAAGCCACCTGCCGGCCGAGGATGCCGTAAAGATTCGGTCCGATTTTCTGCGCGCCGCCCTTGTCCCAGGTATGGCACTG
>JAJFHL010000325.1 GCA_021775615.1 Hyphomicrobiales bacterium
CTCCGGCTTGTGGTTCCGGATCGCACCCGAAGACAATTCGATGCCGTTGCACACGATGTCGTACTGATAACCGAGGATGTCGAGCGGGTCCTTGCTCCCCAGCGCCTCCATGCCGCCCTGGGGCATGGAGAACGGGTTGTGCGAAAAGTCGACCGCCTTGCGCTCCTCGTCCCACTCGTACATGGGAAAGTCGACGATCCAGCAGAACTCGAACCTGTCCGTGTCGGTCAATTCGAGATCGGCGCCCACCTTCTGGCGCGCGGCGCCGGCAAAGTCGGCAAACTTCTTCGGCACGCCGCATACGAAGAACACGGCGTCGCCATCGCCGAGGTCGAGTTGCGAACGCAGTCCAGCGGTCCGTTCGGAGCCAATGTTCTTGGCGACCGGCCCTGCGCCATCGCCATCGCGGAAGAAGATGTATCCGAGGCCCGGCTGGCCCTCCCCTTGCGCCCACGAGTTCATGCGGTCGCAGAAGGCGCGGCTGCCGCCGCCCTTGGCCGGGATCGCCCAGACTTCGACCTTGTCGTCGCCGGCAATCATGTTGGCGAATATCTTGAAGTCGGATCCACGGAACCAGTCGGTGACCGACTGCATCTCGATCGGGTTGCGCAAATCGGGCTTGTCGGAACCATACTTGCGCATCGCGTCGGCATAGGGGATGCGCGGGAACTCCTGGGTCACCGGCTTGCCGTCGGCAAATTCCTCGAAAACGCCGCGCATGACCGGTTCGACCGCCTGGAACACGTCTTCCTGGGTGACGAAACTCATCTCGATATCGAGCTGATAGAATTCGCCGGGCGAGCGGTCGGCGCGGGCGTCTTCGTCGCGGAAGCACGGTGCAATCTGGAAGTAGCGGTCAAAGCCGCCCATCATGATCAGCTGCTTGAACTGCTGCGGTGCCTGGGGAAGCGCATAGAACTTGCCGGGATGCATGCGCGAGGGCACCAGGAAATCGCGCGCGCCTTCCGGGCTGGAAGCGGTGAGGATCGGTGTCTGGAACTCGGTGAAACCGCCGTCCCACATGCGCCGCCTGATGCTGTCGATGATGCGCGAGCGTTTGACGATATTGGCGTGCAGCGTGTCGCGCCTGAGATCGATGGGGCGGTATTTGAGACGGGTGTCCTCCGGGTAGTCCGGTTCACCGAAGACCGGCAACGGAAGCTCTTTCGACTCAGAGAGGATTTCCAACTCGCGGATGAACAGCTCGATGCGGCCCGTGGGCAGCTTGTCGTTGATGGTCTCGTCGCTGCGCGCCTTGATATCGCCGTCGATCCGGATCACCCACTCGGCCCGCACGGTTTCGGCCAGCGAGAATGCGGCGGAGTCTGGATCCGCAACGCACTGGGTCACTCCGTAATGGTCGCGCAAATCGATGAACAGAAGCCCGCCGTGATCGCGCACCCGGTGAACCCAGCCCGAAATCCGCGCGGTTCCGCCGACGTCTTCTTGTCTCAGTTGGCCACAGGTGTGGCTGCGATAGGCATGCATATCAGCTACTCTTCCAAGCCCCGGGGATGCGGGGCGGAAAAAGCGCATGACGCATGCGATTTGTCAAGGCGAAGCGCATTTGCCGAAACAGCAACCGCGACGATGGATATACTGGCGTGCTGAAACCGGCCTGGACATCGAACCATGCATCAATTCCGCGTCACCAAGTACAATCCCGCCAACAGAGACGGCAAAGGAACCTACCGCCGGAACGAATGGACATCGCATGGGGATATCGGGCGAACCTTCGATGGCGTGACCCTGACGCAGGCCGGCTATGACGCGGTGGAGGATGCCTATGTGACAGCGGCGATCGGCTTCATGCGCGAGGTGGAGATCGAAACCCTCAAAGTGGCAGGCCTGGAAATCTCAGGCGGCGCTGTCTCCGGACCATCGGAAGGTTCGATGCTCGATCATGCGGCCCTTTCGGACGTCTTGCGCCAGGTGCTGCGTGAAGCCTTCTGGTGCCGCTTCGAGGCGGCAAATGCATTCATTCATGTCGGTTACGATTACTACATGTATATCGGGGTGTCGGCCGACTGCCCGCAAACGCAAGCGGCGGCACGCGCCCTCGGCCTTTACGTTGAACCGTTCGCCTCTCCCTATAACAGTCAGATCTGAGGCCAGGCAGAGTGCATTGAACGGACGCCATGCCATGTCCCCTGCGCAGGGCTGGTCGACCAAAATATCACGCCGCTTCAAGCGATTTGAGGCTAGTATCAGAAACTTGCGTCGCGGTTCCCAGCTCACACCATGATCTCCATCGGACCACTTGTGCCGTTGCTCGTCGCCGCAGCCATTCTCTTGGCAGGCAACGGACTTCAGGGCACTCTGATCGCCCTTAGAGCGACATCGGAAGGCTTCTCTCCATCACTCATCGGCTTTATGGGCGCGGCCTATTTCGCCGGCTTCATGCTGTCATGCATCTGGACGGCGCATCTCATCCGTATGGTCGGGCATATCAGGGTCTTTGCGGCCCTCGCTTCGGTGACCGCGGCGGGATCGCTGGCCCTTGTTCTGCTTATCGATCCCGTTGCCTGGATGGTGCTGCGGTTTGCCATGGGCTTCGCCTTTGCGGGCGTGTTCATGGTGATCGAAAGCTGGCTCAACGAGAGTGCCGGCAATCAGGACCGGGGCAGGATCCTGAGCATCTACAGGCTTGTCGACCTGACCGCCGTGACGGGCGCGCAGTTTCTCCTGCCCATCATCGGCACAGACGGGTTTGAGATCTTCGCCATCATGGCAATTTTCTTTTGCCTGTCGCTTGTGCCGGTGTCGCTTTCGCAGAGTTCAAAGCCGAAGGCGCCTGAAAGCTTCAAGTTCGACCTCAAGGCGATATGGCGGATTTCCCCGGTCGCCTGTATCGGGTGCCTGACCATAGGGCTGACCAACAGCGCCTTCCGTCTGATCGGTCCGCTCTACGCCAAGGACATGGGTCTGGACGTCACCGGGGTTGCGATCTTCATGAGCGCCGGCATTGTCGGCGGCGCGGTGCTGCAGTTCCCGCTCGGCATGCTGTCGGACCGGTTCGATCGGCGCTGGACCCTGATCGTCGCCACAGGCGGGGCGTCGCTTGCCGCGCTCTTCCTGACGTTCGGCGCCGGCGACCAGGCCAATCTCCTGTATTTCGGCGCGTTTGTGTTTGGCGCGTTTGCACTTCCGCTTTATTCGCTGTCAGCGGCACATGCCAACGATCACGCGAAAAAGGGGCAATACGTGCTCGTGGCCGCCGGCCTGACCATGTTCTTCTCGATCGGTGCGTCCATGGGACCGCTGATTGCATCATTTGTCATCGAGCGGTTCGGTGCTCCGGCGTTCTTCACCTATACCAGCGTCATCCACGCGTCACTTATTGTCAGCGTGCTCTACCGCATGACCCGCAGGGCGGGCGTTCCGGCCCATGCGCGTTCGCGATTTGTGACGCTGCTTCGCACATCACCGGCAATCTACCGGCTTGCGCGCAAGGCGATCCGCCGAAATGGTGGGGAAAAGCAAAGTGACACGCAGTAACTCCCGCCCAAACCCGCGACAGGCCGGCCATCTTGCGTTATAGAAACGACATGAGAATCATAACAACCTCTGAGGTCCTCAGAGAGACCTGCACTCAATTCGCCACCCATGATTTCGTGACAGTCGACACGGAGTTCATGCGCGAGAAAACCTTTTATCCGAAGCTGTGCCTGATCCAGATGGCGTGTACATCGGACGAGGTGATCATTGACCCGCAGGCTGACGGGCTTGACCTGTCCTCGTTCTTCGAACTCATGGCGGATACCGGCGTCGTCAAGGTGTTTCATTCGGCGCGCCAGGACATCGAGATCATGCACTATATGGGGGACGTCATTCCCAAACCGCTGTTCGATACCCAGGTCGCGGCGATGGTGTGTGGCTTTGGCGACTCGGTCGGATACGAAAACCTCGTGCGCAAGCTCGTCGGCGCGAAGATCGACAAGACATCGCGGTTCACCGACTGGAGCCAGCGTCCGTTGAGTGACCGGCAACTGGCTTATGCCATGTCGGACGTGACTCACCTGTGCAAGGTGTATGCGAAGCTGAAGGCGCAGTTGGACAATACGGGCCGCGAATCCTGGCTCGCCGAAGAGATGGCTGTGCTGGAATCTCCCGACACATACCGCTCAGATCCGCAACACGCGTGGAAACGTCTGAAATACAGGGCACGCAAGCAGCGCAACCTGGCGGTGTTCATGGCCGCCGCTGCATGGCGCGAGCGCGAGGCGCAAACGCGCGATGTGCCCCGCAACCGGGTGCTCAAGGACGAGGCCCTGAGCGAAATCGCGACCCAGATGCCGAGGGAACCGGGAGACTTCAGGCGCCTGCGGGCCGTACCCAGAGGTTTCGGCGACAGCCAGCAGGCTTTCGGGCTTTTGAAGGAAATCAAGAAGGCGCTCGACGGCCCGATGGACCATGTGCCCGACGTCAATTACGAACCGGTCGACCAGACCGCCCGGCCGACGGCAATCATCGATGTGCTGAAAGTCGCCCTGAAGGTTGCCAGCGAACGCCATCATGTGGCGCAGAAGCTGATCGCCAGCGTCAGTGACATCGAGCAGATCGCCTTGAACGACGAGGCGGATGTTCCGGCCCTCAAGGGCTGGCGGCGCGAACTGTTCGGTGATCTGGCACTGCAGATCAAACACGGGCGCATGTGCATCGCAGTGGATGGCGGAGAAGCCGTCATCGTTTCGCTGCCGGGAGCCGGCGCAGATCTGGCGCACGCGGTGTCGGCGGAATAGCCGTACTACTTTAAGATTTCGATTTCCGGGCGCTTGCCGACAAGCATCGCAAGTTCGGCGAAGCGTTTTTCGACGCGCTCGCCCGCCAGGTCGCCGTGGGATTTGGGAAGAACCAGCTTCAGGAGTTTTTGATCGTGATACTCCAGTCCGATCCTGGGCAGGAGGCCGGGCATTGCGCCTGAAAGAAGATAGGCCAGACGCTGGGCCGAACTGATCACCCGTGCACGGTATGTGGCGTCCTCGTCGAGAAGCTCGCGAATGTCGACGGGCGCCGCATCGCTCCACACGCCCTCGTAGCGATGGAACACGACCAGGGCGAGGAAT
>JAJFHL010000326.1 GCA_021775615.1 Hyphomicrobiales bacterium
GAACTCCTCGCCGAAAACCTGTTCGCGGTCTGGCTCGACATTGAATGCGCCTCGGGCAACGACGCCCGCCATTCGGAATCCGAAATCCGCGTCGGCGCCAAGATTCTGCCCTACCTGATTGCCGGCTCCGATCTCATCTGCTCAGGCTTCGGGACCATCCTGAAGTACGACAATTCATTCAATCCGTCTTCGTTCAACGGCGAGGAGCTTGAGGATTTTCTGGTGTTGCAGCGGGACTTCGAGGCCGATGGCGGCCTGAAGTCGGTCGGCGAGGACGAAGCGCTGGCGCTGCGCCGCCGGGCGGTCGATGCCATTTCCGCCGTGTTCGAGGAACTGGACCTGTCGGCGCCAAGCGCCGCCATGAAAAGCTCGGTGGTCGCGGCGTCCGGTTCCAATGACACCAAGAGCTATTCGCCGGGCGAAGTTGCAGCGATCAGCGAAAAGATCCAAGAGCGCGACATAACGGTCGTCGATGTCATCAAGGCGCTGGACGTGCGCGGGTTTTCCGAAGAGGCCGAAAACCTCCTGTTTCTGGTCAAGTTGCGCCTGTCCGGCGACTACCTGCAGACCTCGGCGGTCGTCCGCAATGGCCGGGTGATCAGTGCGATCAACGATCCGAACGACTATCTCGGCCCCGGCACCGGTTACCGGCTGAGCGAGGCGCGGCGCCAGGAGCTGGCGGCCATTCGGGAAGTTCTCGACCGAAAAGAGGTTTTGCGCGCCGAGGCGGCCTTCGAGCAGAGCGAGAAGGGACGCATTTCATACCGGTCAATGGGCGAGGCGGAACAGGGCGACAACAAGCTGGAAGTGGTGGTTGGCCTGTCGCCGGGGTTCGGGCGAGAGCTGTTCCGGACACTGGCCGGCCATCCCTTGAGCGCCGTGTTGGCGGCGATCCGGGACGGCATCGAAGGTGAAGGCGGCATCATGCGTCTCGTGCGTTTCATGCACACCGCCGACACCTCGTTTCTTGGACTGAGCGCCGCCGGCCTCGCGGGCTCGGGCGTCGGCATCGGCCTGCAGGCCAAGGGGACTTCCGTCATCCACCGCAATGACCGCCTGCCGCACAACAATCTTGAACTGTTTTCCAACGCACCGATCACGACGCTTGATCACTATCGCGGGTTCGGCCGAAACGCCGTTCAGTACGCGCGCGGCGAACAGCCGGAACCGGTTGTGGTTCCAACCCAGGGCGAAGCGCTCGGCGCAAGGTTCCATGCCCGGTCGGCCCTGATATTCGCCGTCGAGACGGCAATGACATCGGATGGCGCAAAGCCCGAGGAGCTTGCGGCCGAATTCCTGGGGGGCACGTCATGAGCGACAAACCGCTGACCGTTGAAGACTACCCCATTGCCGAACACCGGCCCGATCTGGTGCGCGGCGCAGCCGGCAAGGGCCTGGATGACGTGACCCTGGCAACGCTGCACAGCGGACAGGCGTCAATGGAGGATCTGCGCATCACGCCTGAGGCGCTGCGCCAGCAAGCCTCGATCGCCCGTGACGCCGGCCGCGGCACGCTGGCGGACAATTTCGAGCGGGCGGCCGAGATGGCGGCGATCCCCCAGGACGTGATCATGACGTATTACGAGCTGCTGCGGCCGGGCCGGGCGAAGGACAAACAGGCTCTAATAGAGGCCGCCGCGCGGCTGCGCGCCGACCACGACGCGCCGTTGATGGCCGCGTTTGTCGAGGAAGCGGCCGATGTCTATGAGCGGCGCGGGCTGTTCAAGTTCAGGTATTAGACGGCGTCATCAGGCTCTGCATCCACTACCGTTCAATATGGCGAGCAGGTATGTTTCAACGAAGCACCGGGTGCAATTTCGGCTGTTGATATGCCTGCTCGGGACGTAATGCAGGTATGAACATCAGTAGTCTGATCATCTCCCGATCAGTTCCAAATGTATATCTGAAATTTTGTTGCAAAATCCACTGCTCGCAATAGACCTCTCTCTATCAATTTCGGTTCCATATCTGGGTCAATGGCAAGTCCAGTTTTCGCGTTGCTGCGTTTATGCTGGTGAGCATCTCAATTTCGCGTTAGCCTTCCCAATCACGCCCGGCCATTTAATACAAACGACAAGATTGAGTCGGGCGATGGGAGGTTTGGTTGAGTAAGCCGAGGCGCGTAGGGAGTGCCGTTGCGGTGTTGGCGACGGCTGTCTTGCTGTTCTGCATGTGGAGCAAAGATAGCGAGGCTGCCGTTACACTGGTCATTAACGGCATCTCCCAGACTGTCTCCTCAGGGGATGAGGTGGCGGTAAATCCATCGGACCGAATCCAGATCCAGGTCAGCGGCCTCGTCATAAATCCCTGTCTGATCGGGCGTGACGTCAGCCCACCCGATGTGACCCTAACTCTGCCTGGCGGTCAGATTGTAACGCTCACAGTGTTCGTCGATCTTGTCGGCAATGCCGGCGGCGGCCTCCTTGCCGCGGACGGTACGATTTCCGTGCCGTCGACGCTAACAGGCCTGACCTCTGCCGGATGCACTGATATTTCCGTTACGAAAACGGACGGCGTTACCTCGGTACAGCAGAGTGGCAGCCTGACATACACAATCGTCGTTACGAACAACGGCCCGGTCGCCGATCCATCGGTTTCCCTGTCAGATGCGTTTCCCTCGGTGCTCACATGCACATACACGTCAGTTTCCGCGGGCGGCGCGACAGGTAATACGGCTGCCGGAGCGGGCGATATCGCAGAGACCCTTAGCATGCCGAGCGGATCATCGGTGACCTACACAGCCAGCTGCACGGTCGGCGGCGCCGCATCGGGAACGTTGTCCAACACTGCAACGGCAACTTCTTCAGTCGGCGATGCGGATCCCAGCAACAACTCAGCGACGGACGATGACACGGCGATCACACTGCTAACGCCAGCTCTGACGCTCCAAAAAACCGGAGTACTCAATGCCAGTATGCCGCCCCAGCCCGGTGATACGATTGATTACACTTTTGTGCTCGCCAACAGCGGCAGTGTCACGCTCACGAATGCGACAATTGCAGATCCTCTTCTGGGCCTCTCCGCCCTCAACTGCTCATCTCCGCTCCCTGCATCAGTCGCTGCGGGCGCGCTTTTGAACTGTACCGCCTCCTATTCAATAACCCAGGCGGACATCAATGCAGGACAGGTCGTCAACACGGCAACTGCCGACTCGGACCAGACAGCACCGGTTCAGGACCAGGAGACGGTGACCATCGGGCAGCAATCCGGCCTGCTGCTCGACAAGACCGCAACGACGGCGAGTTTTTCAGCAGTCGGTGACCGGCTCGAGTACGAGTACCTGGTGACAAACAACGGCAATACAACCATCACGAACCCGATCACAGTCAGTGATGACCGGATTGCCGCGGTGACCTGTCCGGCACTCCCCGGTGGCATGCTCGCGCCCGGTGGCTCGATCACCTGTACCGCCGCGGACACGGTTTCGGCGGCGGACATCCTTGCGGGCACGGTCACGAACACGGCGCAAGCAACCGATGGTTCTTTGCAGTCCAATCAGGATGTGGAGACCATCAACCGGGATGACGACGCCATCGTGGCAAGGACACAGGCCGTGATCCGCAACTTCATGTCGAACCGGGCGGATCAGATCACCGCACAAGACCCAGACCTGACCGGGCGTCTGAACATCAACCGGAACGGCATTCCGAACGGCAATCCCCTGGGCTTTGCGGCGACGGGCACGATGGACAATCTCGATATGGCGTTTGCCACCAGCCTGCGGACTGTGGTTAACCTGTCGAATGCGATCACGAGGCCGGATGCCGAGGAGCCTGAGGGCGCGCTTGCCTATGCGCCCAACGGCGAAGATACACCGCGTCATTCCACCGGTTTCGATATCTGGACACAGGGACGCTATACCCATGTCCAGTCAGGCGATTTGGACAGTGATATCTTCATCGCCTATGTGGGCGCTGATTACCAGCTCAGTGACGGTGCCGTGATCGGCCTGATCGGCCAGTTTGACTGGACCGACGAAGAAGACGATACCGCCAACACGTCTGCAGATGGATTTGGCTGGCTGCTTGGCCCTTATGTGGTCATCAGAGCACATGAAAACATCATCATAGATGGCCGCTTTGCATGGGGTGAGAGCTACAACCATGTCAATCCTCTGGGAGTGTTCGAGGATACGTTCGATGCAGAGCGATGGCTAATGAAAGGCCAGGTGACCGGTGACTTCCGCCACGACAACTGGGTCTTCAACCCGGCGGTGGCTCTGATCTACTTCGAAGAAGAGCAGAAGGCTTATACCGACAGCCTCAATAATCTCATTCCAAGCCAGACCATCAAGCTTGGACGGATGACCTTCGGGCCAAAGATCAGCCATCGTATGACCTCGCGAGACGGCATTACCATGGCGCCGCATGTTTCCATCAAGGGCATCTGGGACTTCGAACAGGCAGAACGGGTGAATGCCCAAGGGGTGACGGCAGACAGCGCCGACATCAGAGCC
>JAJFHL010000327.1 GCA_021775615.1 Hyphomicrobiales bacterium
ACTTTTCCGAAGTTGCTGATCCGCAATGCGCGGATCTTTGCACAGTGCCCGGCCATGCGCGAAAAAGAGTATGGCATCTGGCAGACATGGACCTGGGCGGAAACGCTCGAAGAGGTCAGAGCCTATGCGCTGGGCCTCAAAAAACTCGGCCTGAAGCGTGGCGACAAAGTCGTAATCGTCGGCGACAACCGTCCAAGACTGTACTGGACCGTCGCCGCCGCGCAGAGCATCGGGGCGGTTCCCGTACCGGTCTATCAGGACTCCGTTGCCGAAGAGATGGCCTATGTCTTCGAGCATGCCGAGGCCGCCTTTGCGGTGGTCGAGAACCAGGAGCAGGTGGACAAGATTCTGCAGATCAGCGAGACCGTCAAAGGCGTCGAGCACATCATCTATGACGAGGAGCGCGGGTTGCAGGCCTACACGGTCAAGAACCTGCACTCATACGCGGACATTGTGGCGAGCGGCCGCGAAATCCTGGCTGCCGACCAGAAGGCATACGATACCTGGCAGAAAGAAGTCGACAAGGGCAAGGGCAGCGATGTCGGCGTGATGCTCTACACGTCCGGTACGACCGGGCGGCCGAAGGGTGTCATGCTGACCAATGACAATGTCCTGATCAGCGCCGCAAATGCCTGCAAGTTCGAGGGCCTGGACGAGAACGACGAGATCCTGGCCTACCTTCCGATGGCATGGATCGGCGATCACATCTTCTCCTACGGCCAGTCCTACGTGTCGGGTTTCTGTGTTGCCTGTCCCGAGAGCCAGGAAACCATGATGGATGACCTGCGCGAGATCGGGCCAACCTATTTCTTTGCGCCGCCGCGGGTTTTTGAGAACCTCCTGACGACGGTCATGATCCGCATGGAAGACGCAAGCGCACTCAAGCGCCGGATGTTCCACTATTTCCTCGATGTGGCGAAGCGCGTCGGCGAGCCGATCCTCAACGGCGAGCCGGTGAGTTTCGGCGATCGCCTGCTCTACTGGATTGGCAGGGTGCTGGTGTATGGGCCGCTCCTGAACAATCTTGGCCTCACCAAGGTGACCACCGGCTACACCGCCGGCGAAGCCATCGGTCCGGAGATGTTCGCATTCTATCGCTCGATGGGCATGAACCTGAAACAGCTTTACGGGCAGACCGAGTCCAGCGTCTTTGTGACGATCCAGCCCAATGGCGAGATCCGGGCCGACACGGTCGGCCCGGCGGCGCCGGACGTGGAGCTGAAGATCGATGGCACGGGCGAAGTGCTTTACCGCTCGCCGGGCGTGTTCCACGGCTATTTCAAGAACGACAAGGCCACCAAGGAAACCAAGACCAAGGACGGCTGGGTGCACTCGGGCGATGCCGGCTTTATCGACAAGACCGGTCATTTGAAAATCATCGACCGGGCCAAGGATGTGGGCCAATTGACGAGCGGGGCCATGTTCCCGCCGAAATACATCGAGAACAAGCTCAAGTTTTTCCCCAACATCTATGAGGCGGTGGCCTTCGGGCACGACCGTGAGTATTGCTCGGCCTTTATCAATATCGACCTCGACTCGGTGGGCAACTGGGCGGAGCGCAATAATATCGTCTATGGCAGCTACCAGGAACTGGCGGCGCACCCGCAGGTCTACGCGATGATCGAGCAGCATATCCGGGACTGCAACAAGGACCTTGCGGCAGAGCCCGATGTCGCCGGAGCGCAGATCAAGCGGTTCTTGATCCTCTACAAGCAGCTCGATGCGGATGACGGCGAAATCACCCGGACACAGAAGGTGCGGCGCAGCTTCGTGTCGGAACGCTACAGGCCGCTGATCGATGCCCTGTATGATCCGGAGAAGACCAAACAGTTCATCAAGACGGAGGTGACTTTCGAGGACGGCCGCATCGGTTCGATGGAAGCGGAAGTCGAGATCCGTGATGTCGAGGTCTTCCCTGTCCAAGAGGCCGTGCTGAAAGAGGCTGCCGAATGAGCGCGGCCGAGCAGCTTGCGCCGGCGAGCCGGGAACTGTTGTTGAACATCGAGAATGTCTCTCTTTCCTTCGGAGGGGTGAAGGCCATTCGCGACGTCAGCTTCGATGTCCGCAAAGGTGAAATCCGGGCGATCATCGGGCCCAACGGCGCCGGCAAGACGTCGATGCTCAACGTCATCAACGGCTTCTATCATCCGCAGGAAGGCACCATCACCTACCGCGGCGAAAGCCGGCGCGACATGCGCCCGCATATCGCGGCCACCCAGGGGATTGCCCGCACATTCCAGAACGTTGCGTTGTTCCGCGGAATGACCACGCTCGACAACATCATGACCGGGCGCACCCTGAAGATGAAAACAGGCCTGTTCTGGCATCTGTTTCGCTGGGGGCCGGCGGAGACGGAAGAGCTCGAGCACCGCGAACAGGTCGAGCGGATCATCGACTTCCTGGAGATCCAGGCCATTCGCAAGACCCCCGTGGGGCGTCTGCCCTACGGCTTGCAGAAGCGTGTGGAACTTGGCCGCGCGCTGGCCATGGAGCCGGAACTCCTGTTGCTCGATGAGCCGATGGCCGGCATGAACCTTGAAGAAAAAGAGGACATGTCCCGGTTCATTCTCGATGTCAGCTCGCAGTTCGGAACGACCATCGCACTTATCGAGCATGACATGGGCGTTGTCATGGACCTTTCGGATCGAGTGGTTGTACTGGATTACGGCCAGAAAATCGCCGACGGCACGCCCGATGAAGTGAAGAGCAATCAAGACGTGATCGACGCCTATCTCGGCGTGGCGCATTAGGGAACGACCATGGGCGGGCTCCTTTACAACGTATTCATCGATCCCTTCATGCAGATGGGATCCGCGCCGGATCTGCTCTTGCAGGTGCTGTGGGAAGGTTTTGTCTCGGGCACGCTCTATGCGCTGATTGCGCTCGGCTTCGTTCTCATCTTCAAGGCATCGGGCGTCTTCAACTTCGCACAAGGCATCATGGTGGTGTTCGGCGCCCTGTCGCTGGTCGGGCTGATCGCCTTGGGCGTCCCAGCGATCCTCGCGATCGTGATGTGCATCGGCATCATGGCGGCGCTGGCCTACAGCGTGGAAAAGCTGGTGTTGCGGCCACTGGTCAACCAGGAGCCGATCATCCTGTTCATGGCGACCATCGGGCTCAACTTTTTCCTCATCGGTCTCGGCGAACTCGTCTTCGGCGGTGAGCCGAAGGTGATGCCCACGGAGCAGTTGGGACTGCCGACAGGCTCCTGGGACTTCGATGTGCTTGGCGGTCTTGTCATCATTCAGCAACTGGATGTGGCGGCGGCGGCTGTCGCCTGTACCCTGGTTGCCGGCCTTGCCATATTCTTCAACAAGACCCGTATCGGGCGGGCGCTGCGGGCCGTGGCCGACGATCACCAGGCGGCATTGTCGGTCGGAATTTCGCTCAACCAGATCTGGCGGATCGTCTGGTTTTCGGCCGGCATCGTGGCGCTGGCAACCGGCATCATGTGGGGGGCGCGATCGGACGTCAGTTTCGCGCTGTCGATCGTTGCGCTCAAGGCGCTGCCGGTGCTGATCCTTGGCGGGTTCACGTCGATCCCCGGCGCCATCGTCGGCGGGCTGATCATTGGTTTCGGCGAAAAGATTGCAGAGTTTTACTGGGGTCCGCTGGTCGGCGGCAGCATCGAGAGCTGGTTCCCCTACTTCCTCGCACTGATTTTTCTGTTGTTCCGTCCGCAGGGATTGTTCGGCGAAAAAATCATCGATCGAGTTTAGGAGCGGATCAGAATGCTGTATCGCGAAGCGGGCCAATTCAAAACCACCTACCGCGCCGATCAGGCGGTGTTTCCGATCCGCCAGGATTTTATCGGCATCATAGCGATCCTCGCCGTGTTGTTCGTTGTGGTTCCCCTCACGTTCAACGATTTCTGGCTCAAATCCATCATGATCCCGACGCTGATCTTCGCGCTCGCGGCGATCGGCCTGAACCTCTTGACCGGTTATGCCGGCCAGCTTTCCCTCGGGACCGGCGGATTTATGGGGGTGGGCGCCTATGCCTGTTACAAGCTGGCGACCATATTCCCGGACGTCAATATTCTGATCCATATATTCCTGTCGGGCTTCTTCGCGGCCGGTGTCGGTTTCATCTTCGGCCTGCCGAGCCTGAGGATCAAAGGGTTCTATCTGGCGGTTGCCACACTCGCGTCCCAGTTCTTTCTGGAATGGGCGTTCGGCCGGATCGCGTGGCTCTACAACTACAATGACTCGGGCGCTATCGAGGTGCCGACCCGCACCTTGTTCGGTGTGCCGATCACCAGCGCGACGGCCGCGCCGGTGACGCAGTATCTGATTGTCCTGGCCATTGTCGTGCTGTTGACTTGGGTCGCCTCCAACCTGGTCCGCGGCCGCTTTGGCCGCGCCTGGATGGCGGTGCGCGACATGGATATCGCGGCTGAACTCATCGGCATCAGGCTGCTGCCGACGAAGCTCATGGCGTTTGCCATCAGCTCCTACTATGCGGGCGTTGCGGGCGCCCTGATGGTGTTCATGTGGCTCGGCGCGGCCGAGGTCGAAAGCTTCGACATCAATGTTTCGTTCCAGCTCCTGTTCATGGTCATCATCGGTGGACTGGGCAGCCTGCTCGGCTGTTTCCTCGGCGCGGCGTTTATCTGGAATCTTCCGATATTCCTGCGCGCCGTGCCGGAGATGTTCGGGACTCACGTCAATGCCGCAACAGTGGAGCATATCCAGTTCATGATCGTTGGAGGTCTGATCGTGTTCTTCCTGATCGTCGAACCGAATGGGCTTGCCCGAATGTGGGCGGTCGCCAAAGAGAAGCTCAGGCGCTGGCCATTTCCATACTGACGGGATGCGACGGTGCGGAGTTAACGGTTGAATACATGAGATTTTGCCATTTTCGATAGGGGTGATACGGTCCGAACCAGGCTTGAACATCAGGTTCGACCAAGACACCGGAAGTGGTGAATAAGAGCCGGCAAAGAATGCAGACACAATGCTGGCAACACTTTGAAACAGTGGAGGAAAACACATGCGTTTCAAAAAAATGGCACTTGGTATCGCCGCCGCAGCAATGCTCGGGGGTGGGTTGCTGAGCGGTGCCACACCGTCTAACGCCGAAGACCAGATCTACATTCCGCTCCTGACGTACCGCACCGGTCCGTTTGCGGGCAGCGGGACACCGATCGCCAATGGCTTGCACGACTATCTCACCATGCTCAACGAGCGTGATGGTGGGATCGGCGGCGTCAAACTCGCGATCGAAGAATGCGAAACCGGCTACAACGCGCAGAAGGGCGTTGAGTGCTACGAAGGCACCAAGGGCAAAGGCGCGGTTGTGTACAACCCGTATTCCACGGGCATCACGCTGCAGCTGATCCCGAAGGCGCCGGTTGACAAGATACCCATCCTTTCGATGGGTTATGGCCTGTCGGCGACCGCCGTCGGCTCGAAGTTCCCCTGGACCTTCAATGCTCCGGCCACTTACTGGAGCCAGATGTCAGCCATCATCAAGTACATCGATTCCCAGGACGGCGGGATCAAGGGCAAGAAGATCGGCTTCATCTATCTCGACGTGGGCTACGGCCGCGAGCCGATCCCGCTGCTTGAAGAGCTTTCCAAGGAAATGGGCTTTGAAGTCCTGCTCGTGCCGGTTGGCGGCAAGGAAATGCAGAACCAGTCTTCGCACTGGCTGCAGGTCCGTAAAGAAAAGCCCGACTACATGATCATGTGGGGCTGGGGCGCGATGAACCCGACCGCGGTCAAGGAAGCCGCCAAGATCCGCTATCCGATGGACAAGTTCATCGGCGTGTGGTGGTCCGGCGGCAACGTTGACCTGCGTCCGGCCGGCGAAGACGGCAAGGGCTACAAGTCCACCAACTTCCACAGCACGGGCACAAATTACGGCGCCATCCAAGACATCATCAAGCATGTCGTGGACAAAGGGTTGAGCCAGGTCGACAAAGCGAGTGTCGGCGACAACTACTACAACCGCGGCGTCATGAACGCGGTGCTCATTGCCGAAGCCATTCGCACAGCGCAGGAAAAGACCGGCGTGAAAGCGATCACCGGTGTTGAAATGCGGGTCGGCCTTGAAAACCTCAATCTGACCTCCGAACGTCTCGCCGAAATCGGCCTCGAAGGCTTCACCAACCCGATCAAGGTGACCTGCGACGATCATGCCGGCGCCCATCCGATCTACATTCAGCAGTGGGATGGCAAAGGCTGGAACAAGGTCTCCGACTGGTTCACTCCGATGACCGAACGCGTGCGTCCGAAGCTGGTCGCCGCCGCGGAAGAGTGGGTCAAGGACAAACCCGATTGGGAAACCCAGACCTGTGAGTAAGACACTCTAGCTGACCAGTGACCGGAGCGGGATCGAATGGAAAAACGCTATCCATTTTTCCTGGTCCCGCTCCAAAAAATTGAGATCGATCACCTTCACCGGCTCAGGTGATGCCACCTGAGCCGGTCGTGATCCAAAACGGAGTTCCCTTGTGAGCGAAAACGGCCAGAATGCGGTTCTTACCGTGAACAATATCGAGGTGATCTACGATCACGTCATCCTCGTGTTGAAGGGCGTGTCGCTCGAGGTCCCCAAGGAGGGCATTGTCGCCATCCTCGGCGCCAACGGGGCCGGCAAGACGACCACACTGAAAGCCATTTCCAACCTGCTGCGGGCTGAACGCGGCGAGGTGACGAAAGGCAGTATCGAATTCAAGGGTCAGCGGGTCGACCGGCTGAATCCGAACGATCTGGTGCGCCGCGGCTGCATCCAGGTGATGGAAGGCCGGCATTGCTTCGAACATTTGACGGTGGAGGAAAACCTCCTCACCGGCGCGTTTACCCGTACCGACGGACGCGGCGCCATCGCCGCCGACCTCGAACTGGTCTACACATATTTTCCCCGCCTCAAGGAACGGCGGTCCTCGCTTGCCGGATACATATCCGGCGGCGAACAGCAGATGACGGCGGTCGGTCGAGCCCTGATGTCGCGGCCCGACATGATCCTCCTGGACGAGCCATCCATGGGACTTGCGCCGCAACTGGTTGAAGAGATTTTCGAGAACGTGAAACGTCTCAACGAGGACGAGAAGGTGAGCTTCCTTCTTGCCGAACAGAACACCAACATCGCGCTCAAGTTCGCCCACTACGGCTACATTCTCGAAAATGGCCGCGTGGTGATGGACGGCGTGGCATCGACGTTGCGCGAGAACGAAGACGTCAAAGAGTTTTATCTCGGCGTCGCCGGCGACAACCGGAAATCCTTCAAGAACGTCAAGCACTACAAGCGGCGCAAACGCTGGCTCAGCTAGATTTTTCTTCTGTATACGGAATATTTCAATTCACGGTGGCCAATTTCGCGATCCGGCCAGACAGGAGATTTATTCTGCCGCGTGCTTGGTATACATTCGACCCAAGCGGGATAATAGCGCGCTCAAGCGCAACTCAGCGAGGCAGTCATGAGTAATGAATATTTCGACGATCTGGAAACGCGCGATCCGCAGGTGCGCGAAACGAGCCTGTTCGCGGCACTTCCGGAGCAGATCAGAAAAACAGTCGACAAGGCACCGGGCTGGGCCGCCCATCTGAACGGGATTGACCCGGACGCGATCACCTCGCGCGAGGCACTCGCCGATCTGCCGGTTCTGCGTAAGCCCGAATTGAAGGAGCACCAGATGGCCAATCCGCCGTTCGGCGGGTTTGCAGCGGTGGCCCCGGCCGATGCCGTCCGGCTCTTCATGTCGCCGGGACCGATTTTCGAGCCCCAGGGGCCCGAACCCGACCCGTGGGGGGGCGCTCGGGCGCTTTATGCCGCGGGTCTGAGGCGCGGCGACATCGTGCACAACGCGATCTCCTATCACCTGACGCCGGGCGGTTTCATTCTGGACAACAGCGCCATCGCCATCGGATGCACGGTGATCCCGGGGGGGATCGGCAACACGGAACTGCAGATTGACACGATCGCGCATCTGAAACCGGTCGCGTACACAGGCACGCCGGACTTTCTCAAAGTGCTGCTCGACAAGGCGGAAGAACTGGGCAAGGACGCATCCTCGATCACCAAGGCGTTCGTTTCAGGCGCCGCCCTGCCGGAATCCCTGCGCGCAGAGCTGCAGGGCCGCGGCGTTTCCGTGTTGCAGGCCTATGCGACAGCAGAACTCGGCGTTATCGCCTATGAATCATCGGCGCTTGAGGGCATGACCGTCAGTGAGGACGTCATCCTCGAACTCGTCAAGCCGGGCACCGGTGAGCCGGTCGCCGAAGGCGAGGTGGGTGAAGTGGTGGTGACGAATTTCAGCCCGTCCTACCCGATGATCAGGCTGGGCACGGGCGACATGTCGGCGGTGCTGCCGGGCGTCAGCCCGTGCGGGCGCACCAACATGCGGATCAGGGGCTGGATGGGCCGCGCCGACCAGCGCACCAAGGTCAAGGGCATGTTCGTCGATCCGGCCCAGATCAACGACATTTCCAAGCGTCATCCCGAACTCGGCCGCCTGCGGCTGGTCGTGACCCGGGAAAACGAGCAGGACGTGATGACCCTGAAGGCGGAAAGCGAAAGAACTGAAAGCAATGTGGTCCAGGAGCTCGAAGAGACCGTACAAACCATCTGCAAGGTGCGGGGCCGGATCGAGCTCGTCGGCGCCGGCAGCCTGCCGAACGACGGCAAGGTCATTTCCGACGAACGCGACTACGGCTGACCGGCCCACCGATTGAAACGGCACGCCACGACCGGTAGATATCTATGACGCAATGCCGCGAACACTGGCCCGAGGGGCATCCAGATACAGCGTCGGGCCGGATCGGCGTGCTTCTGGTCAATCTGGGCACGCCGGAAGCGACCGACTATTGGTCGATGCGGCGCTATCTCAAGGAGTTTTTGAGCGACCGCCGGGTGATCGAAGTGAGCCCGTGGATCTGGTGGCCGCTGCTCAACGGCATTATCCTGACCACGCGGCCGTCGCGGAGCGGAGAAGCCTACAGGCTGATCTGGAACACGGAGCTGGACGAGAGCCCGCTCAAGACCATCACCCGCGGCCAGAGCGACGGCCTCGCCGCCGCGCTCGGCGCCGAGCACCCGGAGATCGTGGTCGACTGGGCGATGCGCTATGGCAAGCCGGCGATCAAGGACAAGTTGAGCGACCTGATGGAGGCCGGCTGTGACCGGATCCTGCTGTTTCCGCTTTATCCGCAATACAGCGCCGCGACGACGGCGACCGTCAACGACAAGGCCTTCGAGGCGCTTGGGCAGATGCGCTGGCAGCCGACGCTGCGCGTCGTCCCGCCCTATTTCGACGACCCATCGCACATCGATGCCCTGGCGGCCTCACTGCGCGACCATCTGGCAAGCCTCGACTGGGAGCCGGAGGTTGTCCTGGCGTCGTTTCACGGGCTGCCGAAGGAGTATTTCGACAAGGGCGATCCCTATCACTGCCACTGCCAGAAGACGGGCCGGCTCTTGCGCGAGGCGATGGGGATGGATGCGGACAAACTGCGCGTCGTGTTCCAGTCGCGCTTCGGCAAGGCGGAATGGCTGCAGCCCTATACTGACAAGACCGTGGAAGAGCTCGCCCGTTCCGGCGTCAAGAACCTCACCGTCATCACGCCGGGCTTCGCCGCCGACTGTGTGGAAACCCTGGAAGAGATCGCCATGCAGGCCGGCGAGAGCTTTCACGAAAACGGCGGCGAGAATTTCTCGGTGGCGCCGTGCCTCAATGATACGGAGGCCTCGGTCGCGATGCTGAAGTCCATCGTCGAGCGCGAACTGGCGGGGTGGATCTGACCCAGCAGGGGGCGGCGCCTCCTCGGTTCGGGCTGTTTTTCACACGGCCGAACATCGGCGCCGCTGCATGACATGGCCGGGAGTGTGACAATGCCACGGAAGCTGCCGGATCTTGCCTACGGCTATTGTGAAAGCCCGGTCGGGCCGCTCCTGCTCGCGGGGGATGACGGGCAGTTGCATTGCATCAGCTTTCGAGCGGGGTGCCGCTCGTTCGAACCGTCCGCCAACTGGATTCGGGATGACACGGTTTTCGTAGAAGCGGTCGCTCAAATCACCGCATATTTCGCCGGAGAACTGAAAGAGTTCGATTTACCCCTGCGCCTTGCGGGTACGGATTTCCAGATCACAGTGTGGAAGACCCTGCGGGAAATTCCGTTCGGGACAACCACGTCCTATGGCGAACTTGCGGCGCGTATCGGAAGACCAAAAGCCAGCCGCGCCGTGGGCGCCGCAAACGGGGCGAACCCGTTGCCGATCATCATCCCGTGTCACAGGGTGATCGGAGCAAACAAATCGTTGACCGGCTTCGGCGGCGGTGTCGAAACCAAGAGGTTCCTGCTCGACCACGAGCTACATGGCGGAGGTGAACGTGTTCATCCTCCAAAAACCGCATGACGATCCTATTTTCCCTTTTTGAGCTCAACAAGGAGCTCCTTGTACAAATGCAACTGAGCTTGATACTGGACCATTTCAATTTGCACTCTGGCCTTGTTCTGTATGCTTATGTATTTGGTTCCTATGTATGATTTTCGCAAGCTGATTGACCGCTCCAGAGACTCAATCTGTTCCATGACATCATGAATAACATTAACAAAATTGTGGCGTGATCGAGTGATGAATACGGTCACCAGTCGTGCAGCTTCAGCGGGTGCAAACCGGGCCATTTTTACAATCGCCCGGCTGACCCGAGGCGTAGAGTTTTCGATGGTTAAAGTATATTCCTGATTCCAGTTTTCTGATATCTCGGTAAAAAGCTTACGAACGAAGTTACTGCGACTGTATTGCGATATTACAATTTTCTTGGCTTTTTGAACGCCGGCACCTCCACCACCGGGGCCGGGCCCGCCGCCCTCACGGGCCCCCGCCGGCTGCTCAGCCGCAACGATCAAAAAGGCGGAGGCCAAAACCAGGCGCCGGCCAAAGGTCATGAGACGGCTGAGAAAATTCATGAGTTCCTCCTTCTGGAGCTGCCAGCATAATCTGCTTCGATCCCCAGCAGACGATCGGGGCGACGGCCCGATCGCGATCGTAATCCGACCACAAAGCCCGTGTCGTCATCATATCTGGTGACGCGATGGGCAAGGTTGGCGCGCAGAAATCTTGATTGCCCGACACTTGGTTAAGTCTTAAGCTTTTGCGATGTCACTCGATGACGACTTGAACTCGACGATTGAGTCCATGTACCGCGCGGCGACGTCGCCCGACATCTGGCCAGTTGCGTTGCACGCCTGCAACGATCTGTTCGGTGGTGCCGGGGTGAGCCTTGAGGTCATCGACAGAACCACACAGGCCCATGAATTGTTCTCAAGCGCTAATGTGCCGAGCGCCTGCGAGGTCGAGTATCTTGAGCACTATGTCTCGATCTGCCCGCGGGTCGATCACGGTTTCCGCCAGCGTCTGGGCGATATCGGCTATGACGCCCAGGTGATTTCGGAAGCCGATATGGCGAAGGACGAGTACTATTCCTCGTTCCTCGGCGCCCAAGGCCTCAAATACTACATTTCCGGCTGCCTGCTCCAGACACCAGAGAGGTTCGGTGCGATCGTTGTGCAACATACCCCTGAGCACGGCCATGTGGAAGCGCCCGAGATCTCTCTCATGAGGTGCCTTCTACCGCATTTCAGGCAGGCCGTGGACCTGTCCATGCGGTGGCGGCAGATGGACGGGGAGAGAACCAGCCTGGAGAAGGCCCTGGACCAATTGCGCGAGGGGGTCATCGTGGTGGATGACGCGGGCGCGGCAGTTCACGTCAATGCAATGGCACAAAAGATGGTCCGCGATGGCGACGGAGTGACCCTGTCCCAGGGGCAGGTGGGCATTGCCCAGCCAGCGGCCATGCAGTCTTACGAAGTCGCCCTAAGGAATGCATTGGCGGCATCGGGCGAACAGAAGGGCGGTGGTTGCGATATCACTGTTTCAAGGCTGTCCGGCAAGGCGCCGTATATCCTCGCGGTGCGGCCATACCGGGATGCGACGTCGCGGGCGGGTGCCTTTGTGTTCATCCGGGACCCGGCGGCCGAGGCGCTGCGAAACGACGAGCTCCTGCGCCGGGTCTTTGGGCTTACTGGCGCGGAGTGCGAGCTTGCCGGTGCCCTGGTCAAAGGCCAGTCCCTGCGCGGCTATGCCGACCGCAAAGGCCTGTCGATCAATACGGTCTATACCCACTACCGCCGCCTGAAGGACAAAACCCGAAGTGCCCACCAGGCTGCCCTGATCTCGACCCTCAAGGACATAAAATCGCCGGTGAACTGACCTGGGGCAGTTTTTTGGCCATCTGGAAATTCTCAATCAGAACGCTTCCGCGAGTAACCGTTTGGCGTGCCAGCACAGTGAAGGCCCGATCCAAAAAGAACTGCTTCGCCGCCCGGCTGGCGTTGGTGGTCAGGCGTTCAATTCCCCGGCCATCGGCGCTGAGTTCCAATTCGGCCAACAACGCGCTCGCGACGCCGCGGCGCAAATGGTCCTTGTGGACGTACATCATGTCGACGACACCGTTTGGGCTGAGCTCGGCAAAACCGGCAATCATTCCGTCTTTCTCGGCGACGAGCGATGTGTTTTCCGCCATCCGTTTTTCCCAGGCTTCCACGGGCAAGTCGACAGGCGCCCATGCATCAAGCTCCCTTTGCGTGTAGTGCCCAATGCCGACGGCATGGACGGTTTTGCGAAACAGCTCCGTGATGCTTGCCAGATCGCCGGATGAGTAGGGCCTGATATGCACGTTGATTGTCCTGGAGCGTTTCATGGCCTGGGCAACACGGTGAACGCGGTTGGAACTGCTGGATTGCTCAGGCGCGCCGCCTGGACGGGCGATGCCGTCTCTTCGAGTTGGCTGATCTGGGGCGCCAGTTCGCGCAGGAGCTTCAGTTTCATGGCGTGGGCGAAGGCATCGTAATCGGCTGCCTCAATGACAAAGGCGCCCGGGCCGACCACGACCTGGGCCCGGAAATAATCATCGAGATCGTCAAAGTCGGTCAGGATCGCCAGGCCGTTGATCGTGACGCCCAGAGTGTCGGCGTGGTTTCTCAAGGGGATCAATTCCGGTCCGGCATTGCTGTAGCCGTCGCCCGACAGATCGATCTTGAGAAGCTCACCTGCATAGTCGTTTGTCTGGAGTTCGTGCAGGGCAGCGCCGATCGCGGTGCCGACCGCCGTCATGTATCCCACGCCCTGACGCTTTGCCGCAGACACCTCCGCCGCAAAGGACAGGATGGACGCACGGTCCCGGAGCAGGCGCCATGGCACGGAATGCTCTTCGCGCACCCAGCCGGCCCACTGCATGATGGTCACCGCGACCCCGCGGCCCGAAACGATCAGATCCATGACTTCTCTGGAACGGAATGCCTCGGCGATTCCGTGCATCTGCAAGGCGAACTCCAGGTCGTTGACGCTCAGCGATGTGTCGACGGCCAGAACCAGTTCAATGGAAACGCGGGTCTGGGCATGGACCGCTTTGCCGGTGGGCAGCAGCAGGCCGAACAGAAGAAGGGCGGTGGTGCAAACTCGTCTCATACGCACAAACATTCTAGCGCCAAACGGGCGGCCGCAACATTGCGGAGATGTGCCCGGCCGGCCGGGGAGACAAAGCTATTGGATTGGACCTGGTGGGACGCTAGTCTTCGAAAGCGATTTGGGGACAAACAATTGACGTTGGGTGCGTCGGCTCGGATGCCAGGACCTTTGGCGCCGGGAAGCATGGGGACATACGGCATGAATTCCAGCAACGGCGGGTCGCAGGCTGTGCGGATTGAGGCTGTGTCGAAAGTCTTCGGCGAGGGCGAGGGCAGGGTCGTTGCTCTCGACAATGTCACGGTGGGCATCCGGCAGAACGAGTTTTTCACGCTGCTCGGACCCTCGGGATGCGGCAAGACCACCTTGCTGCGGCTGATCGCGGGGTTCGAACATCCCACAGGGGGCGAAATCCTGCTCGAAGGCGCCGACATATCGGCGCTGCCGCCCTATGCACGGCCGGTGAACACGGTGTTCCAGAGCTACGCGCTGTTTCCCCACATGACGGTGGCGCAGAATATCGGCTTCGGGCTTGAGATGCTCGGCAAGCCCAGGGCCGAGATCGACCGCACCGTGGACGACATGCTGCAGCTGGTCAAAATGACCGAGCTGAAGGACCGGCACACAAATCAGATTTCCGGCGGACAGCAACAGCGTGTCGCGCTGGCCCGTGCGCTGGCTCCGCATCCCAAGGTGTTGCTGCTGGATGAGCCGCTCTCGGCGCTCGACTTGAAGCTGCGCAAGGAAATGCAGATCGAGCTCAAGCGGCTGCAGAATGAAACCGGCATCACCTTTGTGTTCGTCACCCATGACCAGGAAGAAGCGCTGACCATGTCGGACCAGATCGCGGTGATGAACAACGGCAAGATCCTGCAGGTCGGTGCGCCGCGGGACATCTACGATCATCCCGCCGACAGGTTCGTCGCACAGTTTATCGGGGAAACCAATTTCCTGACGGCGGAACTGGCGTCCAGGGGCAAGTCGGGGACGCAGGTGAAACTTCCATCCGGCAAATCGGTTGCCGCGGCGCTGCCGGCGGACGGACGGACGCAGGGGCTTGTCACGGTGGTGGTGCGGCCGGAGCACGCAAGGCTGACCAAGGTCAAGTCCAAGGCTGCGCTGACCGGAACGCTGGAAAACATCGTCTATTTCGGCACCGACACTCACTATCACCTGCAGCTGGAGGACAAGACGCCGTTCATCGTGCGCGAACAGAACCAGCCCGACGGCCAGGCGCCCTATCGTGAAGGCGATCAACTGGGAATTGAAATCGGCGCCGACGCCGTTCAGGTCCTGCGGGACTGAGGCGATTGGATAGAGACCATGACCGAACCCGTCAATTCAAGGATGCACAAGGCGGCGGTGAACCGGTGGCTGCTGCTGGCGCCGGCGCTCGTGATCCTGTGTTTCGCCGCGTCCGGCCCATTGCTGATCGTTCTGGTCTATTCGTTCCTGCAGCCCGGCGACTACGGCGGCGTGGTGTGGAATTTCTCCATCGAAGCCTGGTTCAACGTGCTGTTCCAGGAAGACATCTTCGACGAGACGGTGACCTTTGCCGATGCCCATCTTTCGATATTCTGGCGCTCGGTCCGGCTGTCGTTCGGAACCACCGTCATGGCATTCGTGATCGGATTTCCGACCGCCTATTTCATTGCGACGCGGCCCAAGCAACAACGCGACATGTGGCTCTTGCTGATCATCATTCCGTTCTGGACCAATCTCCTGATCAGGACGTTTGCGATCATGGAAGTGATCCGCAACGAAGGCGTGATCAACTCCGCATTGCTGGCGGCAGGCGTCATCGACAGCCCGATACAGATCCTTTTCACTGACTTCGCCATCATGCTGGGCATGCTCTACGTTTATCTGCCCCTGATGGTTCTGCCGATTTACGCCTCCATGGAGCGGCTGGATTTCTCCATCGTCGAAGCGGGCTACGATCTTTATGCCTCCCGGTTCAAGGTTCTCAGGCGCATCATCCTGCCCCTGGTGAAGCCCGGCGTCATCGCCGGCTCGATCCTCGTGTTCGTCCCGTCGCTTGGTGCCTATGTGACGCCGCGGGTGCTCGGCGGCGGCAAGAACCTTATGGTCGGCAATCTTATCGAACTCCAGTTCGGCCAGGGCCGTAACTGGCCGTTGGGTTCGGCGCTGGCGGTGACGCTTCTTGTCATCGTCATGGTCGCGCTCCTGTTCTATGTGCGCGTGGCGACAAAGGAAGACATCAAGCATGGCTGACGCAGCACGCAGCCCCAAGGCGTTTTCGCTGAAACGGCAGCCGGGGTTCTCCTCGCTGGCGATCGCCTGCTTCTTGATGCTCTATGCCCCCATCGTCGTCCTGGTGCTGTATTCGTTCAATGCGGGAACGTCGATCGCCATCTGGGAAGGCTTTTCGTGGCGCTGGTACGAGGCGGCCTGGCAAAACGAACAGATCAAGGATGCGGCCACGAGATCGCTGATCGTGGCGGCGTGCGCCACAACCGTTGCAACCACCGTTGCCACCCTGGCGGGGCTCGCCACCACCCGGACCGGAAAGTTCCGTGGCCAGACGGCGGTCTTCGCCATCATCAACCAGCCGTTGATGGTGCCGGAGATCGTGACCGCGGTGGCGCTCCTGATCTTTTTCGCCATCATCAAGGTCGCCACGGGCTACACGGGTCTGGTGTATCTCATTGCCGCTCATGCGGCTTTTTGCATTCCGTTCGCCTACCTGCCGATCCGCGCCAGGCTGGAAGGCATGGACCTGACGCTGGAACATGCCGCCGCCGATCTTTATGCGACGCCGTGGAAGACGTTCAGACGGGTTACCCTGCCGCTCTTGTGGCCCGGCATACTTGCCGGCGCCATGCTGGCCTTCGTGATCTCGCTTGACGATGTGGTGATCACCGAATTCGTCAAGACGGCGGGGCAGGACACTTTGCCGACATACATGCTGGGCCAGTTGCGCCGGGTCGTGACGCCGGAAATCAATGCCATTTCGACGGTTTTTCTGGCAATCTCCGTCGTTCTTGTCTGCATATTCTTTTTTCTCAACCGCAAAGGTTGACGCACAGGTGCCAGTATCAGTAGGGAGGAAAAACTGATGAAAACAACATGGAAACTCAAAAGCCTGATCGCGGGCGCGATATTCGCATTCGCCTCACCGGCATCGGCGGAAGGCGAACTGAACATCTTCAACTGGGGCAATTACACCAACCCCGACCTGATCAAGAAGTTCGAAGAAGCGCACAGCGTCAAGGTCACCATTACCGACTATGATTCCAACGACACCGCACTGGCCAAAATCAAGGCCGGTGGGCACGGTTTCGACATTGTGGTGCCGTCGGCAAGTTATGTGCCGATCTGGGTTCAGGAGGGGCTGCTGCTCGAGACCCGGCCCGATCAGATGGAAAACTTCAAGCATATGGATCCGCGGTGGGTGGATGTCTATTTCGATCCCGGCCGCAAATACTCCGTGCCGTGGCAGTGGGGTACGGTTGGCCTGACCGTCAACAAGTCGGTCTATGCGGGCAATCCGAATACATCCGCCATCTTCCTCGACCCGCCGGACGAGCTGAAGGGCAAGATCAATGTGGTCCCGGAAATGCTCGACGTCATGTATCTGGCGATCACCTATATGGGCGGCGAGCCCTGCACCGGCGACAAGACGATCCTGAAAAAAGTGCGCGACAAATTGCTGGCGGCCAAAGAGCACTGGATCTCCATCGACTACGGCAATATCGAGAAGATCGCCAAGGGCGACATCTCGGCGAGCGTTTACTGGAATGGCGCGTCGTTCCGGGCGCGGCTGCAAAACGCGGATATCGTCTATGGCTATCCGAAAGAAGGCTATCCGATCTGGATGGACAATGTCACGGTTCTGAAAGACGCCAAGAATGTCGACAACGCCAAACTGTTCCAGAACTACATCATGCTGCCCGAGAATGCGGCGCTGATCTCCACATTCGCGCGCTATGCCAATGGCATCAAAGGGTCCGAGGAATTCATGCCGGAAGACATGAAAACGGCACCGGAAGTGAACATTCCTGAAGAGTTCCAGGCCGTGGGCAAGGTCGCTGAGACCTGTCCGCCAGAGGTGATCAAGATCTACACGAAGATCTGGACCGAACTTCAGAAATAGTCCGGAAACGGCCCGGGAGCATCATTGCTCCCGGGCTCTGCCTTCTCAGCGATCGGGCGTCACAGTGACGGCCGGGTGTCGGAACCGCCGAACCACTCTGCGGCCTCGCCTTCGAACGCCATTGCCGCGCGCATCACGTCGGCATCGCAATAGGTCTTGCCGACGATCTGGATCCCCGTCGGCACGCCGTTTGAGGCCCGTCCCGATGGCACGGTGATCACCGGACAGCGGCTCATGGTGTTGAACGGAGAGGTCATCACCCATCCGAGCATCGGATTGACGTCTACACCGTTGATGGTGACGGTGCCTGATGTCTGATCGAAATCGGCGGGCACCGCCGGCAAGGCGCAGGTCGGACAGACCAGGACGTTATACTTTTCCAGGATCGGTCCAAGCGTCTGATACATCCGGCCGGCAACTTCCAGCGACCATATGAAGTCGGTTGATTTGGACGTGCGGCCCTTCTCGGCGAATGCCCGGGCATATGTGGTCAATTCGTCCGCGTGCTCTTCCAGGGTGCTGGACAGGAACGCTCCGAACAGGTGCTCAAGATAGGTCAGTCCTGCCTTGAGCACATCTTCGGTCCAGCCGATATCGACTTCTTCGACCTGTGCCCCCAGAGCGCGGAACACGTCGAGCGCCTTTTCAGTGTTGGCGCGCACTTCCGGGTCCACCTGATAGAAGCCAAGGTCTGGAGAATAGGCGATCTTCCAGTCCCTGACCGGCTTGTAGGTCTGCGGCAGTTTCAGTTTTGGCCGCAGCGTGGAGATGTCCTGCGGGTGCGGTCCGCACATGACGTTCTGCAGCAAAATGGCATCGGAGACGGTGCGGGCGAGGGGGCCGGTGTGGCAGTAAAAGTCTAGGTTGAATGGCGGCTCGTCCGGGTTGCGCCCATAGGGAGGCTTGTAGCCGACCAGGCCGCAGGTCGATGCCGGGATGCGGATCGAGCCGCCGATGTCGGAACCTGTGCAGATGCTCGACGTTCCCGCCGCCAGCGATGCGGAGGAGCCGCCCGACGATCCGCCCGGCGTAAACTCCCGGTTCCACGGATTGCGGGTGACGCCCCACAGACGCGAATTGGTGTAGCCGGCACAGGAGAATTCGGGCGTTGCCGTGCGCGCGTGCACGATGCCGCCCGCCCGCATGATGCGGTCGTTGACGATTGATGTATGGTCGGCGATGTAGTCCTTCATTGTCAGCGACCCGTTCGAGGTCGGTTTGCCCTTGATGTAGCTCTCGTCCTTGATGCCGACAGGCAGGCCTTCCAGGGCCCGGGTTGTTTTGCCGCCGGCGTATTTCGCCTCCGCCTTGCGGGCAAGGTCGAGGGCCTCGTCGAAATAGGTGTAGGTGAAAGCATTGATGGCCGGATCGATCTTCTCGGCCCGGTCTATCACCGCCCGTACCAGCTCGACCGGCGAGAGCTTTTTCTGCCGGAAGAGCGCCAACGCCCTGTTTGCCGGCATGTAACAAAGATCGGTATCGCTCATTCTGGATCCTCCCGGGTTTCAGAGCGCCCCGCCATCGTCTGGGGCGGCCGCAACGGCGGTGCGACCGCATACGGGTCAGTGTTGCGGTCCCCTATACTCAAACACAGAGGCATGCATTCACAAGCCCGCTTTGGGTGATTCTTTGCCGCTTTGTTCGCGCAGTTCTGGACAGTGGCGGCATGGGCAAAGAATCGGGTAAACTCCATCTTCGGCGTAAGGTGCAATCCGGTGATTGCGGCGCCCGCGAACCGCGCACTCAGGAGGCCCGGATGCTCGACTTTATTGATGGTGGCAGTCTGTTCGTTATCGTTCTGCTGCTTCTGTTCGTCATAATCCTGTTCCAGTCGGTCACGGTGGTGAGCCAAGGCTACAACTACACCATCGAGCGGTTCGGTCGTTACACCAGGACGCTGCAGCCGGGGCTCGGGCTCATCGTTCCGTTCATCGACCGCGTCGGCGCCAAGATGAACATGATGGAACAGGTGCTCGAGATTCCGAGCCAGGACGTGATCACCAAGGACAACGCAATGGTGACGGTCGACGGCGTCGCCTTTTTCCAGGTGCTCGACGCGGCGCAGGCGACCTACGAGGTGAACTTTCTGGAGAACGCCATCCTCAATCTGACCATGACCAACACTCGTACTGTGATGGGTGGCATGGATCTGGACGAACTGCTGTCGCAGCGCGACGAGATCAACAAGCGCTTGTTGGGCGTGGTCGATCACGCGACGACCCCTTGGGGCATCAAAGTGACGCGTATCGAGATCAAGGATATCAACCCCCCGAGGGACCTGGTCGACGCGATGGCGCGACAGATGAAGGCGGAACGCGAGAAACGCGCCTCAATTCTCGAGGCCGAAGGCATGCGCCAGGCGGCGATCCTGAAGGCCGAAGGCGAAAAGCAGGCGGTGGTGCTGGCCGCCGAGGGCGACAAAGAGGCGGCATTCCGCGAGGCTGAGGCGCGTGAACGGCAGGCCGAGGCGGAGGCAAAGGCGACCCAGATGGTCAGTGAGGCCATTGCTGCCGGCAACATTCAGGCCATCAACTATTTCGTTGCGGGCAAGTATGTAGAGGCTCTGCAGGCCTTGGCCTCGGCGCCCAACCAGAAGGTCATGATCCTTCCCGTCGAGGCGGCATCCATCATCGGCTCGGTGGCCGGCATCGCCGAGATCGCCAAGCAGGCCTTCGGCGACGACGGCGGGGCGCCAGGTCCCCAGGGGGGCGCGGTTCCGCCGGTTCGCAAGAAGTAGCCCCCGGCCCGACAGAAAGGATCAAGCGCAATGGAGCAGCTCTACGCCACGCTTGGCGGGTGGACATGGTGGATCGTCGCCCTGGTCATGTTCGTCCTCGAACTGATGGCGCCGGGCGTGTTTTTCCTGTGGCTGGGGTTTGCCGCCGTGGTTGTGGGCGCCGTAGATCTCGTCATCGACCTCACCTGGCAGCTGGAAGTGGGGCTGTTTGCCGTCCTGTCCGTCATCAGCCTTCTGGTGTCGCGGAAGTTCCTGAGCGGACGGGCAATTGAAACGGATCAGCCAAACCTCAACAGGCGCATGCTGAACCATGTCGGCCGGAACTTCGTGCTGGAGCAGCCCATTGTAAACGGCCGCGGCGAACTCAAGATCGACGACACGATCTGGAAGGTCCGCGGCGCCGACGCGCAGGCCGGTTCCTGGGTGAAACTGGTGGACGTGGACGGTCTGGTCTTCGTAGTCGAGCCGGCGTCGGGGCCGGACGTCTGAACACCTGGGCCAGAGCCCCAGAGCCATCAATTGTTGCCGTTCACCTGATGGTTCGGGGGAAGGGGAGGGGCTTCGCTCATCACCAGAATGGAGATCCGCCGGTTGGCGGCGAGGAACGTGTCGTCGGGGAACAGCGGCTCTGAGTCGGCCTTGCCGACGATGGAGGCGAACTGATCGGAGGGCACGCCGGCTTCCGCCAGCACGCGGCGGGCCGCGTTTGCACGATCCGAGGTCAGTTCCCACAGGGTGTAGCCGTCGACCCTGTACAGCTTGGTCGCATCAGAATGGCCGGTGATGGCAATGCGGTTGGGCATTTTCGACACAACCGGCGCCATCTTCTGCAGGATCTTGCGCATGTGTTCATAGGGGTCGGCGGACCCGGCAGGGAACATGGCGCGGCCGTCCTGATCGATCAGCTGAATGTCGAGACCTTCGGGCGTTTCCTGCACGATGATGTTCGTGGAAAGCTCGGTGATTTCGGGCAATTCTTCCCAAGCCTGGCGCAGCGACGCGGCCGCCAGCGCGAATTCGCGAGGCTTGTTGATGTTCGCCTTTTCGAAGTCGTGGGTGTTTGCTTCGGGGCCCTGGAGTTGCTTCTGGTCATGCTTTATTTCCGCGAAATCCGTATTGTTTTCGCGTTCGACCTGCGCCACCTGCTTGACGTAGTCGCGTACCGGAAGCCCCTCAAACTCGATCATGCCGGCCTTGCTCATGATCTTTTTGACGCCGAAAGCGTCGCGCATGGAGCCTGCCACGACCTGCATTTTCTCTTTGTCCTGAATGGAAAATGAGATGATCAGAACGAAGAAGCAGACGAGAAGCGACATGAGATCCGCGAAAGTGACGATCCACTCGGGCGCCCCTTCCTGCTTGATTATAGGTCTTCCCTTTTTAGCCATGGTATGGACCCTTAAGCGGCTTCAGCCATCTCGTCGCGCTGCTTTTCGGGCAGGTAGGCGACCAGCATCTCTTTGATGATGTCCGGGCTCTTGTTTTCGCGGATCTGCATGATGCCGTCGATTGCAAGCGTCGTGTTGAGGCTCATCACCTTGAACTTGGCGTCGAGCTTCTCGGAAATCGGCAGACACGCCATATTGGCGATGAGCGCCCCATAAAGTGTGGTCAACAGGGCGATCGCCATGGACGGGCCGATTGTCGAGGGATCGTCCATGGTGCTCAGCATCTGCACCAGTCCGACCAGAGTTCCGATCATCCCGAAGGCCGGAGCGGAATCGCCCATCGCCTTGAAGAACCGTTTGCCCTCCTCAAGCCGCTCCAGGGTGAGATCGCGCTCGCGTTCCAAGGACTCTTCAATAAAGCCGCCTTCATAACCGTCGGCGATGTACTGCACGCCCTTGGAGAGGAATTCATCTTCAATGGCCACGCCCTCCAGGCCGAGCGGGCCGTTCTTGCGGATGATGTCGGCCAGGCGCGCGATCTCGTCAATCAGTTCGCGCGGATTGGTTTTTTTCGAGGTGAAGGCGTTCTTGGCGCCCATTATGAATGAGCCAAGAACGGTCGAAAGCTGGAACCGCAGGACAGTCGCGGCAATTGTGCCGCCAACCACGATCGCGAGCGAGGGCACGTTCACGAAGGTCATGAAGTCCCCGCCCATAAAGATCGCGGAGCCGACCACGATGCTGCCGAGCAAGATTCCAAGGATGGTTGCCAGATCCATTTCAGACCCCCTGAGGGCGCAGTCCCGCCACTCTGTTCGTCTCCCGGAGGCGTCCCCACCGGACGCTTCTATTCAGCCTGAAGGTAGCAATGGAAAACTAAATAATCGCTAATCGGCGGCACTGCCCGCCTCGTGATCGCGAGACCTTCAGTTATAGTTAAATATTTATTCCCGTATTTTGACGCAATTTGTAGAATATGGGGCATTCAAAATTGATATTTTAGAAATGTAGTTCCTATTATTTAAAGCAATTGCGTGGATAATAATTTGTTTATTTAAAGTTGTTTTCCTAATTTCAAGAGATTTGTGTGCGTATGAGCCCAGTCTTCAGGCCATGCTACACCACTTATTAACCGTACGAACCTAGGCTGCGGACAGCATCCGCATTCGGGAGCGGGCGAGTGATGTTGCCCTTTCCTTTGGTGTCGCAAGTCGCGGATGGTGGTGTTCGTGAGTGTGATTGTCCGATGAGTACAGGCCGGGTTTGCCTTGTAATAATGGCGGCGACGTTGTTGGCCGTAACAGGCGCGGGCGCCGTGCAGGCGCAGGCCGTGACCCCGTCACCCTTGCCCGGAGAAGATCATCAGCCACTCGGTCTTCGAGCCGGTGGGTTCCTTATGTTCCCGTCCGTCGAGACCGGCGTTGAAGCCACCGACAACATTTTTGCGGCGACCCAGGGCCCGCGCGACGATTTCGGCTACTTCGTGGCGCCCTCCATGCGCATTGAGAGCGACTGGGTCCGGCATTCCTTCCGGTTCGATGCCTCGAGCAGGCATGTCTACTATTTCGACAATCCGTCCGAAGATGAACTCGATTTCGATATCAGTGCCGAGACAACCATCGATGTGCGGCGCGACACGACGCTGGAACTGGAAGGCGGTTACTCGCTCGATCAGGAAGGCCGCGGCGACATTGATGTGCCCGGTGCTGCCGCCGAGCGGCCCAACGAGCATTCGATTGAAGGGGCCGCGACCCTGACGCAGACATTCAATCGCCTGGAAGTCTCGGTCGAAGGGGCCGTGGAACACAATATCTTTGAGGATGTCGATCTGACCGGCGGCGGGCAACAGAACAATTCCGACAGAAACTTTACCGAGTATGAGGGAACGCTGCGGGTCGGCTACGACATTTCGCCGAAGCTGCAGCCGTTTGTGCGTGCGGGGTATTCGGTGCGCCGGCACGAAGAGGAAATTGACGACAACGGCCTGCGGCGCGATTCGGACGGCATTTCGGTGGAGGCCGGGGTCGAATTGGAGATTACATCGATCCTGACCGGTGAACTGGCAGTGGGCTATGTGCGCCGCGATTTCGAGGATGGTGCGCTCAGCAGCATTGACGGCGTGACATTTGAAGGGTCTTTGCTGTGGCAGCCTTCGGAGATCACCGATGTCGAGTTCAGTGCCAGCACGGATGTCGAGGAGACCGGAACCGGCACCCTGTCCGGATCGATCGAGCGCCAGTTCGGTGTGTCGATCAATCACGAGCTGCGACAGAACCTGATGGTCGGCGCCAGTGCCGACTACACCATCGAGGACTTCACCGGAGGCAGCCTGACGGAAGAGACCCTGTTTCTGGCGCTCGGCCTGACCTATCAGCTGAACCGGGCTGTGGCGCTCCGTCTCAGCTATTCCTATGAAGACTTCCAGTCGAACGCCGGGCGCGAATACACCGAGAACCGCTTCCTTGCCGGCTGGCTGATCCAGAGGTGACGCGGATCCGGGACGTTCAGTCGGCGTCGCCCTCTGAAACGATTTCCCGCAACGCATCGCGGAACGTGGGGCCTATGTCGGATCGCGACAGCGCATAGGCGACATTGGCGGTCAGGAAGCCGACCTTGTCGCCGCAATCGTAACTTTGTCCCTCGAACCGGACCCCGTGAAACGGCTGATCGGCAAGTAACTGGATCATCGCATCGGTAAGCTGGATTTCGCCGCCGGAGCCAGGATCCTGCGAGGCCAGAATTCCGAAAATTTCCGGCTGCAGAATATAGCGCCCGAGGATCGAAAGATTGGACGGAGCAGCCTCCGGTTCGGGCTTTTCGACCATGGATGTGATCTCGAAGGCGCGGCCATGGTCGGCGCCGACACCGACGATGCCATATCGGTGAATATGCTGGCGCGGCACTTCTTCGACGGCGACCAGATTGCCGCCCATGTCGTTGTATGTTTCCATCATCTGTGCGAGGCAGCCGTGTTCGGCATGAACAAGGACATCCGGCAGAAGCAGGGCGAAGGGCTCACTGCCGACCAGGTCGCGGGCGCACCAGACCGCGTGACCAAGGCCGAGGGGGCGCTGCTGGCGGGTGAAACTGGTTTGGCCGGCCCCCGGCAGATCGGCTTCCAGCAGGCTCAGCTCGGCCGATTTCCCACGGTCGCGAAGCGTTTCCTCAAGCTCGAACTGCTTGTCGAAATGATCTTCGATGACGCCCTTGTTGCGTCCGGTGATGAAGATGAAATGCTCGATGCCCGCCTGCCTCGCCTCATCGACCACGATCTGGATCAACGGCCGGTCGACGACGGTCAGCATCTCCTTGGGCATGGCCTTGGTGGCAGGCAGGAACCGTGTGCCGAGCCCGGCCACGGGAAAGACGGCTTTTTTTATTGGTCGTTTCATCGGTCTCTGCCGTGATTTGGATTGAGGCCGGCACATTGTAGCCGATGATTTACTTACATTCCCTCAAGGTTTGGCTGATAGCGTGAGATTCGTTTCCATGAGTAACGTGTTGCGGCACAAGGAGGGTTCATGTCGGTATTGGTGACTGGCGGCGCCGGCTACATCGGAAGCCACATGGTTCTGGAGCTGCTTGACGCCGGCGAGGACGTGGTTGTTCTGGACAACCTGTCGACCGGATATGACTGGGCCGTGCTGGAGCCTGCGAAGCTTGTGGTCGGCGATATTGCCGATGAGGCCCTTGTCGGCGCCCTGTTGCGCGATCACGGCGTCGATGCGGTGATTCATTTCGCCGGTTCGATCATCGTGCCTGAATCGGTCGCAGATCCGCTTGGCTACTATCACAACAACACCGCCAAATCGCGCACCCTGATGGCGGCCTGCGTCGATGCGGGGGTGGGCCGCTTCATATTTTCGTCGACCGCGGCGGTTTATGGAGAGCCGGCGCAAAACCCGGTATTCGAGGATGCGGCCACGCAGCCGATTTCACCTTACGGGGCCTCCAAGCTGATGACGGAGTGGATGCTGCGCGACACCGCCGCGGCGCATGATTTCCGGTACACGGCGCTGCGTTACTTCAACGTGTCGGGGGCGGACCCGCGCGGGCGGGCCGGCCAGTCGACGCCGCAGGCGACGCACCTCATCAAGGTTGCCTGCGAAACCGCGTCGGGCAAGCGCCCGCACATGCAGATCTTCGGGCGTGACTACGACACGCCGGACGGCACCTGCATCCGCGACTACATCCATGTCAGCGATCTGGCCGCCGCTCACGCCCGGGCGCTGGACCATCTGCGTGGCGGCGGCAAGTCCATGGTGCTGAATTGCGGCTACGGACACGGCGCGTCGGTGCTGGAGGTCATCGACGCGGTTGAACGGGTCGCGGGACGTGCCATAGACAAACGCGACGCGCCGCGGCGGGCCGGCGATCCGCCCGCTCTGGTGGCTGGAGCAACCCAGGTGCGCGAACGGCTCGGCTGGCAACCGAAACACGATGATCTCAATCTCATCGTGCGTAACGCACTTGACTGGGAGCGCAATCTGGGCGAGCGGTTGAAAAGTGCGGTAAACTGTTCGTAATCGGGCTGGAAAACACCATTTCTGTAATTGACCCGGACAAAGGCTCCGGGCGCTGATGAGATGACATGACAAGACTGTCCTGGATTTTTGCACTTTCCGTATTGCTGACCCTTGCCAATGCAGGGGATCTTCGGGCGGACACAGAGAGCACCGGCGGGGTCGAGCAGTCCGCCGAACCAATCCCCTTCGACAAATGGGTCGAGCAGTTGTGGCCGCAGGCGAAGGCCGGGGGCGTGACGCGCAAGGTCTTCGATGCGGCGTTCAAGGGCGTCAAACCCGATCCGAGGGTTGAAAAAGCCGACAGCAATCAGGCCGAGTTCGTCAAGCCGGTCTGGGAATACCTTGATCGTGCGGTGTCGAAGCGGCGGATCAAGAACGGCCGCGCGAAACTGCGCAAGTACAACAGCAAGCTGCGCCGCATTGAGCGCAAGTACGGCGTCGACCGGCATGTGCTGGTGGCCATCTGGGGCATTGAGACGCGCTACGGGCGCAACAAGGGCAGCCACAACGTCATTCAGGCGATGGCATCGATGGCCTATAGCGGCCGGCGGACCGATTTCGGCCGCAAGCAGGTGCTGGCGGCGCTGGAAATCCTGCAGCGTGGCGACACGACCATCGACAAGCTCAAGGGATCGTGGGCCGGCGCCATGGGGCACACCCAGTTCATCCCCACCACTTTCAACAAATACGGCGTCGATTTCACCGGTGACGGTCAGCGCGACATCTGGCGCTCGATGAGCGATGCGCTCGCCTCGGCCGCCAATTATCTGAGCGAGTCGGGTTGGGAGACCGGTCAGCCCTGGGGCTATGAAATCAAGCTGCCGAAGGACTTTGACTATTCGCAGACCGGGCTTGGCATCAGAAAGCTTACCGCCGAATGGGTCGGGCTCGGCGCCAAGCGGATCGACGGCGCCAAGTTCGATCAGTGGGCGCTGGAAGCCTCGGTCATCGTGCCGGCCGGCGCCAACGGCCCGGCCTTTCTGGTGTTCAACAATTTCCGCATGATCATGCGCTACAACAATGCGGTGTCCTATGCCCTGGCGGTCAGCTATCTGTCGGACCGGCTGCGTGGCGGATCGTGGATCCGGCAGGCGTGGCCCAAGTCGGACCGGCCGCTGTCGTCCAAGCAGAAGCTGGAACTGCAGGAACTGCTCAGCGGCAAGGGCTATTCGATCGGCGATATCGATGGCCGTATCGGGCCCAAGACGGTTACGGCGCTGAGAGACTACCAGCAGAAATCCGGCCTCGTGCCCGATGGATATGCCAGCGAATCGCTGCTCAGGCATCTGCGTGGGAAAAGCTAGAGGGCTTCACGTTCATATGGAATCGCTTTGACCGGGATTTCGCGTCTGCTGGCCAGGCACGGGTCCTGCCGTGGACTTCGCGTCCACAAGGGGGCTGTAACGCAGTCCAGAAGGCGCGAAATTTCTGCCTTCGGTGGACCAAATCGGCCCTCCGGCCACGTTGCAGCGCTTGCCCGATGCACCACATCGCGCTGCGCACCGCGCCTTGCCGGACGAACCGATTTGGCGCCATCAAACGTTTCCATATGAACGTGAAGCCCTCTAGAACCCTCTAGCTGTTGCGGCGCCACAGTGCTGCCACAGGCCGGGGGCACAGATTTACCCAAAGTCGCTCGATCCCTTGCCGGATGCGTTGCGGTCGACTACATCTTTGCCAAGGCCGATGTCACGGCGCGAGCCGTTGCATGTCGAATATCGAGGTTGGTGCGAGCTGCACATGCGCAAAAGCCATTCGTTCATTGCCGGAATGACCATCGCCGCGTTCGTCTGGAGCGCCGGTGCGCTGTTTGGACCGGCAAAGGCGCAGACGCCACGCTCTGATCCCGAACCGCTGGCAGTGACGGAGTTTACCGGCGACAGCTCGTTCGAAGGTTACATCACCGAAGTCCGTGAGCAATACAATGTCTATGTCTTCGGCGACACGCTTGCCGACGGCGTGGGCGCCGGTCTGGCGAGGCAGGTGGCCGGCAATGCAAAGATAAAGATACATCAGCGCTCGCGCGCCGGTACCGGGCTGGGACGGCCGGACAGGTATGACTGGAACCGCGCGGTCGCCAAATTGATCGAGGGCAAGAGAGTCGATGTGGCCGTGGTGTTTATCGGCGCCAACGATACGCACAGTGTGACCACCAATCAGGGCCGCTTTGCCATTGGATCAGATGCCTGGCGCACCGCCTATACCGCCTATGTCGACCAGTTCATCGCCAGGCTGAAGGAGCATGGCACGGCGGTCTATTGGATCAGCCTTCCCGCCATGTGGCGTGAGAACTACGACCAGTCGATACGGATGGTGAGCGCCATCCACCGCGACCGGGTTCTGGCCGCGGGGATGAAGTACCTAAACATTCGCGCCCTGTTCGCCGATCAACAGGGCAAGTTCACGCGCACGGGCTTTGATGCCCAGGGCCAGTTCCGGACGTTGCGGTCGAAAGACGGCGTGCACTTTCTGCGACACGGCAACGACAAGCTGGCATCCATTCTCTACAAGGTGATCAACCGCGATATCCAAGTCGTCGAAAAAGGCGGGGTGAGCGATTTTGACAGCGGCGCCGATGGTCCCACATCGGGCACGCGGACGACATCGTTGAACCTTCCGATCTTTGCCCAGGAAAGCGAAACCGGTGCCTCGATACCGGTCGATCTGGGATCGGAGGTTGCCTTGTTGAACAATCAGGCGTCCGGCGACGAAGACCCGGCGACCCGGAACCAGTCGAGCCTGGTCATCTCGGGCTCCGCGCAGAACGTTACGTTTTCACCTGATGTGACGCCCGGCTCCCCGGCGGCGAAAGTGCTGCTCGAGGGTGCCTCCATCGAACCCAAGACAGGCCGTGCGGACGACTTCTCCTGGTCGGGCGAGTAACGCTCCACAGCTCATTCAAGCAATAGCCGCAGCACCACCGACAGGGCGATAGTCACCGCGAAAATTGCGATGATCATCGGGACCTTGCGGGCAAGTTCGTTGACCTGCCTGGCGCCGCAATGGCTGCACTCCGGCTCGTTCTTGGGTGTCATCTGGCGGCACGATCTGCACACCTGTCGCGCGGCGGTGCGGTCGCGGCCGCAATTCGGACAGAACGGGCCGGGTGTTGCGGTGCCGCAGAAAGGACACTGGTAGGTGGCTTGCCCGGCGTCCGTCATGCGCTCTTGGAGATCGCTTCGGCGATGGCCATTGCTTGCGGCCGATTCCCCTTGGAGAACGCACGGTGGAACTTGGCGGCGAACGGTTTGGTCTCGCTGGCGATCTTGATGTGGGTGAACAACGGGCCCGTGCTGGTCTTGACGGCATCGTTTCTCAGCTCATTCAAACCATATTCGACGACTTCCTTGAGCTCGGCATTGGAGATGCTCTTCACCCTCAGGACGACGAAGCGGTCCGCGGTCAGCCCGATCAGGTAATTCTTGGTCAGCATCAAGGTCGCGATCAGCCCGGGAAGCACCGCAAGTATGAAAAGCGGCAGCATCAGGAGAATGCTCGGCTGTTTTACGCCGAACGCCCAATGTGTGAGCGTTTCGCCCGGGTGGAGGTGAGGCGCAAACGCCTGGTGTATCTGCTCGTCGTTCAATTTTGCCATGGATTGGTCCGTTCAAAGACTGATTTGGAGCGCGAAGTCTGCACCGGGGCCGGAGCGGATGCAACATGCCTGAACGGGTGTTCAGAGCAATTGCATCCAGGCGGACATCGGGTCCGTATCGGCGCCTGCCAAACCCCCGTTATCGCCGGTCCGAAGAGGCTTCCCGCCGTGCCGCCATGAGCTCGGCGAGGGCTTCGCCCGCCTCCTCGATATGCCGGGTCAAACATTCGATGGCCGCTGCCTCATTGCGGCTGTAACAGGCGTCAAGCAGCGCGCGGTGTTCGCGGTGGGATTTGTCGGCATAGTCGAGACTGGCGATGGTGATGCGCAGATAACGGTCGGCGGCGTTGCTCAACATTTCTATATGCGACAGCAGACGGGGCCGCGCGCACGGGACATAGAGCGTCTTATGGAACTGGGCGTTCAGGGCCGCGAACTCCGGCACCTCTGCCGCCTCCATTTTTTCCTGGATGGCGTCGGCGCGGCCTATCTGGGCGTTTGAAAGTTCCGGCAGCGCAAGCCTCAGGGCGAGCGTTTCCGCGGCGACGCGCATTTCGTAGACTTCCCTCAGGTCGGCGACGCTCAGGGGCGCGACGGTCGCGCCCTTGTTTGGCGCCAGGATGATCAACCCTTCGCCTTCGAGACTGCGCAGTGCCTCACGCACAGGCATGCGGCTGACGCCGAACCGTGCGGCGAGCTGTTGCTGCCTGAGTTCGCTGTCCGCCGCAAGGGTGCCGGAGATGATGTCGGCACGCAGGACCTCGGCGATCTCCATCGCCTGGTCGCCACGCCTGGCGTGCTCTGGTGCGGCCGGCGTGCCGGTGTGTTGCCTGGGCATTCTGGGATGATAACGCGAATCGCACGTTGACAAACAGTATATATTGTAGCCAATTAAAATTATTGGATCCAATTTGAGCTTCCCATGCGCGCTTCTGTGATCATTTCCGCCCTTGTGGCGGTGCTGGTGGGTTTCGGCGGGTCCGTCGCCATCGTGCTGGCTGCCGCCAAGGCGGTGGGCGCCAGCGCGGACCAGACGTCGTCCTGGGTTGCAGCTTTGTGTGTGTCTCTGGCGGTGACCACGGCGATCTTGAGCGTGCGTCATCGCATGCCAATCGTGACAGCCTGGTCGACGCCCGGCGCGGCATTGATCGCAACCTATGCCGGAGCGACGATTGAACAGGCGGTTGGCGCCTTTTTGTTCGTCGCCGTCCTGATTCTCCTGACCGCGGCGTTTCGCCCGCTCGGCACTCTTATCGAGCGGATTCCGGCGGGAATTGCGTCGGCCATGCTGGCCGGTGTCCTGTTCGGTTTTGTGGTGGCGATCTTCGACCAGTTGCAAGGCGCCCCGGCACTGGTGCTGCCGCTGGTCGCGGTGTTTGCGGTGCTGAGGTTGTTCTCTCCGGCCTGGGCCGTCCTCGCGGTTCTGGCGCTCGGTGTCGTTCTGGCGTTCGCACTCGGCATGACAAGCCCGGTCGGAGACCTGCGTCTTTCAACTCTCGTGTGGGTGACACCGATGTTCGATCCGGCGACCTTGATCGGGCTCGGTCTGCCGCTCTACCTGGTGACCATGGCGTCGCAGAATCTGCCCGGCTTCGCGGTGCTCAAGGCCGCGGAGTATCCGGTTCCGTCGCGCTCCATCCTCACCGTCACCGGACTTGCCTCGATGGTGACAGCGGGCGCCGGGGCACACACGACCAATCTTGCGGCGATCATCGCGGCGATGTGCACTGGCACCGATGCACACCCCGATAAGGACAAGCGCTGGCTTGGCGGGCCGGTCTATGCGTCGGGCTACGTTGTGCTCGCGGTGTTCGGCGCTTCACTCGTCACCTTGTTTGCGTCCTTTCCCGACGCCCTGATCGCGGCCGTTGCCGGGATTGCCCTTGTCGGCCCGTTCGTCAACGCGCTCGGCACCGGCATGCGCGCGGAAAAAGAACGCTTCGCCGCCGCCGTGACCTTTGTGGTCACGGCGTCCGGTATCAGCGCGTTCGGGATCGGCGCCGCCTTCTGGGGCCTCGTTGCCGGTTTGACGGTGTTCGGTCTCGACCGGCTTGCAAGCCGAATGCGTGAATAGTGCTCTACGGCTTATGCGCCCGGATGATGAGCGCCGGATGCGTGAACCGCACCATTCCGTCTTCCGCGACAAAATGTTTCAAGGTGCGTTCCGCTTGCCCTTGAAGGTTCCGGTGCTGATCGTCGTCGATCATGTCGGATAGCGTCCAGCCTTTCACATCGGTGTGCACCCACTCGGCGATGGACGCGAATTGTGCGACGCCGTCCCGGCTGTCGATATGGACGTTCAAGACGCCGGCGCTTTCGAACAGGCTGCGCAGGTCGCCTTCGTCTCCCAGGATGTAGGGGGCTTTGAGCGCGTCGCCCGCTTCGGCGCCGAAGAGACCTTCGATCAACTCGGTCATGGCCGCGTATCCGGGAACGTCCTCCAGCTTTGCCCAAACCGCCACGGCGAGGTGGGCTCCGGGTTTGAGGACACGCCACATCTCGGTCAATGCGGCGACGCGGTCCTCGAAGAACATCAGGCCGAACTGGCTCACAACCGCGTCGAACGCGCCATCGGGAAAGGGCAGGGACTCGGCTTTGCCGGCCTGCCATTCGATGTCACTCCGCATCCGCGCCGCGACGGCCAGCATGCCCTCGTTCCGGTCATAGCCGATGACGGAACCCGAGGGACCGACACGGTCCTTTGCGGCGCGCGCCAACGCTCCGGTCCCGCAGGCGACATCCAGAACCCTTTGCCCGGGCGCCAGGTTGGCGGCGTCGGACACCTTCGGTCCCCATTTGCCGAACAGCGCTGGCACAAAGAACTCCTCATAGACGTCGGCGGCAGATTTTGTAACTTGGCCTTTGCGTGCTGCGTCCATTTCAGAACTCCTGTTTCAGACCACGGATGTGACGATCTTCTGTCTGCGATCGCCTGGCCGCAAGTTCATAATCTGTACTTAGCGACCGGCTATGACCTTCGCTATAGTCAAACCAGAAGGGAGCCGCGAAATGCGCAGTTACAATCAGTTCTGTCCGGTCGCGAAAGCTGCGGAGCTTTTCTGTGAACGCTGGACACCGCTGATCATCCGCGACCTCGCGGCCGGGGCGACGCGGTTTTCAGAACTGCGCCGCGGGGTGCCGCTGATGTCGCCGGCCCTGCTGTCGCGGCGGCTCAAACAGCTGGCTGAGGAAGGTGTCATCGATCGGCGCAAGCTTGAATCCGGCCGGGGCTATTCATACCACCTTACCGAATCCGGAGCGGAGTTTGCGCCGCTGGTGGCGGGTCTTGCCTTCTGGGGGCAGCGCTGGTCGCGCCGCCAGCTTGCCGAGAACGAAGTGGACCTGGGGTTGCTGATCTGGTCGCTGGAGCGCAGCGTCGACCCATCGGCCTTCGGCAAGCCACGGGCGGTGGTGCGCCTAGAGCTGACCGACCAGTCCGCGAGCAAGAGGCTCTGGTGGTTCGTCAATCATGCCGATGGCTGCGAACTCTGTCTCGAAGATCCAGGCTATGACGTCGACCTGTTCCTTGCCTGTACATTGCCGGACATCATCTACATCACGCGTGGTGACCTATCGGTGACCCGGGCCATATCGGACGACCGTCTCGAAGTGCACGGCGCGTCGAGCGTGCGCAAAGCGCTTCGCAAGTGGCTCAACCTCAGTCCGATTGCGGGGGTAAAGTCACGGAAACGCGCTTCCGCGACGGCTTGAACGTACCTTAAGTCGGCAGGTCCGAATGGCCCATCAGATCCGCATCGATGGCGTGGGCTGCCTGGCGGCCCTCGCGGATCGCCCAGACGACGAGCGACTGGCCGCGGCGCATGTCGCCGGCAGTGTAGATTTTGTCGCGCGAGGTCCGGTAGGCCCTGGTGTCGGCTTCTACATTGCCGCGCCCGTCGAGGCTGAGCCCCAGATCGGTGACCATGCCCTCGTGCACCGGGTGCACGAAACCCATGGCGAGCAGCACCATGTCGGCTTTGAGGGTGAACTCCGACCCGGGCAGCTGTTCGAAGTTTTCATCGACGCGGACGCAGTGAGCAAGTTTGACGCGGCCGCTTTCGCCTTCAAGCCTGGTGGTCATCACCGCGAAATCGCGATGTGCGCCTTCGGCCTGGCTTGAGGAGGTGCGCATCTTGAGCGGCCAGTGCGGCCAGGTCAGCTCCTTGTTCTCGCGCTCAGGCGGAACCGGCATGATCTCAAGCTGGGTGACGGAGAGCGCGCCCTGGCGGAACGACGTGCCGATACAGTCCGACCCGGTGTCGCCGCCGCCAATGACCAGCACATGCTTGCCGCCGGCGAGGATCGGCTCGACCGGGCCAATTCCCTCCTGGCCGACGCGGCGGTTCTGCTGCGGCAGGAAATCCATGGCGAAGTGAATGCCCTCGAGGTCGCGGCCTTCGATCGGCAGGTCGCGGGGATGCTCGGCGCCGCCGGCCAGCAGGACGGCGTCGTGCCTGGCCTCGATGTCGGCCACACTGGTCTCGGCACCAACATGGACGCCGTAGTGGAATTGGACGCCTTCGGCCTCCATCTGCTGCACGCGCCTGTCGATCAGATGCTTTTCCATCTTGAAGTCGGGAATGCCGTAACGCAGAAGGCCGCCGGCCTTTGCTTGCTTCTCGTAGAGATGCACCTCGTGTCCGGCGCGGGCGAGCTGCTGGGCGGCGGCCATGCCGGCGGGGCCCGAACCGACGACGCCGACCGACTTGCCCGTGGTAGTGGTCGCGATCTGTGGGGTGACCCAGCCCTCGCTCCAGGCCTTGTCGACGATGGCACACTCGATGGTCTTGATGGTCACCGGGTTGTCATCGATGTTGAGGGTGCAGGCGGCCTCGCAGGGCGCCGGGCAGATGCGGCCGGTGAACTCGGGAAAATTGTTGGTCGAGTGCAAATCGAGCGCTGCTTCTTGCCACTCATGCCGATAGACGAGATCGTTCCAGTCGGGGATCTGGTTGTTGACCGGACAGCCGCTGTGGCAATAGGGAATGCCGCAGTCCATGCAGCGCGCCGCCTGGCGCTCGACGTCGCGGTCTTCGAGGGGAATGACGAACTCGTTGAAATTCCGCATCCGGTCGGCGGCCGGCTTGTTGCGGCGTTCCTGCCGGTCGATTTCCAGAAAACCCGTAATTTTTCCCATTTTCCTAACGCCCCGCCGCCAGGCCGATGGCCATGTTGCCGGTCGGCTGCGCCTGCTCTATTTCCAACAGGGCGCGGCGGTACTCCACCGGCATGACCTTGACGAATTTGGGCAGATAGGTGTCCCAGTCGCCGATGATCTCCAGAGCCCGTGTCGATCCGGTGTAGCGGGCATGGTTCTCGATCAACTGGTGCAAACGTTCCGCATCATAGCGGGTCATGTCTTTGGCGATGTCGACGAGGCCGTGGCTTTCGAGATCGCCGCCCTGATGTGCCAGGCGCTCCAGGGTCTCGTCTTCCGCCGTGACCGGTTCCAGATCGACCATGGAGAGGTTGCAGCGCCGGGCAAAACCGCCCTCCTCGTCGAGCACATAAGCAACGCCGCCCGACATGCCGGCAGCGAAGTTTCGGCCGGTTTCGCCGATCACCACGACGATGCCGCCCGTCATGTATTCGCAGCCGTGGTCGCCGGTGCCTTCGACAACGGCGATGGCGCCTGAGTTGCGCACCGCAAAGCGCTCGCCGGCGACGCCGCGGAAATAGCACTCGCCGCCAATGGCGCCGTAGAGCACCGTGTTGCCGACGATGATGCTTTCCTCCGGCACGATACCTGAGTCATCGGGGGGGCGGATCACGATGCGTCCGCCGCTCAGGCCCTTGCCCACATAGTCATTGGCTTCACCGACGAGATCGAGGGCAACTCCCTTGGCGAGAAACGCGCCGAAACTCTGGCCGGCGGTGCCCTGGAGCGAGATCGAGATGGTGTCTTCCGGCAGTCCCGCATGCCCGTAGCGTTTGGCCACTTCGCCTGAAAGCATGGCGCCGGCGGTGCGGTCGGTGTTGCAGATCGGCATCGAGATCTGCACCGGCGTCTTGTCTTCGAGCGCCGGTTTTGCCTGCTCGATGAGCTTGCGGTCGAGAATGTCGTGGATCGGATGATCCTGGCGCTCGCAGTTGAATACGGCGAAGTCGTCTGGCACTTCCGGCTTGTGGAATATCTTCGAGAAGTCCAGCCCCTGGGCCTTCCAGTGATCGATCGCCTGGGCCTTGTCGAGACAGTCGGTCTGACCGATCATTTCATTGAAGGTGCGGAAGCCGAGCACGGCCATGTATTCGCGCACCTCCTCGGCCACGAAGAAGAAGTAGTTGATGACATGCTCGGGCTGGCCGGTGAACTTGCGGCGCAGTTCGGGATCCTGGGTCGCAACGCCGACCGGGCAGGTGTTGAGGTGGCACTTGCGCATCATGATGCAGCCCGCCGCGATCAGCGGGGCGGTCGAAAAGCCCATCTCGTCGGCGCCGAGCAGGGCGCCCACAACTACGTCACGTCCGGTGCGCACGCCGCCGTCGACCTGTACGGCGATGCGGCCGCGCAGGTTGTTGAGAACCAGGGTCTGCTGGGTCTCCGCCAGTCCGACTTCCCAAGGGCTGCCGGCATGCTTGATCGAGGTGAGGGGGCTGGCGCCGGTGCCGCCTTCGAAACCTGAAATGGTGACATGGTCGGCGCGCGCCTTGGCGACGCCCGCCGCAACCGTGCCGACCCCAACCTCGGAGACCAGCTTGACGGAAATGTCAGCGTCCGGATTGACGTTCTTCAAATCGTAGATCAGCTGGGCGAGATCTTCGATGGAGTAGATGTCATGGTGCGGCGGCGGCGAGATCAGTCCGACGCCGGGGGTCGAGTAGCGCACCTTGGCGATCACCGGGTTGACCTTGTGGCCGGGCAGCTGGCCGCCCTCGCCGGGCTTTGCACCCTGCGCCATCTTGATCTGGATCATGTCGGCGTTGACCAGGTATTCCGTGGTCACGCCGAAGCGCCCCGAGGCGACCTGCTTGATGGCGGAGCGCATGGAATCGCCGTTCGGCATCGGCTCGAAGCGGTCGGGCTCCTCGCCGCCTTCGCCGGTGTTCGACCTGCCTCCAATGCGGTTCATGGCGATGGCCAGCGTGGTGTGCGCCTCGCGGCTGATCGATCCGAAGGACATGGCGCCGGTGGCGAAGCGCTTGACGATCTCGGACGCCGGCTCGACCTCGCCGAGAGGAACCGGCTTGCGGCCCATCTCTTCGGCCGGGCGCAGGACAAACAGTCCGCGCATGGTCATTAGCTCCTCGGACTGTTCGTTGATCTGGGCGGCGAAGGCGCGGTACTTGTCCTCGGAATTGCCGCGCACCGCGTGCTGCAGGTCGGCGACCGACGAGGGGGTCCACATGTGCCGTTCGCCGCGCAGCCGGAAGGCATATTCGCCGCCGACATCGAGCACGTCTTTGTAGAGCGGCGCATCGCCGAAGGCGGTACGGTGGCGTTCGACGGTTTCCCTGGCGATCTCGTCCAGACCGACACCCTCCACCTGGGTGTGGGTGCCGAAGAAATACTGCTCTACGAAGTCGCTCCTGAGGCCGATGGCATCGAATATCTGGGCGCCGCAATAGGACTGATAGGTGGAAATGCCCATTTTGGACATCACCTTGAGAATGCCCTTGTTGATCGCCTTGATGTAGCGCTTGATGACTTCTTTCTTGCTCAGTTCCTCGTCGAGCAGGGGGCGCATGTCCGCAAGAGTTTCAAAGGCGAGGTAAGGGTTGATGGCTTCGGCGCCATAGCCCGCCAGGGTGCAGAACTGGTGCACTTCGCGGGCCTCTCCGGTCTCGACCACCAGGCCGACCGATGTGCGCAATCCCTTGCGGATCAGATGATGATGGACCGCCGAGGTCGCAAGCAGAGAGGGGATCGGAATGCGTTCGGCGCTGCACAGGCGATCCGAAAGGATGATGATGTTGTACCCGTCCGCCACCGCCTTTTCCGCACGGGCGCAAAGGCGGTCGAGGGCCGGCAGCATGCCGCCGGCACCGGTGTCGGCCGCGTAGGTGATGTCGAGGGTGAGGGTCTGGAAGTGGTTGTCGGCGATATCGCCGATGGTCCGGATCTTCTCAAGATCACCATTGCGCAGGATCGGTTGCGCGACCTCGAGCCGCTTCAGCGAGGACGTGCCTTCGAGGTCGAGGAGGTTGGGGCGCGGCCCGATGAACGAGACCAGCGACATGACCAGATCCTCGCGGATCGGATCGATCGGCGGGTTGGTCACCTGGGCGAAGAGCTGCTTGAAGTATGTGTGCAGCAGTTTCGGCTTGGACGAGAGCGCTGAAATGGGCGTATCGGTCCCCATCGAGCCGACGGCTTCCTGGCCGGTATGGGCCATCGGTATCATCAGGAACTTGATGTCTTCCTGGGTGTAGCCGAAGGCCTGCTGTCGGTTCAGCAGACTTGCATTGGTCCGCGGCGCCCGATCGTCCACCTCCGGCAGGCTGGACAACAGGATCTGGGTGCGGTCAAGCCACTGCTGATAGGGGTGCGAGCCGGCCATCTGCGCCTTGAGCTCTTCGTCGGAAATGATGCGGCCCTGTTCCAGGTCGATCAGCAGCATCTTGCCGGGCTGCAGGCGCCATTTCGAGACAATGCGCTTCTCGTCGACCGGCAGAACGCCCATTTCCGAAGACATGACGACCATGCCGTCGTCGGTGACCAGATAGCGGGCCGGACGCAGGCCGTTGCGGTCGAGAGTGGCGCCGATCTGCTTGCCGTCGGTGAAGGCGATGGCGGCGGGGCCGTCCCACGGCTCCATGAGCGAGGCGTGGTGCTCGTAGAAGGCGCGGCGGTCGTTGTCCATCAACGGATTGCCGTGCCAGGCTTCCGGGATCATCATCATCGTGGCGTGGGCAAGCGAATAGCCGCCCTGGTAGAGCAGCTCGAGCGCGTTGTCGAAACAGGCCGAGTCCGACTGGCCTTCATATGAAATCGGCCAGATCTTGCCCATGTCCTCGCCATAGACGTCGGAACTCATGTTGGCGTATCGGGCGTTCATCCAGTTCATGTTGCCGCGCAGGGTGTTGATCTCGCCATTGTGGCAGATCAGGCGGAACGGCTGCGCCAGGCTCCATGACGGGAAGGTGTTGGTCGAAAAGCGCTGATGCACCAGGGCGAGCGCCGATACATAGCGGGGGTCGGCCAGATCGGGATAATACTTCGCCAGGGCCGGCGCCAGGAACATGCCCTTGTAGGTGATGATGCGGGCCGAGCAGGAGGTGACGTAGTACTCGGCAAAATCGATCTCCTCCATGTTGAGGACGCGGTTCGACAGGAGTTTGCGCACCACATAGAGCTTGCGTTCGAAATCGTCTTCGTCGGCGATGGCGTCGCCCCGGGCGATGAATGCCTGGCGATGAACCGGCTCGGTGGGCAGTACCGTATCTCCAAGCACCGAATTGTCGACGGGCACGTCGCGCCAGCCGATGACGCTGAGACCTTCTTCTTCAGCCACGGTCTCCAGGGTCTGTTCGATGACGGCGCGCTGGCCCTCATCGTGCGGCAGGAACAGATAACAGACGCCATAGGCGCCGGCCTCGGGGAGTTCAAACCCGAGGCTGGCGCATTCTTCGGCGAAGAATGCGTGCGGCAACTGGGTCAGCATACCGCAGCCGTCGCCGGCTTTCGGGTCGGCGCCCACCGCGCCGCGGTGTTCAAGATTGCTGAGGACGGCCAGTCCGTCGTTGACGATCTGACGGCTTCTCTGATTGTGGATGTTGACCACGAACCCGATGCCGCAGGCGTCGCTCTCGCGCCGGGGATCATAAAGCCCCTGGCGTTTGGGCAAGCCGCGGCGGGTATAGCCGTCGAGCTTTTCCGCGCTCAAATGGCGTCCGTGAAACCGGCCGTCTGCGGTCGAAGTCTTTCGGATCGTCATTCAGTCCTGCCCTCTCTCTTGCCGTATCGCGTCGGCGGTGCCGGGCCTAGGTCCTCCATCGGCAAGATCGCGTGGATCTGTCGTTGCAAGGAAACCAAGCTTCCGGCGAAGTTGGTGGTGCCGTTTGCCCGGATCAACGTTTCAATTGTAGCCTTATTCCAAGGCCTTGGTCCGTTTCATCCGAGCCGGGGCGTTTTGCGGCCTTCCCGTCATATGCGCCAATCGAAGCGCATTCCCCGCGTCATCCTGCGTTCGCCCTGCCGGAAAGTGCAGTTTCCCGTTGCTGCCGGCTGGCTTTTGCCCGATGACTGAGATAGGACAACACTCCTGTCCTTTCTTGTGGCCAAGATGCCAGATTTGCCCTTACAGCACAAGATAGTAGCTGGGATTTTCGCGGATCTGCCTATAATTTGCGCAAGCCCGCTCAACGTCGACACCACGGTGAACATGACCAAACAAACTGCACCCTTCGGCACCTGGACGTCTGCGGTCTCCGCGGACCTGGTGGCCGGCCAGTCGCTGCGTTTCGGGTTGCTGCAATATTCCGGAGGCGTGCTCTACTGGTCGGAGCAGAGACCTGCCGAAGCGGGCCGGGCCGCAATCGTCGCCTGCCCGGATGGCGGAGAACCGCGCGATGTCATCGCCGCACCTTTCTCGGCGCGCTCACGTGTACATGAGTATGGCGGCGGTTCGTTCATTGCCTCTGACGGCGAGGTTTATTTCGTCAACGACCACGATCAGGCGATCTATCGGGCAAACGGTGATGCCGCCCCCGAGCTGGTCGCACAGGACAGCGATCTGCGATGTGCGGATTTCGACATGGACCCCAGGCGCCGCCGGCTGGTGGCGGTTGCCGAGGACCATGACGATAACTCGGATGAGCAGCCTGAAAACATGCTGGTCGAAATTCCGCTCGATGGACCGAATGCGGGAGCCGTCGAACCCTTCGTTGCCGGCCGCGACTTCTACGCCTATCCGCGCTTCAGTCCGGACGGCCGGCATATGTGCTGGATCGAATGGGATCTGCCGTGGATGCCGTGGGAGGACTCCAGGCTGATGCTCGGCACGGTCGGCGAGGACGGCGGTATTGAACGCATGGAGCATATTGCCGGAGGCGACGGCTGCAGCATCTTTCAGCCTCAGTGGGGCGGTGACGGCCGCCTCTATTTCGTGTCCGATGAGTCCGGATGGGGCAGTCTTTACGCCTGGAACGAGGGGACCATCGGGCGGGTGCTCGCCATGGACGCGGAGTTCGGCCGACCTCTATGGGGGCTTGCCACAAAGGCCTACACCACGTCCGGTACGAACCGTCTTGTTGCAAGCTACATCGAAAAGGGCGCGTTCAGGCTTGGTGAGATCGATGCGGCGAGCGGGACCCTGAAGGAACTCGATCAGCCCTTCAGTGCGATCGACGACATCTGTTCGACCGGCGATGGCGTTGCCGTGCTTGGCGCCGGCGATGTCACCGCACCATCGGTCGCGCGCCTTTCGTTCGCGGACGGCGCCGCCTCGGCGTCTGAGGTCCTGCGGCGGGCGATGGACACAGAAATCGAACCAGGCTCGGTTTCGAGGGGACGGTTCATCGAAGTGCCGCTGACGCAAGGCGGCATGACCTATGCGGTCTACTATCCACCGACCAATTCGGCCTTTACGGGCATGCCGGGCACAGCGCCGCCGTTGATCGCTGCCGCTCATGGCGGACCGACCGGCATGGCGGACCGGGGCCTCAAGCTCAAGATCCAGTACTGGACCAGCCGCGGATTCGCCTTTGTCGATGTCGACTACCGCGGCAGTGCCGGGTACGGCACCGCCTATCGTGACGCGCTGAACGGCCATTGGGGGTTGCGCGATGTGGAGGATGTCATTGCGTCCACCCGGTGGCTGGTCGATGAAGGCCTCGCCGACGGCGAGCGTCTGTTGATCTCCGGCGGCAGCGCGGGCGGGTTTACGGTGCTCTCGGCGCTGACATTCCACGATACTTTCGCGGCGGGCGCTTCATATTATGGCATCGGCGATCTGCAGAAGCTGCTCGATCTGACCCACAAGTTCGAATCCGGATACATCTACAACCTCACCGGCACATCGCCGGGACAGACGGAGGAAGTCTTCCGCGCCCGCTCGCCGCTCTTCCATGCTGAACGGATTTCAAGCCCGGTGATTTTCTTCCAGGGGATCGAGGACAAGGTGGTGCCGCCGGGACAATCGCGGGAAATGGTCGATGCCCTAAAGCGGCAGGGAATTCCGGTCGCCTATCTCGAGTTCGAGGGCGAAGGGCACGGCTTCCGCCAGGCGGATACGATCATTGCCGCGCTTAACGGTGAATATGCATTCTACGCGCAGGTGCTGGGGCTGGAGCCGCAAGAAGAGCTGCCGGACCTGGTCATACACAACAGGGAGAAGCTCTAGATGAATTTCGCCAGTGATAATGTCTACGGTGCCTCACCCGAGGTGATTGACGCGATTGTTGCGGCCAACTCGGGCGCGCAGCCGAGTTATGGCGTGGACGATTACACCAAGCGCGCCGAAGAGATGTTTTCCGAAGTGTTTGCGCGCGATGTGACCGTGCTTTTAATGGCGACGGGAACCGCGGCCAATGCGCTAGGCCTCAGCGCCATCACGCCGTCATACCGGGCGGTCCTGTGTCATGCGGAATCGCATGTGATGATTGACGAATGTGCCGCCACCGAATTCTATACCGGCGGCGCCAAGCTCATTCCGATCTGGGACGAGGACGGAAAGATCACGGCGGACGGCTTGCGCAAGACCTTAAGCGAGACCGGCTCGCGGCCGCCGCATCATATTCAGGCCGCATCCATCAGTCTGACCCAGGCAACCGAGAGCGGAACGGTCTATGCACTCGACGAACTGTCCGACCTGACGACGATCGCCCGCGACCATGGGCTCAAGGTGCATATGGACGGTGCGCGCTTTGCCAATGCAGTTGCCGCGCTGGGCTGCACGCCGGCGGAAATGACCTGGGGATCGGGCATCGATGTGCTCACCTTCGGCATGACCAAGAACGGGGCGCTTGCCGCCGACGCGCTGGTCTTCTTCAATCAGGCTCTGGCCGAGAGCGCGCCTTTCACGCGCATGCGCTCGGGCCATCTGTGGTCGAAAGGGCGATTTCTGGGAGCTCAGTTCAGCGCCATGCTGGAGGGCGATCTGTGGCTCGAGAACGCGCGCCATGCCAATGCGATGGCGAAACTGCTTGCCGAAGGCCTGGAGGCGGTTGAAGGCGTGCGTTTGTCCTGCCCGGTGGATGCAAACGAGCTGTTCCCAGTGCTGCCGGTGAAATTGCACCAGACGTTGCTGGATGCGGGTGCGGTTTACGGCACCTGGCCGGGCGATGGTCCGAAAGGACCGGGAACGATCGGCGATGGCGAAGTGCTGGTGCGCTTCGTTACGTCGTTCATGACAACGCAGGACGATGTGGAGCGGCTGCTGGCCGCGGCGCGGTAACCCGGAGTTTTATGGCAGCAAGTGGCCGAAGTGCCAGGCGAAGCCGACCCGGAAATTGTGAGTCTCGAAATCCGCCCGCACCGGCACGGCACCGAGGTTCAGTGTTTCCCTGCCGTAGTTGCCGTAGAGGTACTCCGCCCGCAGCGACCAGTTTTCGGTGATCTTGGCCTCGACACCGCCGCCGACGGTGAAGCCAAAGAAAAAGTCCTTGTCGTTGCCGATCGGCGAGCGTGCCCGGAAGTCGGCAAGCGCCAGGCCGCCAGTGGCATAGAACAGAGCCGGACCGTAGGTCACCCCGCCGCGCAGCCGGAAGGTGTGCTGGCCGTGATGGGTGATCTTGACCCCTCCGATACCCGGGCGGGTCTCCCTGTCGTTGATGTCACCGAACCCGGCGTCGGCCTCGAAACCGAGGACATAACCGTCCATGTCGAAATTGTAACCGACCAGAACACCGCCAAGAAAACCGTCGGCCTTCTGGTTCCAGTTTTGCGGGGCAACGGCATTGACGGAGTTCGAGGCATCGAGCAGAGCGTAGCCGCCATGGCCGCCAACATAGGGGCCTTCCCAGCTGTAGCCTTCGGCAGGCGGGCTTTCCCAGTCAGCCGCCAGTGCGGGAGCGCTTACAGCAACCACCGCAACGGCTGTTGCAATGGCTTTTGCGGTGCGGATGATCGTCATGGAACCCCGATTTAAACGTTGTTTGAACACATTCGAAATGACCCAATCGGAGCGCGCTTGTCAATCGCTAACTGCACTCGGGCTGCAGTTGTGATCACGCAAATGGCGACCGAACTCCATGGCCAGGTGGTCGTAAAGGAGGCGGACGCGGCGGGTGGCGCGCAGGTCCTCATGCATTGCCAACCACGTTTCCAGTTCAAATCGCAGCTCGTTGGGTAAAACACGCACCAGATCGGGGTCTTTTTCAGCCACTATTGACTGGCAGCCGCCAATGCCGAATCCGGCCCGAACCATGGCGACCTGCGCGATGTCGCTGTCGCAGCGCAGGGCGAACATGTCGCGTGTGATGTTGTGCGCCGCGGCGCCGACCGAGCGGAAGGACCGGTCGTCGCGGTCGAAGCCGATCCAGGCGTGATCGGGCAGGTCGTCAACGGTTTGCGGCAGGCCGTTGGCCTCAACATAGGACCGGTGAGCGTAAAGGCCGATTTCGAGCGTGCCGATGCGTTTTGCGATGAGGGCCTTCTGGGTAGGGCGAATCATGCGCACCGCGATATCGGCGTCGCGGCGCAACAGGTCCTGGTTTCGGTTGGAAAGCGCCAGTTCGATGGCAATCGTGGGATGGCGGCTGCGAAACCGCGCCAGGATGGCGGGCAGAATTTCGCAACCGACAAATTCGCTGGATGTGAGCCGCACAACCCCGTGCTCGGCTTCCGCTTCTCCCGATGCGGCGCGCAGCAATGCAGCGGATGCAGAGGCCATCTCCTCTGCGTGGGAGACCATGTCGAGCGCCACCTGGGTGGCGACCAGCCCGCGCGGCGACCTGGCGAACAGCGAGACGCCGAGGCGCTCTTCAAGAGCGTCTATGTGCCGTCCCACCGTGGGCTGGGTCAGTCCGAGGCGGCGCGCCGCCGCCGACAGGCTGCCGTCGCGGGCAACCTCGCGGAAGGTGCGCAGCAGGGACCAGTCCGGTTCCGTGTCAGCCATACATTGTTGTATATCAATTCAACGGTAATATGCAATTTCGCATGTACTCCCTGATGCCTATGTTGTTGCGAGCGGATCAAACACACAAAGGACGAAGCAATGACACGTCAGACGGATGCGGTATCCCGGTGTGCCTTGGTGATCGGAGCCACCGGAGGCATTGGCGGCGAGACGGCCAGGGCGCTGTTGCAGCGCGGCTGGCGGGTGCGGGCGCTGACCCGTGACCGGGATGCCGCCCGCGCCGGCACACAGTGGATCGGTCCTGTCGAATGGGCCCAGGGCGATGCCATGCGCGAAGCGGACGTGAGTGCCGCTGCACGGAGCGTATCGGTAATCGTGCATGCGGCAAATCCCCCGAAGTACCGCAACTGGCGCGGCCTGGCGCTGCCCATGCTGGACAATGCCATCAAGGCGGCGAGAGCCTCCGGCGCGCGCGTAGTGCTGCCCGGCAACATATACAATTACGGCCCCGATGCCTGGCCGCTGGTCACCGAGAGTTCGCCGCAGAACCCGCAATCCAGAAAGGGCGCGGTGCGGGTTGAGATGGAGCAGATGCTGACCGCTGCGGCTGAGGACGGGGTGCGCAGCCTGATCGTGCGTGCCGGCGACTTTTTTGGACCGCACCAGCCCGCGTCATGGTTCGCGGACGTCATGGTCAAGCCAGGCAGGCCGGTGACCTCGGTCACCTATCCGGGTGTGCACGGCGTTGGCCATGCCTGGGCCTATTTGCCGGATCTGGCGGAAACCATTGCGCGGCTGGCGGAGATAGAGAACACGCTGGCAGATGCCGATGTGTTCAACTTCGCCGGTCACTGGCTGGCCGACGGTGCGGAGATGGCCCGTGTGGTGACGCGCGTCGCGGATGCGCCGGAGGCACCGGTTCGCGGCCTGCCGTGGGCCTTGATGAAACTGGCGGCGCCTTTTGTTCCGTTCCTGCGGGAAATCCTCGAAATGCGATACCTCTGGCAGGTTCCCGTCAGGCTCGACAATGCAAAGCTTGTGGCGCAGATCGGCACCGAGCCGCATACCCCGCTCGATGAGGCGGTGACCGCCACTCTTGCCGCCCTCGGCTGCCTTCAAGCAACGGACCGGGGCGCCGCCTTTGCGTAATCGCGCAATTTTGATCGGTTGAACGGGGCGCATCTGGCACAATGTTATGAGGAGGGACATACGAGAGTGAGGTGAGCCATGGATCGACGCGCGTTCCTGATCGCCAGCGCCGCCGCCGGTTTCGGACTGGGCACATCGGTGCTGCCCGCGTCCGCACTGGCGCTGCTCGGCGAAGTGAGCCGGGAGATCCCGTCCACCGGCCAACGTCTGCCGGTCATCGGCATGGGCTCGTGGATCACGTTCAATGTCGGCCGCAGCGAGAAACTGCGGCGGGCACGCTGCAAGGTTCTTGAAGAGTTCTTCGTGCGCGGCGGTGGGCTGATCGACTCCTCTCCCATGTACGGTTCGTCGGAGGAGGTGATCGGCTGGTGTCTCGAGCGCCAGGGCGGCAGCCACTTGATGCTCACCGCCACCAAAGTCTGGACCGTGTCGAAGTCAGGCGGCATCTCCCAGATGGAAACTTCGCAGAAGCTGTGGGGCGAGCGGCCGCTCGATCTTATCCAGATCCACAATCTGGTCGATTGGGAGGTCCATCTCGAAACCCTCAAGGCCTGGAAAGCCGATCGGCGCCTTGAATATCTCGGCATCACCACCTCGCATGGCCGCAGGCATGACGACATGGCGGCCATCATGGCCGCCGAACCGCTCGATTTCGTGCAGTTCACCTACAATATCGCCGACCGCGAAGCGGAAAAGCGTCTGCTGCCGATGGCGGCGGACCGTGGCCAGGCGGTGATCATCAACCGGCCGTTCCAGGGCGGCAGGCTCATAGACCGCCTGAGCCGACATCCGCTTCCCGAATGGGCGGCGGAGATAAAGTGCGAGAACTGGGCGCAGGTCCTGTTGAAGTTCGTGGTGTCGCATCCTGCCGTGACTTGCGCCATTCCCGCGACATCCCAGGTTGAACATATGCGTCAGAACATGGCGGCGGGATACGATCCGCTGCCGGACCGCTCCATGCTGCAGCGAATGATAGCCCATGTCGAAAGTCTGTGAGGCGGGAGCCGGCCCGCGGTGATCCCCTACAGTGCCGAAGTTTTCTTCGCCATTCTGGCAGAGTACAACTCATCCATATGGCCGGCGCAGGCCGTGGCGCTGTTGCTCGGCGTGACCGCCGTCTTTCTCGTCGCCAGGTTTCCGGCAAGAGCGGGCCGGCCGGTTGCGGCCCTGCTTGCAGGCGCCTGGGGCTGGACCGGCCTGGTCTATTTTCTGGCTGAATTTTCCGAGATCGATTTCTGGGCCTATGGGTTCGGCGCGGCTTTCGTGCTGCAGGGCCTGGGTTTTGTCTGGGCCGGACTGATCCGGCGGCGCCTGCGATTCGGTTCTGAACCGAACCAGACCGTTTGGTCAGGTGCCGGGCTTGTGGCGCTCGGGCTTTTGGGCTACCCGCTGCTGGTGGCAGCGCTGGGACGCGATCTCTTAGAGACAGGCGCTTTCGGCGTCGCGCCCGGTCCCACTGTGATCTTCACTCTCGGGGTATTGCTTGCAGCCCGTCCGGCAGCGCCGCTGTACCTGTTCGCGGTGCCGCTCATCTGGTGCGTGATCGCCGGAGGGGTGGCGATCCAACTCGGTATTCATGAAGAGCTTACCGTGGCCGCGGCAGGTGTGGCGGCCATCATCGTGCTGATGGTTTCGCGTGCGCGGCGCTAGATGTAGCTGAGGGTGAGCAGGGCTGCGAAACTCAACACGGCAATGCCATTGAAGATGAGATAGCCCCAGCGCCATACGTTGCCGCGTGTGGTGAACAGGTTGCGGCGCAGATAGAAACCCGGCTTGCCTGCGCCCTTGCGCTCGGCCGCTTCCGGCCGCTTGTTGCGCGCGGCCATGAGCCAGCATCCGAAGCCCAGGACGCCGAACACGATGGCGGTGGTGAAAAAGTCTATCTGCATATCGGATGTGTCGTTGCGCCTCGATGTTTGACTTGATTGAACCAGATTGCCGGCGAAAGAAAAAGGGCGCTCCGTAAGGAGCGCCCCTTCGGCGATCAAATTTGGCCGAGGCCCGTGTTAGGCCGCTTTCTTGCCTTCGATCTGCTTGCTTCCGCCGCTGATCTGAATGGTGCGGGGCTTCATCGCCTCGGGAATTTCGCGCTTGAGGTCGATGTGGAGCAGGCCGTTCTCAAGGCCGGCGCCCTTGACTTCCACATGGTCGGCGAGCTGAAAACGCCGCTCGAAGTTGCGTGCCGCGATGCCCTGATGCAGCACTTTGGCTTCACCTTCGGGCTTTTCGGGGCGTTTGCCCGCAACGTTCAGGGTGTTTTCCTTGACTTCGATCGAGAGGTCGTCCTCGCCAAATCCGGCCACCGCCATGGTGATGCGGTATTCATCGTCGCTAATGCGTTCGATATTGTAAGGCGGATAAGTCGGCGCGGCGTCGCCGTTATGCAGGCCGTCAAGTGCATTGAACAGCCGGTCAAAACCTACAGTTGATCTGTAAAGGGGGGTAAGGTCGAACATCTACACATCCTCCTATGAAGCGATATGTTCATAACGCCCGCCAATATGGCCGGGCTTCATTTTACGCGTTTCCGTGCAAACCCTCATCGCAGGCATTCGCACGATTCAGATATAGGTGCCCGACGAGCGGCTTCAAGGGGCTGTGAGTGCGGCCGCGCCGTCTCCCTTGCGGCGCAATGGTCGGTGGTCTAAGAGTTGATGGTGACGCGGCGGGGCCGGCGTCGAACCGAAGGTTGGCGTTGCGATGATGCCCCGCTTGAAGCCTTTGGAATCGCTTGTGAATTGTTGATGGCTGACGAAGTTTCACCCGTTCTCCTCGGCACCTTGAACAATCCGATACCGGATGACGCGGTTGCCGGCTGGCTGTACACCCGCGACGGGACGCGGCTGCGGTATGGCCTGTTCGGAACCAATGTGCGGCCGGTGCGCGGAACCGTGTGCGTTTTCGAAGGGCGCGGCGAGTTTATCGAGAAATATTTCGAGGTGGTGCAGGATCTGCTCGACCGGGATTTTGCCGTCTCGGTGCTCGACTGGCGGGGGCAGGGCAGATCGCAGCGCCTGCTTCGAAACCACAACAAGGGGCATGTGAACCATTTCGCGTCCTATGACGATGACCTCGTGTCCTTCATGGAGACCGTGGTTATGCCCGACTGTCCGCCGCCATACTTCGCCCTGGCGCAGTCCATGGGCGCCAACGTCGTCTTGCGGGCACTCGACAGGCGGACCTGGTTTTCGCGGGTGGTGACAACCTGCCCGCTGGTGTCGCTGATGCCGCGGCAGATGCCATGGCCTGTGATCCGGGTGCTGGCCGATGTGCTGTGTCTGATGGGGCTGTCGTCGTTTTATGTTCCAGGAGGCGGCGACGATCCCGTGGAGCTGGCATCATTTGCGACCAACCGGCTGACCTCGGACATTTCGCGCTATGAACGGACCGTGGAGCTGCTCGAGGCCGACCGCAGTCTGGGCATTGGCGCGCCGACCATCGGCTGGGTGTCGGCGGCGTTCCAGGCGATGGCGGAACTGAGGCGCATGCATTTCCCAAGTCCTCTCAAGGCCCCGGTGCTGATGCTGGCAGGCGGGCAGGACCGGATCGTCTCGTCGAAGGCGATCCACCGGCTTGGCCAGAACATGCCGACATCGCGGGAGATCACCATCGACGGATCGCGCCATGAACCGTTGATGGAGCGGGACGACCTGCGCGAGCAGTTCTGGGCGGCGTTCGACGCGTTCGTGCCCGGCGCCCCGAACGTGGCTCAGCCGTCGAGGATTTCGACCGCCGCTTCGTGAAGCTCGCGTGTTGCCGCCGCAACGACATTGCCGCCGCCGGCGGCTGGACCCCCATCCCAGGTCGTCACGACGCCACCTGCCCCCTCGATGATCGGAATGAGAGCGACAATATCGTAGTCGCCCATATTCGCGTCCACCACGAGGTCGATGCTGCCGGCGGCAAGCAGGCAGTAAAAATAGGCATCGGCGCCGTATCGAGAGCCCTTTGAGCGATCTTCGAGAGCGAGGTAGCGCCGATAGGTGTCGCTGGATCTGGTCGGCCCGGGAAAGGTGGTGGCGAGGAGCGCTTCGGAAAGCTCCGTTGTCGCGCTGGTGTGCAGGATCCGGCGATCGCCCGCACTCTCAAGCGCCGAACATCCAGGTGCGCCGACGAAGCGCTCGCCGACAAAGGGCTGGTTCATGACGCCGATCAGCGGCGCACCATCTTCAAGGAGGCCGATCAGGGTCGACCAGACCGGTATCCCCATGACGAAGGCCTTGGTGCCGTCGATCGGATCGAGGACCCAGGTGTAAGGGCTGTCGCCCGTATGCGGCGGCAGCTCCTCGCCCCATACCGAGTGTTCGGGATAGCGTTCCATCAAGATATCGCGGATCACGCGCTCGGCCGCACGGTCGGCTTCGGTGACCGGGTCATAAGCGCTCTTGGCCCGCTTGTTTTCGACCGCGGTGCCGGACCGGAACAGCGGCAGAATGGTCTCGCCGGCGGCATCGGCAAGCTCGATGGCGCAAGCGGTGAATTCGGCAATCTTGGCGGATGCGGGCTCGGACATGACGGTGTGCTATGGAGCTTTGAGGAAAGGCGCGTGAGTGATGCCCTATTCGCACCACATCCTCAAGTCACTTCCGCAAGTCAGTTTCAGAGGCGTAAGATCTCAGCAGCGATCGATGGACACTTCAATGAACATACCCGGCGACCAGGCGCGTTTGCAGGCGCATTACGACGCTCTCGGAGCGGGCCAGGACGCAGAAGCGTGGTATGAGGACCCGGCATTCGATGATCTGTGCGCCAATTGCCGTTTCGAAGAAGCCCGCGCGGTGGTGGAGGTCGGATGCGGTACAGGACGGTTTGCCGAGCGCCTGCTCAGAAGTCATCTGACGCCGCGGGCGACATATTTCGGCCTCGACCTGAGCACGGTCATGGTCAACCTGACCCGTTCCCGTCTGGCGGAATTTGGTGCGCGCTGCCGGATCGAGCAGGGAGACGCCGCCGCGGGACTGCCCTTGGGAGAGGGCGTTGCGGACCGTGTCGTAATGACATTTGTGCTTGATCTTCTCACTCCGGCGGAGACGGCTGCCGTGCTGGACGAGGCCCGGCGTGTGCTGGCGCCTGGCGGGGTTTTGTGCGCTGCAAGCCTCGACCGCGGGCGAGGACTGGCGTCGCGCCTGCGCAGCTTCGGATGGAACCTGGTGCACGCAATTGCCCCGCTCAAGGTTGGCGGCTGCCGTCCTCTGACCCTGCCGGATACGCTCGGTCCAGGTTGGTCGGCGTCATATTATGTGCGCCGCAGCATAAGAAATTGTGCAATTGCGAGCATTTCGGCGCAACCCCTTCCCGAGTCGTGGGATGAACATGGCTGAAATGCAATATTATTGTGATTTCAATAAGTTGACCGTGTCTCAATCTTGTGGTGCACAGAATTCCACTGTCATTTTTCCACTGGACAGATTGTCGCAGAACCCATAAGGGCTTGAATTTGGTGCAGTGCAATGCGATATAGAGGTCACGCAAGACGGAGGCATTGCCCTTCAGTCTTGCTGCCCTTTCTGGGCGTTTCCTCCCTAGACTTGGGCCGTTCCACTTCACGTGTGAACGGCCCCTTTTTTTGCCTAGACCCTTTCTTCTTCTTACGGAATCACTTGACCGGGTTTTCACGTCTGCGGACAAGGCACGGTTCACGCCGTGGTCTAGCTGACCACAAGTGGGCCGTAACGCGGTCAGCGGGCGTGAAACTCCGGCCTTCGGTGGGCCAAATCGGCCCGTCGTCAGCGTTGCGGCGCTTGCCCGATGCACCGCATCGAACGGCGCCCCGCGCCTTGCCGAGCGAACCGATTTGGCGCCATCAAGCGTTTCCGTAAGAAGAAGAAAGGGTCTAAATGTGAGAGAGCTCCGTCGGCCCCGTGCAATTGCCGGCGGTCGCGCCGGTTTACTCGGCTGCAGCCTGGCGGGTGCGCAGCAGGCCGGGCAGGGCATCCATGAGATTGGCGACGAGGGCGCGGATGTCACTGCGCAGCTGGTCGAAGCCGCGGTGCTTCTCGAGGTTGGCCTCATTGATGTAGAGCGCGCGGTTGATCTCAAGCTGCAGGGCATGCATCGCCTGAATCGGTCGCCCATAGGTCTGGGTGATGAAGCCGCCGGCGTAGGGACGGTTGCGCGATACTGAATATCCCATGCCGATAAGCTGATGCTCCACCATATCGACGATTTCACACGAACATGAGCTGCCGTAGCGGTCGCCGATAATGATGTCCGGCCGCGATGTGCTCTCGGTTGCGCTGGTGGAGGGCACCGATGAGGGCATGGAATGGCAGTCGACCAGCAGCACCACGCCAAATGTTTCGCGCGCCCGCGCCAGCAATTGCGAGAGCGCATGGTGATACGGCACATGGAGTGACAGGATGCGGGCTTCCGCTTCCGCGAAGGTCAACGGTTCGCGGTAAATTTCCTCGGTTTCGCTCACCACCCGGGCAATCGTGCCAAGGCCGCCGGCGACACGGACCGACCCGGTGTTGACGTAGTCGGGCAACGGGTCGGCGAACATCATGGGGTCGAGTTCGTAGGGCTCGCGGTTTACGTCGAGATATGCGCGCGGAAAGTTTGCCCGCATGAGCGGCATGCCGAGATGCAGCACATCCTCGAAGACTTCGTCGATGTAATAGTCCTCGGATCGCCGCAGAGCGTGCGGGTCAAGCTTGGAGCCGGCGAGAAACCCGGCAGGGTACATGCGCCCGCTATGGGGTGAATTGAACACGACGGGTGCGCGCGCGACGTCCGGTTCGAGCACCTCAAACGGTGGATCGAACCAGTCCGCTCCTATCGGCGCAGTTCCACCTGATCGCGCATTCATTGGTGTTGTTCCCGGCCGGATATTCGTGAGGCGTCAAGGGTTGAGAGACAAGCACGGCACCCGCCGCGTTTCAACCCCGCGGTTGCAGAAATCAGACGCAAACCACATGGCAAGATGCGATAACCTCTGTATCGGGCTTATGTGGGATGCGATTGAAGCTCTGTCAAAGGAATGCCGTTTGTGTCAGTCACATTCACGCGGTATTTACCATGTGTCGGTATGGTCGCGCGATTCGCGATGCGTAAGAGTGGTATGGGTTGATGGCGAAAATACTTCTGGCTGAAGACGACGAGGACATGCGCCGGTTTCTTGAAAAGGCGCTTGAGCGGGCGGGGCATGACGTCACCTCCTTTCCAGACGGACTGCAGGCCTATGAACAGGTCAAGGGCGAGAGCTTCGAATTGCTCCTGACGGACATTGTCATGCCGGAAATGGATGGCATCGAACTTGCCAGGCGGGCCGCCGAGCTGGACCCGGCGCTCAAGATCATGTTCATCACCGGCTTTGCCGCGGTTGCGCTCAACCCGGACAACAAGGCGCCGAAAGAGGCCAAGGTCCTCTCCAAGCCGTTTCACCTGCGCGAGCTGGTGCAGGAAGTCGAACGCATGATGGCGGCGTAAGCGGCCGGCACCGCGCCGGTGTGCAGAGAGGCTTGCGCCCATCTCCCAATCCCGATATATGAACGGCGACCCACCGGACTATCAGGGCGTGTAGCTCAGCGGGAGAGCACTACGTTGACATCGTAGGGGTCACTGGTTCAATCCCAGTCACGCCCACCATTTTCCGGCCCCAAGCAGGATTGCTTGGGGTTTTTTGCTTGTTCGCCGTAGCTCATTGAGCAGTAGCTGTCTCAACCTGTCCGGCCTGACCCGCACTCCTCATGCCAGCGGGCGCGCAGGGCGGCGTAATT
>JAJFHL010000328.1 GCA_021775615.1 Hyphomicrobiales bacterium
CGCGCAACAGCGCCTCGCGCTTGAACTCGGAACTGAAACGTTTGTATCGACGTTTTGGCTTCGGTTTTGGATTCTGCATCTGACACCTCCAAGCGCTCTTCGCGCCTCAGTTTAGGTGTCCACCAAACAAGGGCAAAACCACATTTCGGACGTCGAACAGCCGAGCGAAACATGTCCGTATGGGGATGCAGAGCGGACACCGGCCGCTTTACTCCCCCACAGCCGCCTCCTTCCTCTTGCGGATCGCCCGGTTGATCTCGCCGCCCAGGATCAACACCGCGCCGGACAGGTAGATGAAGAACAGCGCCGCGATCAGCCCGCCGAGGCCCGCATAGGTGCTGGCGAAGGTGGCGAAGCGGGCGAGGTAGATCGAGTAGGCGGCCGCCAGCACGATCCACACGATCACCGTGAACACCACCCCGGGCCAGACCAGGGCGAAGGGCAGCCAGCGGGCGGGAAGGATGTAGTGCGCCGCGAAGACGCCCGCGGTCAGCACCAGTATGGCGACCGGATAGCGCAGCTTCTCGTAGGCCGCGACAATGTCGTGCAGCGCCGGCACATGGGCATCGACGATCGTGATCATCACCGGCGCCAGTACGATGAGGAAGGCCAGCACGATGAGGATCACCGCGCCGGCCAGCACGAACAGCACGTTCTGCGCGAACAGAATGAACCACGACCGGTGTTCGCGCAGGTCATAGGCGCGGTTGAGGCCGACCCGCACGCTGTCGACGCCGCCCGACGCGGTCCAGATGGTGAGGAGGATGCCGAGGCTCAGAAAATCCGAGCGCGGCCGCCCGAGGATGGATTCGATCTCCGGCACCAGCGGCTCGATCAGCTCGGCCGGGCCGCTGTCGAGCAGGAACGTCACCACCTCGCGCGCCAGCTGCGCGTTGCCGATGAACCCGGCGAGCGCGGTGAGGAAGATCAGGAACGGAAACACCGAGAGGATGGTGCGAAAGGCGATGTTGCCGGCGAGCGGCAGGCCGTCATCGGCGACGAACCGCGCATAGACGTCCTTGACCGCTTCCCAGACTGTCGGTTCGTTCGGCATCGTTTTCCCATACCACTATTGTGCCGATTCCAGATAGGGCTGGCCTTGCCCCGCGTCCACAGGCAAACATGGCGGCCCCGAACGTCACCGGTCCGCCATGACATCCCAACCCGTCTGGCTCAAGGCGAGCCCCGCCCTTTTCGTGTTCCTGTGGTCGACCGGCTTCATCGGCGCCACCTACGGCCTGCCCTATGCGGAGCCGATGACGTTTCTCGCCTACCGCTTCGCCATCGTCGCCGTATTGCTGGCCCTCTTCGCCGCCGTCACCCGCGCGCCGTGGCCGGCGACGCCGGCGATCTGCCTGCAGAACGCTCTGGTCGGCGTCCTGATCCACGGCATCTACCTCGGCGGCGTCTTCACCGCCATTTCGCGCGGCATGCCGACCGGGCTTGCCGCCCTGGTCATCGGCCTGCAACCGGCGCTGACCGCCATCGTCGCCCAGCCCCTGCTCGGCGAGCGCGTCAGCAAGGTGCAGTGGCTCGGCATCGTGCTAGGTTTCTGTGGGCTGGTGCTCGTCGTCGCCAACAAGGCAACCGCCTCAGGGGCCGTCGGCTGGGCGCCGGAAACCTGGGCCCTGATCTTCACCACCGCGGCGCTTGTCGGCATCACCGCCGGCAGCATCTATCAGAAGGCCTACCTGCCGAACCAGGACATCCGCACCGGCACCACCTGGCAGTATGTCGGCGCCTTCGTCTTCGTCGCCGTCCTCATGTTCGGCTTCGAGGAGGGCCGCATCGAATGGACCGGCGATTTCATCTTCGCCATGGTCTGGCTGGTCCTGGTGCTCTCTGTCGGCGCGGTTTCCCTGTTCATGCTGATCATCCGACACGGCGCCGTCTCCAAGGTCGCAAGCCTGCTCTACCTGGTGCCGGCGGTCACCGCGCTCCTCGCCTATTTCATGTTCGATGAACGGCTGAACCTGATCCAGATCGCCGGCATGGGCCTCACCACGCTCGGTGTGGCGCTGGTGAACCGGAAGTAGAGGTTTTTTTTGCTGAAGACGGCACCGGCACGCTCCCCCGGCTTGTTGGTGTTTATGCCGTGGCCGGCCCACTCCCCCGGCCCAACCACCCCTGATGTTATCCTCGCGGGTGGTTGGGCCGGGGGAGTGGGCTGGTGCCGAATCGAGACTCAAACCCACAACCTTCGCGTTTTACGTTGCAGCGCAGCATGCTATAGGACACGCCAGCAACACGAGTGAATTCACGGGAGCACGTGGCATGAGCCTGGCGGAAGTGGAAACGGCCGTCGGCCTTAAGGTCGACGAGCTGATCACCCTCACCCGCGACGCGGCGGAGACGGCGGACAGCCTTTATCTGAAAGCCCGCGCGCGCATCGCCGAAACCGTCTCGTCGGACGGCCGCGTCTCGTCCGCCGCGATCGAGCGCGAACAGCACGCCGCCCACGGCCTCGCCTGGCTCGCCACCTATGTGGAGGCACTGCGCCAGCTCGCCGGCTATGCCGACCGGCTGTCGGGCGAAGGCCGCCTCGGCGAAATGGAAGCGCTCATCGTCCAGGCGGGCTTCGGCGAATATCTCAACCAGATCCTCGGCGGCATCCCCATGAGCCAGGGCGAATTCGTCCGGCTCTCCGAACTCGGCCTCAGCCGCGACGACATTGCCGCCGCCGCAGCGATGCCCGCCGTCGACCGGCTCACCGCGTCGGGCAACACCGCGCCGGTGCGCGGCCGCATCGCCGAGCTGATGCGCGAGCGCGCCGGCGCCGCCACTTTCGGCGACACCGGCCTCGACGAAACCCTCGACCAGATGCGCACCGAGATGCGCCGCTTCGCCGACGAAAAGGTGGTGCCGCACGCGCAAGGCTGGCACCTTAAGAACGAATATGTGCCGCTCGAACTCCTGACCGAGATGGCCGAGCTCGGCGTCTTCGCGCTCACCGTGCCGGAAGAGCACGGCGGCCTGGGTCTCGGCAAGGAATCCATGTGCGTGGTGTCGGAGGAACTGTCGCGCGGCTATATCGCGGTCGGCTCCATCGGCACCCGGTCGGAGATCGCCGCCGAACTGATCATGCATTCGGGCACCGACGCCCAGAAGGAAAAGTGGCTGGGGCGCATCGCGAGCGGAGAAATCCTCCCCACCGCGGTCTTCACCGAGCCCAACACCGGGTCTGATCTGGCCAGCCTGCGCACCCGCGCCATCCGCGACGGCGACGTCTACAAGGTTTCGGGCAACAAGACCTGGATCACCCATCCGGTGCGCGCCGACCTGATGACTCTGCTTGCCCGCACCAACCCGGACGAGCCCGGCTACAAGGGCCTTTCCATGCTGCTGGCGGAAAAGCCGCGCGGTTCCGACGAGGACCCCTTCCCCGCCCCCGGCATGACCGGCGGCGAGATCGAGGTGCTCGGCTACCGCGGCATGAAGGAATATGAGATCGCATTCGACGAGTTCGAAGTCGCCGGCGACGCGGTGCTCGGCGACGAGGAAGGCCAGGGCTTCAAGCAGTTGATGCAGACCTTCGAATCCGCCCGCATCCAGACCGCGGCCCGCGCCATCGGCGTCGCCCAGAACGCCCTCGAGCTCGGCCTGCAATATGCCCAGGACCGCTCGCAGTTTCAAAAACCCATCGTGTCCTTCCCGCGTGTCGCCGACAAGCTGGTGATGGCGGCGGTCGAAATCATGATCGCCCGCCAGCTCACCTATTACGCCGCCCGCCAGAAGGACCAGGGCCGGCGCTGCGACCTTGAGGCCGGCATGGCCAAGCTGCTCGCCGCCCGCATCGCCTGGTCGGCCGCCGACAACGCCCTCCAGATCCACGGCGGCAACGGCTTCTCGCTGGAGTTCCCGATCAGCCGGGTCCTCTGCGACGCCCGCATCCTCAATATTTTCGAAGGCGCCGGAGAAATCCAGGCCCAGGTCATCGCCCGCCGCCTGCTCGAAGGCGGGAATTAGGGGATGTCGCCCCTGCTCCGCCTAGGCCCGCGCGCCCTCCCAACCAACCTTACGCAGGGTACCCTCGGGGTGGTTGGGAGGGCGCGCGGGCCGGTGCCGCATCCGCCAATAAGCGAGCGGGCCGGTGCCGCCTCCACCAAAAAGAGTCCCGCGTGACCACCTCCAACCGTTCCGTCGTGGTCACCGGGTGTTCGACCGGCATCGGCTATCACTGCGCCATCGAGCTGAACGCCCGCGGCTGGGACGTGATCGCCACCGCCCGCGCCGACGACGACATCGCCCGCCTGCGCGGCGAAGGCCTTGAAACCATCCGCCTCGACTACGCCGAGCCGGGCTCGATCATCGAGGCGGCGGAACAGATCACCGAACTCACCGATGGCCGACTCTACGCCCTCTTCAACAACGGCGCCTACGGCCAGCAGGGCGCCCTCGAAGACCTGCCGGTGGAAGCCCTGCGCGCCCAGTTCGAGGCCAATGTCATCGGCTGGCACGACCTGACCCGCCGCCTCCTGCCGCTGATGCGCGCCAACGGCGCGGGCCGCATCGTCCAGAACTCTTCCGTCCTCGGGCTGGTGGCGATGAAATGGCGCGGCGCCTACACCTCGTCCAAATTCGCCATCGAGGCCCTCTCCGATACCATGCGCATGGAACTGCGCGGTTCGGGCATCCACGTCTCCCTGATCGAACCTGGCCCGGTGGTGAGCAAGTTCAACGACACCGCCCGCATCCATTTCGACCGGCACATCGATGTGGAAAACTCGCACTACAAGGAGGGCTACAAGGCGGTCATGAAGCGCTTCAAGAAGGCCCACAAGTCGCCGGTCACCGTCGGCCCTGAAGTGGTGCTGAAAAAGCTGCTCCACGCCCTTGAAAGCCCGCGTCCCAAGGCGCGCTATTATGTTACTCTGGCGACACCGGTCTTTGCCGTGCTAAAGCGCTTCCTGCCGCAGCGGCTGTTCGATCCCCTGCTCGCTTGGGCATCGGACCAGTAGGAGACGCTTGCAGCGTGTTGCGTTCAATCTGCACCGGCCCACGCCCCCTGTCCAGCCACCCGAAAATGGTACCCTGGGGTGGTTGGGCTGGGGGGGTGGGCCGGTGCCGAACAACATAAAGCGCGGGCGCGCTTTGGAGAAAATTAGAGGACATCATGACCGCCATCTGGCCTTATCTTGTGCCCATCGCCGTCGGCGCCGTCGCCGTGGTTCTGTTCGCCGGCCTGTGGAACATGATGCGCGGCGGCTCGGCGTCGACATCGCAGACCCTGATGCGCTGGCGCGTCGGCCTCCAGTTCGTCGCCGTCTGCGTCATCATGGCGGCGGTCTACTTCTCGACCAACTGACGGGGCGCACCTGCTCCACGGCCACACCGCCACACATCACGTCACTCCCGCGAAAGCGGGAGCCTACTCGCCTTTCAGCGACGTTTTCCCTTTGAAGACGAGGCAAGGCGTCCCCCGGTTGTCGCAACGCCCTTTACCGACCCCGCAAGCCATGGGTCCGGAGCAGATGCGAGTGGGCTCCGGCCTCCGCCGGAGCGGCGATTGAACAGACGATGGGAGGGCTGATCGCCTCACTCATGAGCCCGCGGCGGCGCGCCCGGCCGCCCGACCAGCCCATCCCCGCCCTCCGGCGCACCCGCGTCCCCAAGCGCCTCCAGAAGCTCCGCGGAAAACAACGCGAGCGGCACGGAAACCTGAACCACGTCCCCGTCCTGCCCGGCAATCCCGCTGCTCACCGCGACGATGGACGCCGTGCCGTTCTCGGTGAGAAGCGTCGGACCGCCCTCGTCGCCCTGCATGGTCGCGCAGCGCTGGAAGAGGAGCCCGTCCTCGTCCGGCACGTCCACCGTGGCGCAGGTCCGGTCGACCGAGAGCACATGCCCGCGCACCGCCGGATAGCCCGCAAAGGTGATGCTCGCGCCGGACCGCAAGGCGCTCTGAAGCGCCTCGCCGTCAAGCGCCGACCAGCCAAGCGTGCCGGCCTTGGCTCCGATGGGATCGCTCAGTTCGACCAGGGCCCAGTCATGCGCCGGATCGTAGCGAAACCGCCGGCTCTTGGTGTCGTGGACATCGGAGACCCGATAGCCGACCGCCGTCGCATGCGCCACATGGGCGCCGCGCTGGTAGCCGGCGAGGAAATGCACGGTCTTTGGATCAAGCCATCTCTTGCGCACATCGTTATAGAGGCAATGGGCGGCGGTCAGCACGAGGCGCTCGCCCACCAGCGCGCCGGTGCAGTGGGTGTAGGTGCGGAAGCCTGCAAAGTTGAGCCGGCCGATGGCGCTCCAGGGATACTGGGAAGCATCGACCACGGGCCGCGCCCGCACCGCGTCGCAGCCGCGCAGGAGGTCGCGCCCCATGCCGCATTCGCCGTCCCAGTCGGGCAGGTAGAAATCGCGCGCATCCGCGTCGCCCGCCGGCCCGTCAACCGGATCCGCCACGGCCGGCACCGCCGGCCACGAGAGGCAGACGAGCATTAGCAGGGTCGCGAGATGCCAAATACCGATACCGCTCACCCGGCGCCGCACCGCTCGAAGTAGAACGCATCGGGCGGCAGGATGGTGTCCGGCGCGCCGGGAAACCTCTCGACCGCGAAGACATCGGGCCGTGACGATTTCGCCGCGTCGAGAAAGGCCGCCCTCAGGCCGGACAGTACCAGAATGTCGGGCGTGCCTTTCGTGTCCGTCTTCGACGATCGCACGAACAAGAGCCGGAGAGAGTGCTTAAAATCGATGTCCTCAGGCCCCTGGCCCTTCGCCCTCAGGCCCACATGGCATCCGCCGGACCCCAGGAAACACCAGGCCTTCGTCCTGTGCACCCACAGCGCACCGCCGGACGCGTCGACACCGGTCAGCGTGAACGGCATGGGGTCGCTGCCGGTCACCGGCCCGATTTCCGCCAGGACGCGCACGCCCTCCTCATCGGGCGGCGCGGCATAGACCGCGTTCCACTCGTCGCAGGACCGCGGGACCTGTTCGGCATCCGCAGGGGCCGGCAGCCCGATAAACAGGAGCAGGCAAAGGCCTTTCCACATCCAGTGCATGGCAACGCTCGCCGATTTATCGCCCGAAGGCTATCGGCGCCCATCCTGCGGCAATTTCGCTACGGCTGCAAATAAGGCTGCAAATTTGAGGGCTGTCTTCGCCGCGCCCCAGGGTGCGTTGCGCTTTATATGGTGCGGCACCGCCCCAGCTCGACAATGGGTATATCCGTTTCGCGCACCACCGCATAGGTGAACGCCTTGCCGCATTTCGCACATGAGATCAGCCACCCGCAGCCGCACCACGGGCAATCGAGCTGCCCGGTCGACATGGCCGGCTCACCGACGCAACTGCAGTATGAAAGGACATCGTCATTGGCCTTGAACAGGAACTTCGGCATCGGCGCACCCGTCGTCTAGATCACGATCGACTTAGGTTGAATCACCTAAGTCGATAAAACGTGATCGACCTCTGTAAGTTAGAGCGGGATCGGACGGAAAACCGGTATCCACTTTTCCTGATCCCGCTCTGAAAGTGCAGGCACGCTCTATCGAATTGGCGGGCCCGGCGAAGCGTCAAGGATAGCCCCGGTGTCCCAGAAAATCTTTAACTTCCGGCCGGCAAATCGCGGGGGCGGTCATCCATTCGCCGCATAGTGCTTGAGATAGTCGACAGTGCTGATCATCCCCACCAGCCTGCCGTCGTCCACCACCGGCATGGCGCCGAACTTGTTGAGGGCGAGAAGGTCGGCCACCTCGCACGCCGCCATGTCGGACGATACGCATTGCGGATCACGGGTCATGCACTCGTCGACCCTGACCCCGTCGAGGATATCCTCGCGGATAGGGTTCGTGTCCTTGTCGACCACCGGCGAGTTGACCGCCAGGCGCACGTCCCGGTCGGTGATGATGCCCACCAGCGTGTCGTTCGCGACCACGGGCAGGTGCCGGTACCCTGCCCGGTTCATGGCGCTCAGCACATCGTGCAGACGGGCGTCCGGAGCCACCGCGTCCACCGCACCGCTCATAAGATCCTTGACCTGCAACATGGCCTGCTCACTCCCGATTGATGATGCAAAAAGTCTAGGCCCCTGCGCCCGATGCACCTTGATCAGGATCAAACTCACCCCGTCGTCCTCGGGCGCGACCCGAGGATCTCCCACACCATCCCTCCACGCCGTTCCCGCGAAAGCGGGAGCCCACTCGCCTCTCAGCAACGCATGCCCTTCGAAGAAGGGGCAACGCGCCGCCGGTTGACGCCGCCTTTTCCCAACCCGCAGACCATCTGCCCCGAAGCAAGTGCGAGTAGGCTCCGGCCTGCGCCGGAGCGGCGATTGAACGGAGGGCCCCGCGCCCCCACACATCCCCCACCCCCTAATACTCAGGCTCGACCCGAGGAAAACAAACCAACCCACCCAGGCGTCATACCCGCGAAAGCGGGGATCCAGTAACCGCATGAGACAACTTTGGAATTCGCGGAGCAAACCCCAACCGCGTCAGCCCACTACCCCGGCGCCTCGTCAAAGCACGGCAGATTGTCCGTGAT
>JAJFHL010000329.1 GCA_021775615.1 Hyphomicrobiales bacterium
CGCGCGCCTGTTTCGGTCCCATCGCCGCAACCGCGTCGGCAAACTCTTTCGGCTCCGGCCGGCCATATTTGAACTCCTGGCCGATCTTGCGCATGTCCGGCAGTTCGCCAAGCCCATGCACCTGAGGATGGCTGGCCAGGAACTGCTCAGTCAGCGTGGTGCCGGTGCGCGGCATACCGACGATGAAGACCGGACGCTCGTCGTCGACGCCGTAACCTGGCCGCGCCACAAAGAACGTCTTGGTGAAGGTTTGGCGCTGGTTCGCATAGGTGCGCCGGTGGAGCTCCATGTAGAACTTCATGGCCTTGTCGGTCTTGCCCTGGATGAAGTGGGCAAGCGCGTCCTCCCAGCGGCCGATGTCGTTGTAGATCTTGCCAAGTGCATGGTGCAGCGGCGCCCGCTGGTCGGCGCGGAGCGTCGGATCACTCAGGACCTGCTCGATAGAGGCGATTTCGGGATCGCCCGCCTCGAACTTGCGGGCGAGCGCAATGCCCCAAAGAGCCTCGATCTGCCTTGGATCGAGCGCCAGGATCTTGCGGAAGGCGTCGGTCGCCTCCTCGGTCTGGCCGAGTTCCACGGAGAGTTCCGCCAGCCCCGCCCGGGCCCGAAGGAACCCGGCATCGGCCTTCAGCGCTTTCTCGAACCAGCGCCTCGCCTTCTGGGCATCGCCGATGGTGCGGTAGGCGCGGCCGAGATTGCACATCGCCTCGGCATATTTCCCGTCGAGCTGCGCCGCCTTCTTCAGATGCGGGATCGCCTCGTCAGGCAACGCATGGACCAGCAGCGCGTTGCCGAGATTGTTCTGGTACATCGCCTGGCGCGGATCGAGCGTCACAGCCTTGCGCAGGTAGCCAATGGCGATGGTGAACCGGTCCGCTTCCACCGCCAATACGCCCATCAGGTTGAGTGCATCGGGGTGCTTCGGGTTGTCGCGCAGCACCATCTGATAGCAGCGCTCCGCCTCGCGGAACTTGCGCGCATTGTGCAAGGCCATGCCCTGCTGGATCAGCTGAGCCTGCCGCTCCGAAGCGGCTGCAGCGGGCCGGATAGTGGACCGCCCAGACATCGACCACTGCTTCTGGTTCATGCGCGCAATGTGGCGAATTGGGAAGCCGCTGTCACGGAGGATTCTTGCGCGGCGTCAGTCTGTTCCGGCCGCCGCCGATCGGGGGTCGGGTGTGCCCGTCAGAAATTCCAGCCGGCACCTGCCTGGAGAACGTGGGTGTAATAGCTGCCCATGCCGTGGATATTGCCGGGTCCTTTGGTCAGGACATCCAGCGCCATCTTGAAGCGGTAACCGGCGTCGATAGTGACCTTGTCGGACACGTCGAAGGTGATCCCAGCGCCGAGCTGCGAGCCTAGTGCGGTCGACGTGTCGTCGATACCGCCGCCATTGTTCAGAACATCGATTTCGACATTGGTGAACGCCATGCCGAGGCCGAAACCGCCGTAGGGCGTGAAGCCCATGCCGATATCGAAGTCCTGCCAAAGATTGGCGAGCAGGAATACCGCACCGACATCGCCGGGGGCATTCAAGGTCACACCGCCCTCCGTCGAGGTATCGCTCTCGTATTCGACATAGGAGAGTTCCAGTTCGCCGCGCATCTCCGGCAGAACATTTGTGCCGGCCACCGCACCGACCGTAAAGCCAGTCTTGAAATCGACCAGATAGTTGCCTCCGGAATAGGAGATATGCGTCTCTTCCGGAACTGCGGCGCCGGCAAATATGCTCAAGTACCAGTCCGAAGTCTTGTCCATCGGATCGGGATCGGCAACCGGCGTGATGTTCATTCCGCCAAAGCCGTATGTCAGACCGACCTGCACAATATGGTTATAGGTCGCCAGGCTCGTGTTGTCGCTCACACCAGCCGCATCGCCGGGCAGAAGCGCGTTGACGATGCTCTTGAACCGGTAGCCGGCATCGAGAGCCAGGTTTTCGGTCACCGCGACCCTGACGCCAGCTCCGAACTGACCGGCCAGCCCAACACCGTCCGTGTCCCATACAGTGTTGGCGTTGAAAACGTAATCATCTGTGTTGATGTATCCGACGCCGATACCGGCGCCGACATAGGGCGAAAACGCCCCAACGTGAAAGTCTTTCCAGAGATTCGTCAGAATGTAGACCTGATCGACATCGCCAGACGACGGACGACTGCCGGTCACCAGGCCGGAATAACTGTCGGCGGCCTGTCGCATGTAGGAGACTTCAAGCTCGCCTCTGAGGCCCGGCGCAAGGTAAGTGCCGATGGCACCGCCGATGGTGAAGCCGGTCTTGTTGTCCAGCGCATAAACGGTGCCATAGTCCATCCCCATGTCGTCGCCGATGAGCGCGCCACCGAACAGACTGACGTACCAATCCATCTCATCCGGATTGCCGGCGCCGGCCGGCAGCACTTGCGCGTTCGAGCCCATCGCGTAGGTCAGGCCGGCCTGGAGGATGTGGTCGTAAAAGGTGAGGGTTGCATTCTCATTGCCGAAGAATCCTCCCGTCGCCAGGCCTGCGTCCACCGCCATCTTGAGCCGGTATCCCGCGTCAAGCGCCAGTCTGTCGGTCAGTCCGAGCCGGACGCCACCGCCGATCTGCGTGGCAAACGCAACCGCGCTGTCGCCCCAGCCGCGCACCCGCGGCCCCTCTGTGAATTGCCCATCGATACCGAGAATGGCCGTTCCAATGCCGCCACCGGCGTACAAGGAGGCGATTCCCAGATCGATGTCCTTCCAGAGATTGGCCAGAATGAACAAGGCATCCGTATCGCCAGACAGAGGTTGGCTAGCACCGTTCACATTGAACCGCGTATTCCGGTTTTTATGCCTGATATAGGAAACTTCCTGTTCGGCACGCAGCCCGGGCGCGATCTCCCCGCCGAATGCACCGCCGACGGTAAACCCGTCCTTCAGCCGGATCTCGTAGATATCGCCAGTGTAGTTCGAATGCGCGCTCTCAGTGAAAGCGCCGCCGCCGAAGACCGAAACATACCAGTTGTCGCCGAAGGCATCTTCGAAGACATCGGCCCGGGCGTCGCGTACGGTGACTGCACCAAGCGCAATGGCCGTCGCCGACACCGTCGCTAGTAGCTTTGCCCTCACGAGTCCCCCATGGAAGCCGAATCTCATTGATCGGACATTAGCCACGCATCCCGGCGCCGTACATAGGAATTGAGGGATTTACGCTTGAAAACGGCTGAATTCGAGAGAAAGTTGTGCGATGTGGCATTTCGGACACAGGCCCGGTCTGCAGCGCTCTCACAGGGCACGGGCATTTGCGCACGAATGACTTTCCCGTTTTGTCTTCCCTTGGCTTGACCGGGGACCCAATAGCCACAAAGGCGCGATGGAAGCACTGCCGTGCCACGGTCTTTGAGCGCGGCGGATACCGGATCGTCCGGTCAAGCCGGACGAAGACAGGTGGTGAGGACCGCAGCCGCCGCCACGGCACATCGCGGTCCACCGAGCGGGGCCCCTTCACTCTCAATTGTTTACCCAGTTCGCAGCGAAATGCCGCAAATCCCTGACCTCCGCACCAGAATCGGCTAACACTTGAAAATGGGTTGCCGGGGGCGACAACCAGGAAGACCACCGCTGATGGCGGTGAACCGCGAAAATGCCTGATCTGATCAGCAGGCTGCTGCCTTTTGTCGGCGGCCGGATTGCGCCCAACATGCGCAAGATGCAGGACGACCGCCAGCCACTCATCTGGCTGCTGGCGGCGGTGATCGGCACTGTCGTCGGCTACGCGGTCTGGGGCTTCCGGGTCACCATCGGCAATGTCCAGGAACTGTGGCTCGGCGACCCAAGTCACGATGTGGTCGCAACGCTCGCCGCCGACAAACCCTGGTGGCTGGTCCTCATCGTCCCCGCGCTTGGCGGCCTGCTGGTCGGCCTCTTCCTGCAGTATGCTCTGCCCAAACGCCGCCCCGAAGGTGTCGCCGACGTGATCGAGGCGAGAGCGCTCGGCGGCGGACGCATCAACTTCATGCACGGGCTCGGCTCGGCCCTGGTCTCCGCCGTATCGCTGGGCGCCGGCGCCAGTGCCGGCCGAGAAGGACCGGCGGTGCATCTCGGCGCAACGCTGGCCTCGGGCATCGACCGTCACTTCCGGCTGTCCGCCGCCGCCAAGCGCACGCTTCTGGGCTGCGGCGTTGCGGCGGCCGTCTCCGCCTCGTTCAATGCGCCGATTGCCGGTGTTCTCTTCGCTCTCGAGGTGGTCCTGGGCCACTATGCCCTTAGCGCCTTCATTCCCATCGTCATCGCCAGCGTCGGCGCGACCCTGGTCACCCGCAATCACCTCGGCGACTTCCCGGCCTTCATCCTGCCGCACTATCAGATCGAGTCCTACTGGGAGTTTCCCGCCTTCGCGATCCTCGGCATCACCTGCGGTGCAGTGGCGATCTGCTTCCAGTTCGTCGCCATGGGGGCCGACTGGTCGGCGCGCCGGGTCACCATGCCCCTTTGGCTGAGGCCGGTGATCGGCGGCGTTCTCATCGGCGCCATCGGTGTGTTCCTGCCTGAGATCCTCGGGGTCGGCTACGAGGCGACCAACGCCGCCCTCACCCAGCGGTTCTCGCTGATCATGCTGCTGGCGCTTCTGGTGGCCAAAACGGTCGCCACCGCCATCACGCTTGCCAGCCGGTTCGGCGGCGGCGTGTTTTCGCCGTCGCTCTATCTCGGCGCCATGACCGGCGGCGCCTTCGGCATCATTGCAGCCTCCGTGTTCCCCGAATACGCCTCGAGCAACGGGCTCTATGCCATTGTCGGCATGGGTGCGGTCGCCGCCGCCATTCTGGGGGCGCCGATCTCCACCGCCCTCATCGTCTTCGAACTGACGCAGGACTACGAGGTGGTCATCGCCGCCCTGCCCGCGATCTCTCTCGCGTCGGGCATGATGCAGGCATTCCACGGCCAGAGCTTCTTCCACTGGCAACTGTCGCAACGCGGCCTCTTCCTGCAGGAAGGACCGCACCAGCACATCGTGCGCGAGATCCACGTGCGCGACTTCATGGTCCCGTTGAGTGACGAGGAGCGCGCCGAGCCGCCCGAGCGCGACGACGAGATGCCTCTGCTGACCCCGGAGGACACCCTCTCGGCGGCATTGCGCGCCTTCGACACGGCCAGCTATACGCGCATCGCGGTGGTCGACGGATCCGACACTTCAAAGACCCTGGGCTGGGCCGAGCGCGTCGCCGCGCTCGACACCTACAACAAGGCCCTCGTCGATGCCCACGTGGAGGAGCATCGATAACTCTAGGCTACGCTTCGGCTTCACCGGCAACGGTGATAGCGCATGCAGCCGTAGTAATCGTTGCCGCCGTAACCCCAGTTCGCCGCGCAACGCCGACTCCAGCGTGAACAGCTTCCGCCATAGCTGCGATAGGCGCGGCGATGCCGGTAGGACTTGCGATAGCGGTAGGCGGGCCGATAGCGGTACCGGTAGCCGTAATAGGGATAGGGCCGGTAGTAGGGATAATAGTAATACGGATAGTGCCCGCCATAGACGGTGAAGCCAGGCCCGTAATACCCGAAACTGAACGAAGTGGCGTGTGACTTGGTGGGCAGCGCGAACGCCAAGGCGAGCGCCGCAGCAACGACTGCAACTCTTAAAAACTTCATCGGTCTCTCCAGAGTTTCGCATCGCCACTCATCGTGGCGTTGTGTTGATTGGAGTGTCCGATATGGGCGTGGGTATGGCGTTGACTTGTATCAAACCCAGGCAAAGAGTCTGACGCCGCCGGCTGGCTCACTCGTAGTAGCAGCCGTGGTACTTCAGGCAGCCGTTGTAATCCACGGTGCCTATGCTCCAGTTGACGGAGCACCGCTTCGCCCATTTCCAGCATCGCCCCTTGTGATTGGTTTTCGGTGACAGGCCGTGATGCGGACGCGCCCGGCGCGAGCTGTGATAGTAGGGGCTGATGAAATGCGGAATGTGGAAATGGTCGTGGTCACGCACGCCCGGGCCATAAACATCGAGCCAGACATGCGACTTTGCGGGCCCTGGAGCCAATGTGATGGTGGCCAGTGCCACCAATACGAGACACAACGCGGCCGCCAGATATCTCATCCCACTCTCCTCAAACCGATTCCAACCCACTTTACCGGCAGGTGTACCGGACTGTCCAATAGTGTGCCGCCCAATTTCGGAATGCGTTAACGCCGCTCAGCGCTTCTTCAGCGAGATTCCCAGGCCCGCCTGTTCCGGCGCCTCCAGCATCCGGTGCGCTTCGAGAATCTTCGCCATGCGATCTTTCACTTCGGCAAGAAACGGTTCGATGCGCCGTTCCGGCAGATTGAACGCAAGCCCCTTGACCTCATTGGTCGCCGACAGCGCCCCGTCGGCGGTGCGCCACATCCGGTGGAACAGGATGAACCGCTTGTCGTCGTGGGAAAGCAACTGGGTTGTCACGTGCACCTCATCGCCTTCAACAACCTCGTCCAGATAATGCACATGGGTTTCCAGGACCACGTATTCATGCCCGTGGCGCTGGTGCATCTCCCGGCCGGCATTGACGAACTGCCAGAAGCCCCAGGTCGCCTGATCGCAGACCGTGATGTAGTGGGCGACATTCATGTGGCCGTACTCGTCGATCCATTCCGGCTTGATGCAAGTTTCGTAAGTGTGCAGGGGTTCTTTCATTTCAGCGGCCGATTCGGTGTTGGTTCGTTACCGAGACTATATCTCTACCTGCGCGCGGCAAAGCGGCCGCCGCCAAGCACACCGTCGCGAACCAGCGCCACAAGCCGCGCATAGGCCTCGTAAAAGGCGTCCTCGCCCTGCGGCAGGCCGGCCGCACCGGTTTCGGCGCGCAGCGCCTCGTACATGGCGAAGCGCTGGTCCAGGATCACCGCCCAGTCCGCCGTCAGGTCATCGGTCCTTTCGACCGTGAATTCAGCACTTTGCAGCAGTGCCTCGTAATCGCTTATGGATTGCAGTGTCTGCGCCGCGAGGCCGCGCCACAATACATCCGCGTCCGCGTCGGTGAGCGGCGCATGCAGCACCCAGTCGGTAAAGACGAGCCGGCCGCCGGGCCTGAGAACGCGGTGCGCCTCGCGCACCACCGCCGCCTTGTCCGGCACGTGGAGGAAGGCTTCCTGGCTGACCACCGCGTCAAACTCCGCATCGCTCAGCCCGGTGGCGGTAACATCCCCTTCCCTTACCTCCACCTGATCCTCCAGACCGACCAGACGGGTGAGTTCCGCCGCCCCCGCCACCCGGCCCGCATTGAGGTCAATCCCGGTGACGTGCACCCCGCGCGAATGCGCCAGATACCGTGCCGGCCCTCCGAGGCCGGCGCAGAAATCGGCGACATGCATTCCGCGCTTCAGGTCGGCCAGCCTGGCAATCGCATCATTGGCGTCGAGCCCGCCATAGTGATCCTGGTCGTGGGCAAACAGATCTTCGGGACCGACGTCGCTCAGGTCGCCGCGTTCCGATGTTAGTCTGGCGATGACCTGCGCCGCGGAAATCGGGTGCCGGTCATACATCTGAATGATGCGGGAGGTATCTGTCATGAGCCATATGAGCCGCCAGCTTGCCGGGTCCCCTGCACAGGTACAGCAGCAGCGCCACTTCCTCGTTGTTTGTCTTCGTTCGGCCAAGCCGGGCAAGGACAATACTTTCTTGGTGATGGGGAGACAAACGCGTCAAATCGTGGACCGGACATTGACAGTCGACATATTCGCTCAGATTGTTTCGGCAAAGCTGGTCCCAGCGCGCGAGGAATCCGAACACATGACCGCATTCGAGAAAGGCCCCGCGATCGTCGTGCAGCCAGACGAGGGCGACGCCCGTTGGCAGCCCCTGCCTTCCACCGGCTACACCATCGCCAAGATCACTCCCTACAATTCGCCTTACGATTCCTTTTCGGCCGGCGTTCAGGTGCTCGAGCCCGGCACCCATGTGCGCCAACACGCCCATGAACGGGCGCACGAGATGCTGTTCATCTATCGCGGCACCGGCCATGCGGAACTGGACGGCGAGCGCCACGAACTTGAAGAGGGCACGCTTATCCTCGTCGGGCGCGCGGTGCAGCACATCATCCACAACACCGGAGACACCCAGATGAAGCTCCTGTGGATGATTTCACCTCCCGGGCTGGAAGACTGGTTCCGCGCGATCGGCCGGCCGCGCCAGCCGGGCGACCCCGTGCCGGCCGCCTTCGAACGCCCGGACGATGTGCAGGCGATCCAGGATCAGCAGAGGTTCATCCGGCCGGAAGATGCCTGAATGAGGCGCGCGGCACCGGTCACACCCGAAGCTTCTTGTCGCCGCGCAGGCGCGTCAGCTCATCCCAGAACTCGGCATAGACGTCCTGCGGAATACCGGCCCGGCTGAGCAGGCCCGTCAGGATGCCGTCGTTGCCGAAATCGATCACATGACGCACCCGCGCCAGAGGCAGCCGCGCAAGATCGGACAGTGCGGCTTCAAAGAAATCGAGAGACCCGTCGCGCAGCGCTGCAAGCATCAAGGCGTAACTGAACAGCTTGCGGTCGCGCAGATGTTGAATGAACTGGGGAAGCCGGGGCGGCTGCACGTTGCGGATCAACTTCAGCATGGCGGCGGCTTCGGCATCGTCGGACAGGATGGCGACCGATGCGGACAGGCCATAGGCCTTGGTCAATTGCGCCCGCGCGGACGACGACACCTTCGAGAGCAGCCGGGCCGCCGTATCGGCGAACAGGTCGTCACGCTTGGCCAGCGTGTCGAGCACCCATCCGGCCTCCTCGAAACGGTCAATGAGAGTATCGCAGACCGGCTGGGTCATCGGAGCCGCGGGATTTTCGATGAGCGCCTGGGCGGCCACCGAGTCGCCGACCTCCGCAAGTACCACCGTCACCCCTTCGCTGAGCGACGACCGTGTCGCCACCGCCACCCGGGCACCGCGGGAGATCGTCAGCACCAGCTGTTTCCAGTCGTCTTCGCTGAAGATTTCGGTCGCCTGAAGGAAAGGACAGGCCACCGCATCCACGTCATGGGCGATCTTCAGCGCCACGTCCCGCGGCAGGTAAGCGGCGGTCTTTACGGCTTGCGAGAGCGCTCCTCTCACCCGCTCGACGGCGTCCGCCACAAGGTGCCGCGCCAGCGCTTGCGCGGCGCGCTGTTCGGCCTCCGGAACATCATCGAGACAAAGGCGTTCGCCGACACGCTGTGCGATCACGGCACGCGCATCGTCGTCCTTACCGACGAGCAAATTCTGCAGGTTCCCCTCAGCCATCTGTCAAGTTGTCGATTCAGCGAGCCCCATGACACAACTTTGCCATGTTCGCGTTAATCGGCAGTTAACCATGATTGCTCCGGCGATTGCCCCGCCGCGGTTTATGAGTCCATGACCTAATGCACCGCCACGCAGGTGCACGGTGCGGTTCGGCACACCTCCTGGGAGACACTTCCAAAGGTGATCACCTCGATGTTGCGCAATCCGCGCGTGCCCATGACGATGGTATCGGCGCCGGTGGCCCGTGCCGCCGCGACAATCGCCTGTGCCGGAGCATCGTCGACAAGATCGAGAGTATCCACCTTGACGCCGCGCTGAACGGCCCGGTTCTGGGCTGCGGCAAGAACATGAGCGCCAAGAAGACGCAAAAGCGCCTCCGGCGCCGGCCGCTTGACCGCATTGGCCATCAGCTCTTCGGCGGTCAACGGCGTCACGGGAGTTTTCGCCAGCCGGCTCAGCTCGCTCATCACATCTTCACCGGCGCCGTCGATGTCCGGAAGGCGCAACAGTTCGTCGGCCTCCTTGTCGCGCAGCAGCACGTGCATCA
>JAJFHL010000330.1 GCA_021775615.1 Hyphomicrobiales bacterium
CATCAGTTCCTCCAGCATGCCCGCAACATCACCGCTGCCGTCTCCGAGGCGACCCGCGCGCCAAGCCGCACAGGGCGCGCCGTTTCGGGCAAGATAAAGGTCGGCGTCTCCTATACGGTGGTCGGATATTTCCTGCCGCCCATCCTGTTCCGCTTCCAGCGCACGTTTCCCGAAATCGAGATCCAGCTGTTCGAGCAGGACCGTGACGAGATCGAAGCGGGGCTTGTCTCTGGCAAGCTCGACGCCGCCGTGATGCTGGTCTCGAACCTGGAGAACAGCCGCGAGATCGAGTCCGAAACGCTGATCCGGTCGCGCCGCCGCCTGTGGGCCTGTGCCGACCACGCGCTGCTGCAGAAAGAAGAGGTCGGCCTGGAGGATATCGCCCGTGAGCCCTATCTCATGCTGACCGTCGATGAGGCCGAGATGGCCGCTATGCGCTACTGGAATGAAACGCCGTTCGAACCCAACATCACCTTCCGCACCTCTGCCGTCGAGGCCTTACGCGGCATGGTGGCCAGCGGCATGGGCATCACCATCCTCTCCGACATGGTCTACCGGCCCTGGTCGCTCGAGGGCCAGCGCATCGAGGTGAAAACCCTTGCCGGACATGTCCACTCCATGGATGTGGGTCTCGGCTGGCGCCGCGACGCGGAACTCTCGTCGGCGACCCGCGCCTTCTGCGAATTCCTCACCCATTTCATATCGAGCGGCATGAGCAGCGTGCCGCATCTGCCCGAATAGAGTGCTTCAGGTCGCTCCGCGCCGCAGGGTTTGAACGGCGCACCACAGGACGGCCGCCGCCGCGATCTGTGCAACCAGCACGGCCGGCCAGATTTCCGCGATCGCGGCGTCGAACCATTTCTGCGGACCGAAGGAGATGAGGGCCAGAAGCGCCGCGAAGACCGAAATCACTGCGCTCAGCCGCGAGCCCGTTGCCGCGAGCACAAAGGCGGCAATTGCAACCGACACCGAGCAGCCGAGGAACGGACCCATGGCGAAGAGGGCGATGGTGACGGGAGGATGCGGCGGGGTCCTGGTCATCAAAGACGCGAGCATGATGACCTGAAGTCCGATCAGGGCGCCGAGTGCCGCTTGTGGTCCGCGGGTTGCGTTCTGCATGGTTGTATCCTTATAAACGAACACATGTGTACGATTTCAAATATCCGTATACACGTGTACGGTTATTGTCAACAGTGCCGGCTGGAGTGCCAATGAGGCCCGAGAAACAGGAAGCGCGCCGCAGACAGATCGAGGCGGTCGCATACGAACTGCTTGCCGAAAAGGGATACGCCGCAACCTCGATGCTGGCCATCGCCAGGCGTGCCGCCGCGTCGAACGAAACGCTTTACCGGTGGTACGGCAACAAACAGACCCTGTTCCGCTCGCTGGTCGAAGCCAATGCCCGGGACGTCACCGCGCTTTTGCGCAGCGCCATCGATCAGGGGGCAAGCATTGAGGAGACGATCGCACAACTCGGCCCGGCCTTGCTGGCGCTCGTGACCGGCGAGAAAGCCATCATCTTGAACCGGGCGGCGGCGGCCGACGCGGACGACAGCGGAATGCTTGGAGAAACCCTGTTCCAGGCCGGCCGCAATTCGGTGGCGCCGCTTCTGGTGCAGGTCTTCGAACGGGCCCGTACGCGCGGCGAACTGGCCTTCGAGGCAACCGACGACATCGTCGATGTCTATCTCAGCCTGCTGATCGGCGATCTGCAGATCAGGCGTGTGATCGGGGTCACCGCGCCGTTGAGCGATGCCGAAGCCCGCAGCCGGGCCGATCGGGCATGGCGGGTGGTGTTCACGCTATACGCGGGTAGGAAGTGAACCGGTCCACCCCGGCACCGCCACATCGTGCCCGGTCAAACTGACCGGCAAACCCTGATCAGGGTAAGTGAGTGTGGGACCTAATTGCCCCGGCCCTTGCGCCACTCAAGAAATTCCATGAAGAGCTGCCGCTGCTTGTCCGGATCCATCCTTGCGGGAGCCTCGCCATAGTCCTCGCGCGGTGTGACATTGTCCGCCGTCGGCGCCGCGTTGTCTCCCGCCGGTACGGCATTGTCCGGCGCCGGCGCGGCGGTGCCGCTGGTCACGGTTCGCGGGCAGTCTCCGGAGATGCATTCAAACCTCTTGGCATCGAGATAGACCTTCCCGAACACCGGGGTTTCGACAAAGTATGACTTGCCGTCGAAGCCGAGCAGGTCCCCGGTGAAGGTTTGCGTGCCGCCGCGCATGCGCATCGTTGCCTCGCCGGACAAAGCCGGTCCGGCAGTCGCTGAAAAGGCGGCCAGGGCCAGAAGGGCAACTCGTAAATATCGCATCATTTGATTCAGACCTTTGCAACTCCCACACGGCTTTGGTTGGTTCCCCCGGCCGGGTTGCACTTGCCAGGCAAAGAACGGCACCGGCTCGACAAGAGGCTAGCGTCAGCTCTTGTCGGCACGGTGGCCGTTCCGTGTTTGTTACGTGCGCTTGACGCCCGACGAGGCGTAGAGGCGCCGAAACACTCCTAATCGCGTCGCATTTGGGACCAAATCCGCGAATAGGCCTTTGTTTGCTCTACGGTGTCCTCGGTATAAAGGACCACCAGCTTTCTCATCACGTCGGCAGGCGGATAGACGCCCGGATCGTCTCTGATTTCCGGCTCGACGAACTGTTTCGCCGGCACGTTGGGAGACGCGTACTGGAGGTAGTTGGTGTTCGCGGCGGCGATCTCCGGTCTCATCAGAAAGTCGATGAATTTGTAGGCCGCCTCCACATTTGGAGCGTTCTTGGGGATGATGAAGCGGTCGAACCACAGCACGCTGCCGGTCGCAGGGACATGGTATGAGATGGTACCGCCGCCGGCCTCGGCTGCCGTGTCACGGGCACCGAAAACATCACCTGAATACCCGATCGTGACGCAGTATTTTTCTTCTGCAATGTCGTCGATGATCCGGTCTGAAGAGACCACGTTGATGTATTTCGCAACCTTCGACATGGCCTGTTCGACCTTTTGTATGTCTTCCGGTTTGATGTCGAGCAGATCGCCGCCGACATGTGCGATCATGAGCGGTATGACATCGCCCGGTTCGTCGACGAAAGCCAGTCCGCATTTCGAAAGATCCGCCGCAATCGCGGGATCCAGAAACAGCGACATGCTGTTGAAGTCCAGATTCTGCCTGATTCGGTTGACCTTGGTCTCGTTGACGGCGATGCCGACGGTTCCCCACATATAGGGCACCGAGTGCTTGTTGTCCGGGTCCAGCACCGACGTGTAGGTCAGGGCAAGTTCGTCGAGATTCTTGGCGTTTGGCAGTTTGGTGCGGTCGAATTTCATCAACACCTTGCCGTCATCGACAAGCTCTTTCATCTTGAGGTCGGACTGCACCATGACGTCATACCGCGTCGAGCCGACCATCAGGAGAGCGGCCGTCTCGTCGGACGTTTCGAACACTTCGTGCACGACCTTGATGTTGGTCTCTTTTTCGAATTTTATGAGCACATCCGGATCGATGTAGTCTGCCCAGTTGAGCACCCGGACCACGTCCTTCGGCGCCGCACTGCGCAGTTCCTTGCGGCGCAGAATGTTTTCCTCCGTGTTGCGGGTCAACAGACCCGTGACGTTCATTCCGTTGTCTTCCTGGAAGACCTCGACACCGGAAAACGTTGCCGGTCCGAATATCCCGTCAACCGGGCCAGGCGCATATCCAAGCTCATGCAGGGCGCTCTGGGCGGCACGGACTTCGTCCGGGTCGACCACCAGATCCTGGCCTTCAACCTTCTGGGCGCCCCATCCTTCCTTGACCCAGGCGGTCCGGAACAGGGACCGGATGATGGCGTTGGCGGTTGCCTGCTGGGAGAAATTGACTTCAGTCAGATGCACCACGAGCGCGCTGACCGTGCGCTCGTCCGGCTTGCGGGTCAGGTCGGCGTCGCCGAGGTGACCGAGCCGGCGCAGCAGCCGCTGAATGGTGGCGACTTCGGACGTTTCCAGGTTCGCCAGGCTGGCGGTGTCGATGTTCCAGCGGTTCGCCGCCGTCGCCGGAGCGGCGAAAGCGGACAGCATAAGCAACAGGCCGCATGCCAGTGCGGCGCATGTATTCCTATTCATGATGGGACCCCACAGTTCCACGTCTATGGCCCGCGCGCCGACCGAAATCGGGTAACGGACAAAGCAAAAGTCGTCCCGTAACGTACAGTACGTAAATCTTGTGGCTAAATTCTGACGCGCGTGTGTGGAAAGGTAGCGAAAATGTGCGGTTCATTCGTATACGCATCAATTTGTGTGGCGTGGCCTTAGACCTTGATGCTTTGTTGGGGAGACGGCTAAATAGTCGCCGTTGCAAATTTTCAGGAGAGTCATATGCCGCGTTGCTTTGTACTGGTCGCACTTTGGGCCGCGATCCTCATTCCGTCCGCCGCCGTTGCGGATTTCATTGCACGCCACGGACTGAGTTCGCCGCAATATCAGGCTGCCTTTGACAACAGCGTTTCCAAGGGGTTCGCGCTCACCGGTGTGGACGGATACGCCACGCCGCAGGGCGTCCGCTATGCGGCGATCTGGAACCCCGGCGGCGGTGCGCCATGGGTCGCGCGCCATGGCATGAGCGCCGCGCAGTATCAGGCGGCCTTCAACCAATACACCGCCCAGGGCTATCGCCCGGTAGACATTTCCGTCACCGGAACCGGCCAGGGGGCCGGCACCTTCGCCGCCCTGTGGTCCAAGGCGCCAGGCGCCTTCGTCGCCCGGCACGGCCTGACCTCGCAAGCCTATCAGGGGGTCTTCAACGACCTGACCGGCAAGGGCTACCGGCTGGTCGACGTGGAAGGTTACGCAACGCAAGGCGGCGTCGTGCGCTACGCCGCGCTGTTTCTGCGCACCCAGGGCCCGGCCTGGCTCGCCCGCCACGGCCTCACCTCCGGCCAGTATCAGAACGCCTTCAACAAGGCGGTTGGCCAGGGCTACCGCCTGGTTCACGTGGACGGTTACTGGACGCCCCAGGGCGTGCGTTATGCGGCCATCTGGGAGCGCCGCAAGGGCGCCGCCTGGGTCGCCCGCCATGGCCTGACGTCGGGCCAGTATCAGTCGGAGTTCAATAAATATGCCGGCCAGGGTTACAAATTGGTCCATGTCTCCGGTTATTCGGACGGCGGCAGCGCCCGCTATGCGGCGATCTGGAGCAGGTGACGGCGTTCGAGACGACGGCCCATGACAGCCTGGTTATGACCAGGGCGGCCTAGAGCGGGATCAGGAAAAGTGGACACCGGTTTTCCGTCCGATCCCGCTCTGAAACATTGGAATCGATCACGTTTTACCGACTTAGGTCATTCAACCTAAGTCGATCGTGATCTAGACCTCAACAACGCGAAGGCCGGCAGCTTCTGCAATCGGCCGAATGTCGTGCGGGTCGAGCAGGCAGAACGCCGTGGAGTAGGCATCGGCAAGCGTCGTGGAGTCCGCCACGACGGAGACCTGACGGCGTTGCTGCGCCGGATATCCCGACCGGGGGTCGATGATGTGCCCGAACCGTCCGTCCCCATCGAAGGCGGTGCCGGATGTTGCCGAGGTCGCGATTGCCTGATCGGCCAGGGCGATCTGTCGCCCGCCTGCTCCGTTCCCGTTCGGGTCGGCGATCCCGATTGCCCAATGCGTCCGGTCCTTCGGTCCACCCAGGGCCCTGATCTCACCGACATTCACCAGCACGTTCGACACGCCGTGGGACCGCAGAAGGTCTGCCACGCGATCGGTGATGTAACCTTGCGCTATGCCGTTCAGCGTCAGGGCCATGCCGCGGCTGCGGAAACGGATGGCTGCCGGGGTCGCGACCACCTTGTCGAGGCCGACATGTTTCAGTGCGTTCTCGACACGCTCCGGCGGCGGCCCGGCTGTCGCGGGAAAGGCCCCCTGCCGAAAATGGCGGGCATACAGGTCCCAGATCGGCTGTATCGTCGGATCGAACGCGCCGCCGCTCACCCGGTTTACACCGCGTGCGGTCGATATCACCGCCAGCAGATCGGGCGCCGGCTTCAGCAGTGCGCCGTCCCGGTTGAGGCGCGAAAGCGCGCTGTCCCGCCGATACAGGCTGAATATCGCTTCGAGGCGCGAAATCTCCTGCACGCAGGCGTCCAGCATGTCCGCCGCTTCGTCGCTCGACAGGCCCTCTATGCGGATCGAGGCGGAGGCGCCCAGGGCGACGCCGCGCCAGGTCGCGGCACCGCGTCCCAAGCTCGGACCTGCCCCGGCGCATGAGGCGGTGGCAGCCGCCGAGATCGCGATGAAACGCCGCCGCGTCAGTGGTGCCGTCATCATCCTTCCGCACCGCCATGCGTGTCGGGCACATCGACCGGAGCAAGTATGTAGTCTTCGGGAATTCGGTCGAACGCGACCACACGTCCACCATGGAGCGATACGAATTTGTCGGCGGCGGCGCGGTTGCCGAACGGCACGGCTTCCGGCGCACCCATGCCGCCGCGTCTGCGACTCTCGATGACGAACAGGGCGGTCTCTGCGGCGATCCAGTTTCCCGAGGGCGCTGCGTTCCAGGCAGCGTCCGACATGTCGGTGACATAGAAGGCGACGACTTTGCTGGTCTCCTCCGGCAGGAGAGTGAAGGCGACCGCATCGCGGATTTGGGTGAACCAGATCGGTTGCGCAAGCCCTGCCAGATGTATCTGCGCCTTGGGGCCGTGATGATCGAGCACGATCATCTGGCAATAATGTCCTGCCGCCTCGCGGGTCAGCTTGATGGCGGCGGGCTTGGCGACGATTTCCTCCTCCCAGCATCCCGCAAGTGTCAAAGCGCCGATGGCGACCACCAGCGCCGCCAGAATGCGTCGGGTCATGGTTCGATCCTCCTTACTCGGTCAATGGCGAAGAGCAGGGCGCCGCCGGCCCACGCCACCAAAATCACCAGGGCCACCAGGGGGGACGGTCCCGCGGCACCCGCCGTCACGCCTCCAGCCACAGCCACATCGCCCGGCAGGCTCGCCAGGTTGAACAGCCGGAAACCGTCGGCCGGGTTGCCGACCAGCAGCCAGGGAAAGATGTGCCTGGTGAACAGGCCGCCGTCGTCGGCGACAAGAGCGCTCAGCAGGACGAGATCGAACAGCACCACCGCGATCAGCCACAGACCGACTGAAAGGGCGGCCGCGGTCGTCGCCTGGCGCACGACGGCGCTCACAACGTAGCCGATCGCGAGAAAAGTCATGCCGAGCAGGGTTGCCGTGACCGTCAGGCGCAACAGCGCCGAGGCACCGGCCAAATCGGCCTTGCCGTCCAGCAAGACGATCCCCGCAGCGCTCGCAAACCCGATGAAAATTGCGCAACCCAGAATGACCGAGTGGCCGGCGAATTTGCCGAGCACCATCTCGGACCGCTCGATGGGATAGGTCAGCAGCAGGGACAGGGTGCCGCGTTCACGCTCCCCGGCGAAGGCGTCGAACGCCAGGAGGAGAGCCAGCAGCGGCACGATGTAGACGCTGAGGCTGATCAGACTCACGGTCAGGACCGTCAGAGGGTCGGCGGCGGTCGAGCCGGTCGGCGCCGATCCGGCGAACGCCAGCACGCCGGCAAACACCGTCAGCACCGCTATGGCCGTAACGACCCATCGGTTCCTGAAGGCAACACGCAGTTCATGAGCGGCGAACGTGGCGACGCGACCGGGTTTCATGGCAGGTCATCTCCATCGTTGCGTGCCGAAAAGTGCAGGTAGATGTCGTCAAGCCCCGGAGGGAGTATTTCCACGTCGGCCACCGCGTCGCCGAATGCCGCGATGCTTTTCATATGGGCCGAAACGCGGTTCGCGGCGCAAACCACCTCGACCGCCTGCCCGTTGATCCGGCACCCGTCCAGCTCTTTGGTCATTTGTGAGACCGGCTCTGCCGACACGGCGCGAACGCGGATTCGTGTCGGCAGCTTCGTCTGTTGGCGCAGCGACTGAAGCGTTCCGTCCGCCGCCATTTCCCCTTTCCGCATTATGATGATGCGGTCGGCATGCGCCTCCATTTCGGTGAGGGCGTGAGATGACGTCAGGACGGTGGTTCCCCTGGCCGCGCAGCTGTCGACGATATCGTAGAATCTCTTGCGCGAAACCGGATCCAGGCCGCTCGTCGGCTCGTCCAGTACCAGAAGACGCGGTGATCCGATGAGCGCCTGTGCCAGTCCGAGCCGTTGCCGCATGCCCTTTGAATATGTGCGCACCGCCTTGTGGCCGGCGTCTGCAAGGCCCACCCGGTCGAGCAGGCCGTGCACGCAAGCGACGTCTTCGCCGCGCAGTCGGGCGAAGAACTTCAGCGTCTCCGTCCCGCTCAGGGCGCCGTTGAACGCAACGCTCTCGGGCAGAAAAGCGGTCGCCTCGCGGGCCGCAAGCGATCCGGCGGGCGCGCCGAACACCGTAAGATTGCCGCTGGACGGGCGGGTCAGGCCGAGCACCATGTTGAACAGCGTTGTCTTGCCGGCGCCATTGTGTCCGACCAGTACGAGACGCTCGCCCGGTTCGACCGCCATGGTCATGTCTTTCACCGCAGCCAGGGCGCCGTAGCGCTTGCAGAGATTATCCAGGACAAGAACGCTTGCACTCATTGCACCAGCTTTCGTTCCACGGTCTCCGGCATTGCGGGACCGCGCATCAGAGGTGCCGTGTCAACCACGCCGCCGGGCACCAGCGCGGGAAACTGGGATTGCGACCATCTGAGAACCTGCAGCGCCGGACTTCCGATCAGCAGTTTTGCCGCCGGCTGCGTCCACAGGATCTGATCAACAAGGTCGTTCGGGCGATAGCGGTTGTCGGCAATCCCGTCTCCGTCGAGGTCGAAGCCGGGATGATCACTCCAGAAGTTGCCGCGGCCCCCGACGCTCCAGTTATGCCACTTGGAGCCGACATACTTGACCTGTGTCCGATTGGACTCGAAGGCGTTTCCGGCAATGGTGTTGCGCTCCGATCCGGCGGTGAAGTGAATTCCGATCATGCAATTGCGGAACTGGTTCCCGGTGATCCGGTTCTTGTTCGCGTTGTAGAGGAAGATGCATTTCCGCCCGCCGTTGCGAACCACGTTGCCGGTGATGTTGGCGTTGTTGGCGTAGTTGAGCATGAGCCCGTGGTCGCGGTCCCCGATGGAAGAGTTGCCGTGCACCTCCAGGTGTTTTGAGAACATCAGTGCGTATCCGACATGGTTGCCGAACGAACGGTTGCCGGAGATCTCGCTTTCGTTGGTGTACATGTAGTGGATCGCGAACCGCAGGTCGCGAAACGTGTTGTTGCGAAACACGTTCCGCTTGCTCGTATTGACGAAAACGCCATCGCGCCCGTAGCGCACGTCGTTACCCTCGACCAGGAGCCCCGGGGCGTTCCAGACATAGATCCCGTTGCCGCGATCGTTCATGCGGTGGCCCGTGCGGCCGACGATGGTGTTGTTCAGCACCTTGGAATCCCGCGCGCCATGGACGTCGATTCCGACAAGATTTCCGACGACGGTATTGTCCGTCACCACCACTCGCCTTGCCGACTTGGTGAGCTTGATTCCCGCATCGAGCGTTTCGTGCGATGAGCCCGATCCGCTCACCTGGAGACCGGAAACCCTCACGTCGGATGCGGAAATGGTGATGACCGATCCGGTCCCGACACCGACGATGTGGGCCCCGCCCGCACCGTCGAGTTGAAGCGGCTTGTCGACCACAATTGCGCCCGTGTGCCGTCCCGGCGCCAGCCGAAGGACATCCCCCGGCTGCGCTGCTTCGATGGCCGCCGCCAGGGCTCCCGGCGTTGCCGGCACGCGGATCTCGGCGGCATCCGCGGATGCCTGGATCGCGAGAACGAACAACGCCGGAAGGACGAGGCGGCGGACCGGCATCACGAGCTCCGCGGTTCGACGAACATGCGCCCGCGCATTTCCATGTGGAGCGCGTGACAGAACCACTGGCAATAGTACCAGTGCACTCCCGGGCGGTCCGCGGTGAAGGTCACCGACGCGGTCGCCTGCGGGCCGATCTCGAACGCGATCCCGTGATTGCCCAGCGAGAAGCCGTGGGTCAGGTCATCCACATCGTCGATATTGGTGACGTAGATCGTCACCTCGTCGCCCTGCTTGACGGTGAACGAGGAGAGCGAGAACTCCGGTGCCACGGAATACATGTAGACCCGCACCTTGTTGCCGTCCCGGATCGGCTCGTCGGCGCCTTCCTCCAGATCGACACCGTCGGCGGCGGCCTGCTTGCGGGCCTCTTCCCACATCGGATCGTCGCGCTCCCATATGGAAGCCGGGTTGACCAGTGAGCGGTGCACCAGGATGCAGTCATGCGGTTCCGCGAAGGTCGGCCCGTCATGAACCACTTTCGGCTGATCCAGTGAGATGTCGATCAGCTGCTCGTTCTCCGGCTTCAGCGGACCCACATTGATGTAGCGGTCCTTGGAGAATTTGTTGAGCGAGATCAACCACTTGCCATCGGCGTCCTTGGTCTCGCCCATGGTGCTGTGATTGTGCCCGGGCTGGTAATGGACGTCGGTCTTCGCCAGGATCGGGTCGACATCCTCGCCTGCGAACTTGCGCAGGGCAAGGTCCATGTTCCATTTCGCCATCTGGCTGTCGAGGAACAAGGTGGTGTAGCAGTTGCCCTTGCCGTCGAACGCGGTGTGGAGCGGCCCGAGGCCGAGTTCCGGTTCCGCCACGACGCATGAACGCGGCTCGGCGCCGTCGAAAACCGCTTCGAACTTGGTGACATCGAGCACCGTGACGGTCGGTGAAAGCTTGCCGTTGATCACGATATGCTTGCCGTCCGGCGCCGTGTTGCAGCCATGTGGGCTGTTGGCCACCGGTACATAGGCTGTGTATTTCGAGCCCTTGCGGCCGTCGAGCACCGGAACGCCTTGATGTTCGGTGTAGTCGCCCGCCTTGACGCCTTCCTCGATCCGTTTGAGGTTGAAGATCACCGCCCAGTCGGTCTCGTTTTCGGTCATCTCCGCGACCGTCACCCCGCCTTCGGAGTTGTAGCAGGTGGACACCGCATACTTGCCCTGATAGTCGGCATCGCAGTTGTCCAGATTGCCGTCGACAATGACCTGCCAGGCGATTTCCATGGTGTCACCGTCCATAGCGGTGAAGATCGCGACATATTTCTCCGGATCGTCCAGGATCATGCCGTCATTGGGCAGCGGAATGCGATGCTCGCCATTGGCGAACACATAGCCGGTGCGCGGAAACTTCTGCGGCCGCAGGCCGTGAATATCGCTGGCGTTGGGGATCTCGATGACCTTGTCGCATTTCATCACGTCGCATCGCACCCGGGCAACGCGGGTGTTTGCCTTGTCGTTCATGAACAGGTAGCGCCCGTCATAAGTGCCGTCGGTAAACGACATGTGCGGGTGGTGCAGATCGCCGTTCTGGTAGTTCTTCTGGCCGCTGGCGGCGAGAAACGCCTTGGTTTCCGGCAGCAGGTTCTCGGTCAGGATCTTGAGGCTCTCGTTGGTTTGTCCCCAGCCTGTCGCGCTGCAGCGGTTGAACACGGGCACGCGCATCAGCTCGCGCATTGACGGCACGCCGAGTATGCGCAGTTCGCCGGCCTGACCGCTCGACCAGAAACCGTAATACTCGTCCAGTTCGCCGGGGGCCAGCAGGTGCTTGCCCTCTGCGCCCTGTGCCGGGGTGGCGGTCATGACGCTGGTGCCGACAAGCGCCGCGGTACCGCCGCCTGCCGCCACAGCGCCGGCGGCAAGAGCCGTTGTGGTGGTCGCCCTCTCAAGCAGGGTGCGCCTTGAAATCCCGTTTCGTTTCTTGGGGTGTTCGGTCATGTCTTGTCTCCTGTCATGTGCCCGCTTGGGGCGTTGCCGCCGCGGCCGGAGCCGGACGCGAGGCGGGTTCGGTCGCCGGAGCGATGCCGGTTTGCCGTTCGAAGCGTGCACGCTTCTCCCGGCGTTTGATGCAGACCGGGCATTTCCCGTCATGCTGATAGAGAACCTGGCAGTGCAGGCAGTAGAGGCATTCATTCGGATTGATGTTGCCCTCGGGATGGATGGCCTGGACCATGCATTCCTTGGCGCAGCGCGCGCAGGGCGACCCGCATTCGCGGTAGCGTTTGAGCCATTCGAACATACGAAGCCGCGCCGGCACGGCCAACGCGGCACCCAGCGGGCACAGATAACGGCAGTAGAACCGCTCGACGAACAGGCCGATGGCGAGCAGTCCGAGTGCGAAGACGACATAGGGCCAGTCGCGCGCGAATTTCAGGATGATTGCGGTCTTGAACGGTTCGATCTCGGCGAACCGCTCCGCATCGTCGAGCGAATAGAGCGACAGTCCGAAGAGAGCCAGGAAGATGATGTATTTGAGTGGCCACATGCGCTCATGCAGCCCCCATGGAAGTGTCCATTGCGGAATCCGCGCCAGCTTGGCGAGACGGTTCGTCAGTTCCTGCAAAGCGCCGAACGGGCACAGCCAGCCGCAATAAGCGCCGCGCCCCCAGAACAGAAGGGAGGCGGCAACGGAACACCACAGGATGAAGACCAGTGGGTCGGTCAGAAAAGTGTCCCACCGGAAGCCGTGCAGCGCCGCATGGGCCAGGGCGAAAATGTTGACGATGGAAAGCTGGGCGTTGGCGTACCAGCCGATCCCGAACAGCGTGAATGTGAGAAACCCGATGCGAAACCAGAACACGAAGCGCTCGCTCCTGGTGATCGGGATCTGGAAGAAGAACACGATGGTCAAGATCGATATGACGGCAAACAGGATGATCGCTTCGATCTTCTGCTGTTGCCAGATGCGCATCCACAAGGCGGCGCGTCCGGCATCGTCTGACTGGGGTTGGTCGACCGCGACCGTGGTGGCTTCCGGCGTCTCCGTGGTCACATAGCTGTCGGGCAGAATATATCCCAGATCGAACGTGACGAAGGCCCGCTCGACCGGCCCCACCGGACGCTGGACGAGCAGTTGCAGCCGCCACGGTTTGGCAGGGTCAAACCCCGAGCTCGCCGGTATCGTGAACAGATCCGTCTCGGTGAGTGACGGTGCGCCGGCCGCTTCCACCGCGGCGATGCGGCGGTGACTGCGGTCACGGAAACGCACGGAGAGGTCGCCCTGGATCAGCTGGAAGCGGTCGAACACTCCGCCGCGAACATAGCCGGAACCCTTGAAGGAATAGCGGCCTCGCCCGGCGATCAGGATCGCGTGCGCACCCTCTTCGAGCATCGCTGTGAGGTTCCGGTGTTCGGCATCGCCCAACAGGCTTCGTCCGATGCCCGGCACCGATGCCAGACCCACATACAGGTCAATGAACGTCTCCGACGGTTCGCCGCTTTCCGGGCGTTCGACCGCCTTGTCGTTGCCGCTGGCGACAAAGGCCTCGTTGACCTGGCCAAGGTCGATCGAGAGCCGGCGAACGGCGCCGGATCCCACAAGGGTCTGCCAGCTTTCGACATCGTCGACGGCCATGTTGACGATGCGCCGCGGGCCGGTCTCGGCCGGCGGTGGCGCGAGGCCGCCGAGGCCAAGCGCGCGCGCAACCTTCAAACCGCCCCGCACAATCGAGTCGTCGATGACCATCACCGTGACCGTGGCGCCCGATATGATGTCCAACTCGTGCGCCGAGCCGCTTTCGACGACCTCTTTCTTCAGATCGAGGCCCGCATAGCTTTCCGTCAGGGCGACGACCTTGCGCTCGGGAATGCCGACCAGAACGATGGGCTCGGAATGTTTCACCAGCCGGACGCCGGTCACCACCGCGTCGAGATCGATGCCCGACACAATGTGGATCGGTTTGCCCGAATATCCGCCGGTTTCCACAAAGTCGGACGTCAGAAATGCCCAGCCGACTGTTTTGCCTCCTGACAGCAGCGGCACGACCGGAACATCTTCGCGAAGCGGGCCGAACGCATCCGCCTCCGGATCGAGGTCTTTCGGATCAAGGGACTTGAGAAACTTCGGCAGCTTTGTCTCGGCCCACGCAGCGTCGGTGCACGCCGACACGGCCACGAAGCCGGCGGCTGCCACTATGCAGAGAATGAGCGCAGCCACGAAGCGCGGAAGCATGTATTCGTACCGTCAGTTGATGTGTTGGCAAACACTCGAATCTGACGGCATCGCTGTCCTTGACGAATATCAAGCGCCGGCTGCACCAAGCAAAATGTGAACGGCTATCTGGCGGCGGTCACGTCGACCTCCACCAGGTAGTCGGGGCTTCCCAGGCCCTCCACGAGGATCAGGGTCCAGGGCGGCAGGTGCTCGCCGGTTTCCTGCTTGTGCCGTTCGACATATGGTCCGATGTTTTCGCGCCCGACGATGTAGGACGTGACCTTGACGATGTCGGCCACCGACATATCCGCCTCGGCCAGCAGGATCTTGAGATTGACCCAGACCTGGTGCGCCTGCGCCTCGATCTCGTCGGAGATCGTGCCGTCGGGATACTCCCCAAGCTGGCCGGAAAGATAGAGCGTCTGCCGCGGCGACGTCACAAGCAGGCCGTGATGATAAGCACTCGCCGGTTTCGGCATGTTGCCGGGAGCAATGATCTTCCGCATGGTGTGCCCTTCTCCAAACAAATCGCAATTATGCGATCATCTTATACGGTGATCATGCCCTGTGGCGGCGTGTCCGCCGGGTCTGCGCCGATGTTATCTGGCCTCGTCGATCATTGCCGTGATGTCACGCTCGACCTGCCCGGCAATGATTGCGAGCTCGCCGTCCGTGGAAAGTTGGGACAGCATGACCGAAGGCCTTATCATTCCGATCTTCGTGGTCCCGTCCTCCTGGTAGACGGAAACCCGGCAGGGCAATGCCATGTTCAAGCTCATGTTGCTGGCCAAAACGCCAACGGCCTGGGCCGGATTGCAGATTTCGTAGATGTGGCACTCATTTGCGAGATCGAACCCTTTTGCCTGAAGGGTTTCGGCGAGGTGATGCACGTGCAACACCCCAAATCCGTGGCGTTTGACCGCTGCTTCCAGAGCACTCGAAGCTTCTGCCGGCGACTTGCCACTTTCAACTATATAGAACATGAAAGCACCTCTCGTCCTTGTCGACGCATGATGCCGTCCGGCGGCGAACGGCTGTTGACCTGAATCAAGCGGGCAGGCGTTGGTCGATCACGTTTCCGCGAGAGGCCTTTGGCTCAGTCGCCCCCGGCATCGCCGCTTCGGTCCCTGAAACCGAGCAGTGCTCTTCTGGGCTTCTTTTCCGTCTTGTTATCAGGAGATTGAGCCGGCGGCGGGGTTTCGCCGTCCGGCACGCAGGGGTTTTTCGTCATAACTGGCTTGAACATTCTCTCGTCTCCCTCCCGGAGCGCTCAGAAATGCGCCCGCGGTCCTTTTTCCATTTGGGATGACGTGAGGGGAGTTTTTTGTGATTCACATCACATATTCATATATTTTTCTTATCCGCGTCCAATATAGGGCATCTTTGTTGCCATGACGGTCATGAACTGCACATTGGCGTCGAGCGGCAGGCCGGCCATGTAGACCACCGCATCCGCCACATGTGCGACATTCATGATCGGCTCGACCGCGACCGAGCCGTCGGCCTGGGGCATGCCGTTGTCGCCTTCGTTCCGGCCCTCCCACATCTCGCTCGCCGCATTGCCGATATCGATCTGGCTGCAGGCGATGTCATGGGTGCGACCGTCGAGGGAGATGCTTCTGGTCAGTCCGGTGATGGCATGCTTGGAGGCGGTGTAGGGCGCCGAGTGCGGACGCGGGACATGGGCTGAAATCGAGCCGTTGTTGATGATCCGGCCACCTCTGGGATCCTGCCGTTTCATGACGTGCATTGCCTGGCGCGCGCACAGGAACGAACCGGTGAGATTGATGTCGATGACCGCCTTCCAGTCATCCACCGGCAGTTCGTCCATCGGCACGGCCGGCGCATTGATGCCCGCATTGTTGAACAGCGCATCGAGGCGCCCGAAGGCGTCCACGGTTTGCGCGAACAGGGCATCCACGGAGACTGGGTCGGCCACATCCGCCGTGACCGCAAGCATCTCGCCGCCATCGGCGGCCTTACGGGATATGGTTTCCTCGAGCGCCGCCTCACGGCGGCCCGCCACGGTCACTGACCAACCGTCTGCCTGCAGGGCCAGTGCCGCCGCACGTCCGATGCCGCTTCCAGCGCCTGTGACCAGGGCGATCTTTTTGTCCGTCATGAAGCAGTCCTCCGATTGCGGCCGTTCGCGGGCGCGGCGTCGATCCTGGACTGTTTACTGCACGATTTACTGCACGATGCCCAGAGCGTGGTCGAATTTCATGCCCTTCGATCACGCTCTGACGGTCTCGTTACCGGCAGAGGTCGACGGCGGGGGGCCCGGACGCAACGGGAGGAGGGTGTGGGGGACAGTGACGCCCGGACCCGCCGTCTGCTGGTTGGTCGCGGCCGGACCGGGAAAGGTTCAAATGCATTTCGCGAATCTCTTGAAACGCCACAGCAAGCCCCTTACGCCCAGTTTAAAAAGATTATAAAGTCGCCCTTCGCTCCGGCGCGGGATGCCGGTGCGGTCATGGAAGTGGGGAAGACCAGTCTTATGAATAAAGCTCTTTTGATCGATCCGGCGAAGTGCACCAGCTGCCTGCAGTGCGAGATGGCGTGCTCGTTCGAGAACGAAGGTGTGTTCAATCCGGCCAAGTCGCGGATCAAGATATTCGAATTCGAACACGGCGCCCGCGCCATTCCCTATACCTGCACCCAGTGTGCCGAGGCCTGGTGCCTGCATGCCTGCCCGGTGGAGGCGCTGACCCGCAATCCTAAGACCAATGCGGTGGAAGTTTCCAATGACGTCTGCGTCGGGTGCAAGGTCTGCACCATCGCCTGCCCGTTCGGTACGGTGAACTACAATCCCTCTAGCGGCAAGGTCATCAAGTGCGACCTGTGCGGCGGCGACCCGGCCTGCGCCAAAGCCTGTCCGACCGACGCCATCACCTATGTCGAGGACAGCTGGACCGGCTACGACCGTATGCAGGCCTCGGCGGTCGCCGGCCACGGCCGCCCGGCCTGATCAACGCGGACAACTGGAATTGAAGGAACGGAAATCATGAGCTGGCAACGTAAAGTCCTCCGCGTCGACCTCACCAAGGGCACCTGCGAAACCGAACCGCTCAATATGGAGTGGGCGCAGGAGTATCTCGGCGAACGCGGCCTCGCGACCAAGTATCTCTGGGAAAACATGGACCCGGAAGTGGACGCCATGAGCCCGGAGAATGTGCTGATCTTCGCCACCGGCCCCCTGACCGGCACCATGGCCTCCACATCGGGGCGCTATGCGGTGGTCACCAAGGGACCGCTCACCGGCGCCATCGCGTGCTCCAATTCGGGCGGCAAGTTCGGCGCCGAGCTGAAATACGCCGGTTACGATCTCCTGATCATTCACGGCAAATCGGACAAGCCCGTCTACCTCACCATCTTCGACGACGATGTCCAGTTGCGCTCGGCCGACGACATCTGGGGCACCACGGTCTGGAACACCGAAGCGTGGATCAAGGCGAGACACCAGAACCCGCAGATCAAGGTCGCCTCCATCGGCGAGGCCGGAGAAAAGGGTGTTCGCTACGCCTGCATCGTCAACGACCTGCACCGCGCCGCCGGGCGCTCCGGCGTCGGCGCCGTTATGGGTTCGAAGAACCTGAAAGCCGTCGCCACCCGCGGCACCGTCGGCGTCTCCGTCGACAACCCGGCCGACTTCATGAAGGCGGTCGAATGGACCCACGCCAAGATGGCGAAGCATGGCGGCCGCAAGGAACTCACCGAACTTGGCACCAACGCCATGATCGACATGATGCAGAATTTCGGCGGTCTGCCGACCCGAAACTTCGCGGCGGTCCAGTTCGAAGGGGTCGACAAGATCAACCCCACCGCCATGTCGACACCGAACGAGCACGGCCATACCAACCTGCTTACCAACAAGGCATGCTTCGGTTGCACCATCGCCTGCGGCCGCATCGCCCATATCGACGAACAGCATTTCACCATCGTCAACCGCAAGGAATACATGCACGCCTCGGGTGGCCTTGAATATGAGACCGCCTACGCCTTCGGCCCCATGTGCGGGGTCGACGACATCGATGCGCTGACCTTTGCCGGCTACATGACCAACGAGCACGGCTACGATCCGATCTCCTTCGGCGGCACCTTGGGCGCGGCCATGGAGCTGTTCGAAATGGGCGTCATCACCGAAAAGGATACGGACGGTGTGGCGCTCAATTTCGGCAATGCGGAAGCCCTCACCATCATGGCCGAGAAGACCGGCAGGGCTGAGGGTTTTGGGGAAATCCTGGGGCTCGGCTCCAAGCGGATGTGCGAGAAATACGGCCATCCGGAGGTTGCCATGGTGGTCAAGGGGCAGGAGTTCGCCGGTTATGACAGCCGCGCCCTGCAGGGCATGGGGCTCGGCTACGCAACGTCCAACCGCGGCGCCTGCCACCTGAAGCACGATGTCTTCGGGCCCGACATGGAAGACCAGACCGGCAAGGGCAAGGCACAGCCGTGCAAGGATAGCCAGGACTTCGTGGCCATGGTCGATTCCACCGGCCTCTGCCTGTTTGCCGCCGGCGCCGGCATGAAGCCGAACGCATTCCAGGAGCTGATGGACGCCGCCTGCGAGGGCGAGTGGACCGAAGAACGCATGCTGGAATGTGGCGAACGCACCTGGACGCTCGAGCGCATGTTCAATCTCGCCGCCGGTCTCACCAAGGCCGACGACGATCTCCCCGCCCGCCTGAAGGAAGTGCCGGCCCCGTCCGGTACCGCCAAGGGCAAGGTTGCCGAGATCGACATCATGCTGCCGGAGTATTACGAGTACCGCGGCTGGACGCCTGACGGCGAGCCGACAACCCAGACCCTGCAGCGCCTCGGTATGAGCGAACGGGTTGGAGGCTGAGCCCATGGAGTATGTGGTAGTCGGCACCGGCCCCGCCGGTGTCATTGCGGCGGAAACCCTCGCCAGGACGGATCCGTCCGGCAGCGTCAGGTTGATCGGCGGCGAACCGGAAGCGCCCTATTCGCGCATGGCGATCCCTTATCTCCTGGCCGACAACATTGCCGAAGAGGGCACCCATTTGCGCCACGGCAAGGACCATTACAAGGCCCTTGGCATAGACCTCGTTCACGGCCAGGTCACATCGGTTTCGCCCGAGCACAAGGCGGTCGCCCTGGATGACGGCGGCAAGGTCACCTTCGACCCGGTGCTGATCCCAACCCGGTCGCAGGCGGCCCGTCCCCCCGGGCCCGGCATGGATCTCGATGGTGTCGAGAACTGCTGGACCCTGGAGGATGCCCGCAAGATCGCGGCGGCCACCAAGAAGGGCTCGCGCGTCATTCTCATGGGGGCGGGCTTCATCGGCTGTATCGTGCTCGAGGCGCTCGCCTCGCGCGGCGTCGAGCTGACCGTCGTCGAAATGGAAGACCGCATGCTGCCGCGCATGATGGACCATGCCGGCGGCGACATGATCAAGCGCTGGTGCGAGGGCAAGGGTGTGACGGTTCTGACCTCCACCCAGGTCTCCGGTATCGAAGCGTCGAACGGCGCCCTGAACGTTTCCTTTGCCGGCGGCGACGGCATGGAAGTCGACGTGGTGGTCTGCGCCACCGGGGTCAAACCCAATATCGACTTCCTCCACGGCTCCGGCATCGATTGCGAGTTCGGCGTGCTGGTCGATCATCATCTTGCCACCAACAAGGATGGCATCTACGCCGCGGGCGATGTCGCCCAGGGGCCCGAGCTCCTGACCGGCGCCAGGGAAATCCACGCCATCCAGCCGACCGCGTCGGAACACGGCCGCATCGCCGCCCTCAACATGGCGGGCCAGAAGACCCGTTACGGCGGCAGCCTCTCCATGAACGTGCTCAACACGCTTGGCCTGATCTCGAGCTCTTTCGGCCAGTGGGACGGCGCCGATGGCGGCGAGGAGGTTCAGGCGGTCGATGTCGACGGTTTCAAGTACCTGAAGCTCTCCTTCAAGGACGATGTCATTGTCGGAGCACTGGCTCTGGGGCTGACCCAGCATGTCGGCGTCATTCGCGGCCTGATCCAGACCAAGACGCCGCTCGGCCACTGGAAGGACCGGCTGATGCAGGACCCGCACCGGGTGATGGAGGCTTATCTGGTCCGCACCCAGGGCAGCTCCTTCGGCTATTGACGGGACGCTCATGCGCATCACCGTGAAGACCGGCGGGCTTCTTGGCCGGCATCTCCCCGACGGCTCCGCCGGCAATCAGGCGGAGCTGGAGATCGACGAGGGCTTCGGCCCCCTCGACGTCATGCGTTTGCTGAAAATGCCCGAGGACGCGCCCTATCTGATCATCCTCAATGATGCGGTGGTGCCGACCGCCGCGCGTCCCGATACCAGGCTCTCGGAGAACGACGTGCTCGGCATCTTTCCGCCCCTCAAGGGCGGCTGACACTCCAGAGGTTTCCGAAGTCCAGGTTCACCCGTTCCTCCGACACCGTCAACTCGACCTCCAGGCCGAACGGCACGGTCAGCTGGCGCTCCGTGTGACCACACGGCATGCCGGTCACGACCGGTCCCTCGACATGGCCGAAATGGTCTTCGATGATGTCCGGCAAAGGGAGGCCCAGGGAGTTCGGCTCGCAGTCGTCCTGCAACTTGAGATCTGAAAGGACAACGCCGGCCACGCCGTCCAGCAGGCCTTCCCGCTTGAAGTGCCAGAGCGTGCGGTCGAGGCGGTAGGCGAACTCGCCGACGTCCTCCAGCAGGAGTATGGCCGGCGCCCCGAACGGCCTGAAGTCGGCGCCGATGAGGCTTTCCAGAACCGTGATGTTGCCGCCTCCGAGAACGCCACGCGCGGTGCCGCACTTCACGGCGACGAACTCTCCCTGCTCGACCGCCACGGATGTCGCGGCCCCTGTGATGACGTCAAAAAAGGCGTCTGCCGTATCGGCATCGCCCTTGGTGAGGAAGTCGATCCCCATCGGCCCGTGAAAGCACACCAGTCCCGCGTGGTCGATCAGGTGCTTGATCAATGTGGTTGCATCGGAATAGCCGATGAAGGGTTTCGGCCGCGCCGCGATGCGTTTGAAATCGAGGTGGTCCAAAATCCGCACCGAACCGTATCCTCCGCGCGCGCAGAGAATTGCCGCGACGCCGTCATCGTCAAACGCGGCGTGCAGGTTGTGCGCCCGGGAAGCGTCATCGCCCGCCAACCGGCCATATGCCGGGTCGTCGCGGCCGAAGATCTTGCTCCTGAACCCGCGTTCCTTCAAAAACGCTTCGACGGCCTCGAGATCATCGCCGCTCATACCGAATGCCGGGCTGACGATGCCGATGGTATCGCCTTGTTGCAGGGGGTGCATGTTGACTCGTCCTTGCCGGTGCCTGCCGGACAATAGCAAACCGTTCCGCGAGATATTAGCGGTAATCACCGATATAGACGGCGTTCCGCGTCACGTTCACAATGAACTCTGCGAACGCCTAGGTCCGCGACGGCCAACGGGACCCTTAATGGAAGACAAGAGAACATGAACCGGCCCCGGCATTTCCCTTTGTTTCGGTACGGCATCACCTTTGTTATGGCACTGGCTATGGCCCTCACGGTCGATCGCAGCGGCGCAAGTGAGCTGTATCCGAGGGTCGAAAAGCTGACGTCGGCCGGCACAAACATTGTTGGCGAGCAGATTGTCTACCCTGCCGGCGCCCCCGCCAAGGTGACGGCGGTGATTGTCACACTGAAGCCTGGCGAGGACACCGGCTGGCACAAGCACGCCGTTCCCCTGTTCGGTTACATTCTCGAAGGCGAGTTGACCGTGGACTACGGAACCCATGGAACCCGGGTTTACCGGAGTGGCGACAGTCTGCTTGAAGCCATGACGGTCGCCCATAGCGGCGTCAACACCGGCACCGGCATCATGCGTGTGCTGGCGGTTTTCATGGGCGCCGAAGGAGTTCCAAATGCGGTGCCGGTAAATCTGCAGGCACCGGACAACGCGGTCTCCGCTCTTAAGGTGGCACTGCAGGCACGTCTCGCGGTCATGATCGACGTTGCGCGCTACAAGTGGAACAACAAGATCGCCATCGAAAACCTAGAGCGCGAAGCCGTCGTGCTGGCCGCGACAGTGGAACGGGCGACACGAGAGGGCCTGCCTCTCGAACTGGCGCGCTCGGCCGTGTCCGCACAGATCGAAGCGGCCAAGATGATCCAGCGCTCTTTGTTCGCCCGCTGGACCCGTGAGGAGGCCGGCAGGTTTGAAGATGCGCCCGATCTCCAGAGCGATCTCAGGCCAAAGCTTCTCACATTGACGGGCGATTTGGTCGCCAGCCTGAAGGCGGCTCGCAGGCATCTTGGGCGCTGTGACACCCATAATCGGCTCCAGGTTTCCGATGAAGCCCTGAGCGGTTTTCCCAATGCATGGCGTGTCGCGGTCGCTGGAGTCCTGGCGGAACACCCGGTCTGCGCGGAACAGTAGTGAACGGATTGTAGGCGGCTTCCGTCCTTTGCGCGAGGACGCGCACCTTCGCCGCGATGCCGGGCACGGTGACCTAAACGTGAACCCGGACAGGTTGCGCAGGCTCCACAAAGGTTCCATATTTGAGCCATGCTCAGAAAGGATCCATGGTGGTGGCCGGCCATCGGCATCGCCCTGGGCTTCGCCTTGTGGTTGACGATGGCCGCGATGTGGGTGGCCGTTATGGCTGTCCTCTACGGTGTTTACGTGTGGTTCGGCGGCAAGGCCTTTCTGGCGTTGGTCGCCATAGCGTTTGCGGTGCTGCTGCACTTCCAGTTGAAAGACATTGAAGAGGGCATGCCGGGCAATGTCCTGCAGAATATGCTGGTACGTTGGTTGAGACACCATCGGCGCGGCAAAGACGGCTAATCCGCAAACGCCCGCTTCAGCTCGGCGCCGCACTCGCGCAGGCAGTCTATGCCGGTGTCGATGAACCCGCCCATGGAGATGAACCCGTGGATCATGCCGGGATAGTGCCGGTGGGTCGCCGCAACACCATGGGCCACCAGCTTGTCGCAATAGGCCGCACCTTCGTCCTTCAGCGGATCGTAACCGGCCGAAATGACAAGGGCTGGCGGAAGGCCGCTCAGGTCGTCCGCGAACAGCGGCGAGGCCTGCACGTGCTGTCTGTCCTGTTCGCTGCCTGAGAAATAATGGTCCATGAACCAGTCGATCAGCGGCTTGGTCAGCCGGTAGCCGTCGGACAGTTCGCCGTGCGACGGAAATCCGCGGCTCAGATCGGTGGCGGGATAGATCAGCAATTGGTGCGCGAAGTCCGGTCCACCGCTCTGCCGGGCCAGGAGGCACATCACCGCCGCCAGGTTGCCGCCGGCGCTGTCGCCGCCGATGGCGACGCGGCTGCCTGATCCGCCAAGCGCTCCGATGTTCTCCATGATCCAGGTGACGGCGGCCCAGCAATCCTCCACCGGCTGCGGGAACGGAAATTCCGGCGCCATGCGGTAGTCGACCGAGATCACCAGGCAATCGGCTTCGCGCGCCAGGTACCGGCACGGCGTGTCATGGCTGTC
>JAJFHL010000034.1 GCA_021775615.1 Hyphomicrobiales bacterium
GGACGTCCTTGGTGTACTGAATCAGGCTGTAGTACATCGAAATGCGTACGCTTTTTCTGGTTATGTATTTTTCGATCTTACGGGCGATGAAGCCGGCCTGGCGCGCGTCCTTGTGCGTGGATCCATATTTTTTGATCAGCGTCGCCAGCTGTTTGTACTTCTTCTTGTCAATTTCCGGCTGCTCGCGATCGATTTTCCTGGAGAACCGGGACAGTTCCCGGGACGCCGCATACAAATATCCGAATTCCCTTATATACGTCCGCAGATAGCCACCCCATTTCCAGTAATATTCGTCGCCAAGCCGGTAGTTCAACTTCGCATCAATGTACTCATGAAGCGGGTCGTTGAGCGTCGTGTCGGGCATTTCTGCCAGATTGTAAGACATGGATCTCAGGCATTTCGCCGCAAGCTGTTCGGCCCTGTCGTGGTGGAAACCTCGAAATGCAGCTCGCGCAATCACATAGCTGACGTCGTTGCACGGATCGGTATTGTGTTTCTTCAAAAAGGCGCTGTGCCCAGCGAAGCTCATGTCTGAGATCATGTTTATGAGATAAAATCTCGATGCCTTGAAGTAGTCCGGGTTCCGCGTGCTCTTGCTGTAATAGACATCGGCGAACAGACTCAGCGACTCTTCAGCCTTACCCGAATGGTAAAGCGACCATGCGAGCCAGAAGACCGCATCGTCGTTATGTTTGGAGCGTGGGTATTGTTTTATGTACGCCCGAAGCCGGCTGACCGATGACGCCAGGGTGTCTTCGAAATCGTCATAGATTTCCCCGTACGGTGTGTCGGGATCGTGTTTCGCCAGTTTTCCCCTAACGAAATCCTCCGTCGCCTTTTCGTAATACGCGTATATTTTCGTGTACGCTGCGGCATATTTCAGCACGCTGTCGAGTTCGGGGACTTTGTTGGTCGCAAGGGCTTTCTCGTATTCGCCCAATGTGTAGTGCACGACACTGATGAACGGATCTGCCTGATGGTGCTTTGCCGCATGTTTCAACTCGCCGCGAATTTTCCTGTTTTCGGTGGACACCGGAAAAACCGCAAGAGTTGTATGCGCGCCCTCATTCAGCAGCCGCGTGGAGCTTCCCGGAATGTACTGCCAGATCTCTGATTTGTACTTGCTGTCGAACTTTGCAAACGTGCGGGCGATCGCCGAAGCCGCGCCGCGGCGGTCGGCGAGATACATCTTGCGGGCCACAAGCGCGATATCCGACCAGAGTTCATAACCGGAACTCTTCTCGAGCTGTTCACGAATGAGGATTTCGGTGAGTGCCGATTCGTACCTGCCCTGTTCCACCAGCGCGGCGATTGCCTCACCATGGACAGGGCCGCCGCGCGGCCGCTCGCTGCCGCGCAGGAAATTCTCATCGAATATTTTCACCGCGCCGGAATAGTCGCGGTTTCCAAACGCCTCTTCGAAGGTCTTGATGGCTCTCTTGTGTCTGTCGTTTACGAGACAGTCCGCCGTCACGCCGCTGTTCAGGCTGGCTTCCTGAAACGAGCAGATTTCCTGGACCGAGAACACGAAGTCGCCACGGTCAAGTCCCTGGGCATTGAGCTTGCCCGATCTCGGCGTCTGTCTCCCGTTTGTCAGATTGGTCATCTTGTCGGTCAGAAAGAGCCCCAGTTCGCTGCCGGTAAGATAGCCGTCGCTGTTGGCGTCGGCGGCGGGTTCCAGCCCGTCCAGCGCGTCGGTGAACAGCTTGCGAAAGGCGCCATCGTCGCTCACCACCTGTTCAGCCTCACCGGACGACACGAACTGCCTCACGGGAAGTGTTGTCGCTCGGGAGATAGCGTCGGGAGCGATGGACCGGTTGCTGGCAAACACGGTTCCGGAAAAGCATGAATCGAACACCGCCAGGACGTGCTTGGACCGAACCTCGCGCATGTATTCTCCGAACCTGCGCAGGGAAAGCGCCGACCGGCGGAAGCGCCAGCCCTCGCTCGCGTCCGGCGCGTCCGCTGGAACCAGATAGCCCTCGCCATCGGTCGTATGACCGTGCCCGGCAAACCAGATGACCAGTCGGGCTTCGGGGTCACTGCCCTTTTCGAAAACAAACTGCTCGATCGCGTTCTCAAGAGTGTCGGCGTCCGGGTTCTCCAGCGCTTCAACCTCGAACCCCCTTCGGCGCAGGGTCTTTGCAACCGCCTGTGCATCGGCGACCGCATTGTTCAGGCGGGGCCAGCCGTTCGTGTATTCATCGATCCCGATCACCAGGGCGTAGGATCTTTGATAGAGTTCTATTTCCCCTTCCGCCTCGGTGCCGGCGATTACCATGGCGCCGCGGCCCGCTGTGCAGGGGGATATTCCGGAAATGACGATGGTGATTGCCAGAACGACGGCAATTACATAATGCATCGGATCGCCCCTCGGTGCATTTCAAGCTGATGTTGCCCGAAACCTGCAAAAATGCAGCAACGGTGCTTCATACTCTCTGAAATTAGCGGCCGGCTCAACCCCGGTGGCGTGGCGCGATGCCCGGTGCGGCATGCGGTCCCGTTGCGCGGCGCGCCCGCGGCAGCCAAATATGTCTCCATGAAAAAAGGTGACGTTCTCATTCTTGGCTTTGCCGGACTGGCGCTTGCCGTCGTCGCGGTTGTGGCCTTCGTGTCGCTGGCGCCGATGTTCAGCTCGGACTACGGGGGCCGCTCAGGCCAGGTGACCACGACCGGTACCGCGCTCGTCGGCGGGCCGTTCACGCTGACCGACCACACCGGCACACAGGTGACCGAGAAGGATTTTCACGGCACGTACACGCTGATCTATTTCGGCTACACCTACTGCCCCGACGTGTGCCCGGGCGAACTGCAGCTGGTGGCCGCCGCGCTTGACGAGATGGGCGCCAAGGGCGAGCAGATCCAGCCGGTGTTCATCACCGTCGATCCCGAACGCGATACGGTCGAACAGATGGCGCTGTATGTGCCGCAGTTTCACGACCGGCTGATCGGACTTACCGGCTCGCCGGAGGAAGTCGCGGCCGCCGCCAAGGCATACCGGGTCTACTACGCCAAGGTCGACGATCCCGAAGCCACCGAGTATCTGATGGATCACTCCTCCATCCTCTACCTGATGGGGCCCGACGGCGGTTATGTCGGCCATTTCACCTACGGCACCAAGCCGGACGAGCTTGCGGCGAAACTTTCACAACATCTTGGGTGAATCAGGCCCATCGTGCTACAACATGTGGCAGAACGTGGGTATTTCGCATGGCAGAATAGCCGAACGTCTTGTTGCCCTGCACCATAAGGCCTGTTAGCCTTCCCGCGATGCAGCATACGAGTGGGGGCTCCGACTGCTTTGGGGGATAAGGGCTTATATGCTTTACAAGATGTTTGAGCTGAACCAGGCAGCTCTCGTGCCGATGCGCGCTGCCGCCGATTTCGGTCAGATCTATTTTCGCAACCCGTTCAATCCGTGGTCGCAGACACCGGTTGGCCGCAACATGGCGGCCATGTTCGAAGTGGTGGAGCGGGTAACGCGGCGCTACGGAAAGCCGGATTTCCGAATCAGCGAATTGCCGATGGGCGACGCAATCATCCCTGTATCGGAAGAGATCGTCTGGCAGCGGCCATTCTGCAACCTGTTGCATTTCAAGAAAGACATGCCCGGCCGCAAAAGGGCCAAGCAGCCCAAGCTCCTGATCGTGGCGCCGATGTCCGGCCACCATGCAACGCTGCTGCGCGGCACGGTACGCACCATGCTGGAGCACCAGGACGTCTATGTGACCGACTGGATCGATGCGCAGCAGGTGCCGATCAACCAGGGCACCTTCGATCTCGACGACTATATCGACTACGTGGTCAACATGCTGCACGTGCTCGGTCCCGACACCCATGTCATGGCGGTGTGCCAGCCGTCGGTGCCGGTGCTCGCCGCCGTCGCGCTGATGTCGGCGCGCAAGGACCCTTGCGTGCCCGCATCGATGACCCTTATGGGCGGGCCGATCGACACAAGGCGCAACTCGACCCTGGTCAATAACCTGGCCGAACAGCGCGGCACCGCATGGTTCCGGCGCAACGCCATCGCCAAGGTGCCGTTTCCGCATCCCGGCGTGATGCGCGACGTCTATCCGGGATTCCTGCAGCTCAACGGTTTCATGAGCATGAACCTCGACCGCCATATGCACGCCCACAAGGACCTGTTCATGCACCTGGTGAGCGGTGACGGCGACTCGGCGGACAAGCACAAGGAATTCTACGACGAATATCTTTCGGTCATGGATCTGACGGCCGAGTTCTTTCTGCAGACCGTCGAGGTTGTGTTCGTCAATCATGACTTGCCCAAGGGGCGCATGGTCCATCGCGGCACGCCCATCGATCCTGGCGCCATACGCGATTGCGCGCTGATGACGGTGGAAGGCGAGAAGGACGATATTTCCGGCGTCGGGCAGACCGAGGCGGCGCATGATATCTGCGTCAACATTCCGCAAGACAAGCGTCAACACTACCTGCAGGACGGCGTCGGCCATTACGGCGTCTTCAACGGATACCGCTTCCGCACGGAAATTGCCCCGCGGATCTCTGCGTTCATTCAGGAAAACAGCGGCGGCCTGAAGGCCATGGCACGAACGTTGCGGCGGCGCGCAAGCTAGATCAGGATCTGGGGTTTCCCGGTTTTTTCTGCCATTGTGGTGGCGGTTTGCAGGCGATTCGTTTCGCCCTGTTCCGCTCACACAACGGTTATCCGAGCATGAACTTCTTCACCAGGTCGGGGGCGCCCGAAGCGACCAAGACCATCACAGTCGACGGCACGACACTGCCCGTGAAAATGCGCCGCAATGCCCGTGCACGCCGGCTCATCATGCGTCTCAACAAGGCGGCGACCGAGGTCACCGTGACCCTGCCTCCCGGGGCGGGCGAGGCCGACGCCCTGCGTTTCGCCCATGAACACGCGGGCTGGATCGCAAAACGCCTTACCGAACGGCCCGCTTCGGTGCCGTTCGCACCCGGTGCGCTGGTGCCGGTGCGCGATGAACGCCATGTCATCACCCATCGCCCCGGCGCCCGCGGCACGGTCTGGATGGAAGAGAGCGAGGCGGGTCCGCCGCTGCTCTGCGTCGCCGGTGACGAGGCCCATCTGGCGCGGCGCACCAGGGACTGGCTGAAACGCGAGGCGAGAAGCGAACTCAGGGCGCGCTGCGCCTATTACGGCCAGACCATGGGGCTGACCTACAAACGCGTCGACCTGCGTGACCAGACCACCCGCTGGGGGTCGTGCTCGTCATCGGGCGTGCTGTCGTTCTCATGGCGGCTGATCCTGGCGCCGGTCCATGTGCTGGATTATGTGGCGGCGCACGAAGTGGCGCATTTGCAGGAAATGAACCACGGGCCGCGGTTCTGGAAACTGGTCGAGGACGCCCTGCCGACGATGAACCGGTCGCGGCAGTGGCTCAAGAAGAACGGCACCAACCTGCATGTCTATGGGGCGGGCGGCTGACGCGAAACGGAGCCCCTGCCGGGGTAGCTCTCACGCCCGAAACACTCAGCCGTCATCCCGGACCTGATCCGGGACCCAGTATCCTCAGCGATGGCGTCCCGAGGCACGGCGGAGAACCAAACAACATCATGTGGATACTGGATTCCCGCTTTCGCGGGAATGACGCCGGGAAGGTGGTGGGTCGCTCGGGCAGCACCTGAGCACCGGACCTCGCGCACGCCAATCCGCTAGCGCGGGTTCTCGGTGATCTCTTCGATGATCGAGCCGATGTCGCGTCCCCGGATCTCGCTCTCGGCATCCGATTCGCCGCCGCCCAGCAAGTCGCGGAAAACGGAATCGGAGAGACCGCGCAGGAGGTCGACAATGGACTGCGGCTCGGCCGGGCCGCCGCCGGGGAGCGGAGAGGCCGGCAGATAGGCGTGCACCGTCTGCATGGCGTCATGCCACATCTGGGCGGGAAGGCCGCCGCCGGTGACCTTGTTGGTCGGGCTGCCATTGTCGTTGCCGACCCACACGGCTGTCACATAAGACGCCGTGTAGCCGACGAACCAGGCATCCTTGAAGCCCTGGCTGGTACCGGTCTTGCCGGCGACCGGGCGCTGCCCGAGGGCCGCCCTGCGGCCGGTGCCCTCGCGCACCACGGTGGACAGCATGTCGTTCATTGCACCGACATTGCGGTCGGTGACGACACGGCCCGTTCCACCGCCCTGGCGCACATAGACGGGAGTGCCCGCGATGGTGGAGATCTTTGAAATGATGTGCGGCACCACGCCCATTCCGCCGTTGGCAAAGGGCGCATAGGCGCCCGCCATTTCAATGAGCCCAACCTCGGAGGTGCCAAGCGCGATGGTGGCATTGGCGGTGAGCGGTGACTGGATGCCGAGACGGCGGGCCCGGTCGGCGACCTCGGCCGGACCGAATTCGACGGTGAGACGCGCCGCCACGCTGTTGAGCGAACGGGCCAGGGCCTGGCGCAGGGTGACCTGGCCGTAATACTTGTCGCGGTAGTTCTTGGGACGCCAGTTCTTGTAGCGGAAAGGGGCGTCCGTCGCCGTCGAGTCGGCCGAGAACCCGTGTTCGAGCGCGGTCAGGAACACGAAGGGCTTGAAGGCCGAGCCCGGCTGGCGCCGCGCCTGCACCGCGCGGTTGTACTGGCTCTTGGCGTAATTGGCGCCGCCTACCAGGGCGCGGATCTCGCCGCGCGGCGTCATCACCACCATGGCCGCCTGGGATACATTGAGCTTGGAACCCTTCTCGCGCAGTTGCTTGCGCACCGCGGCCTCGGCGGCCGCCTGGGCCTCCAGATCAATGGTGGTTTCAACGATGATGTTGGTGTTGGTGGCGGCGACATAGTCGGGCACCAGGTCGGAAATCCAGTCGACAATGTACTGGCGGGCAGACACATAGCGCCGCCGCACCGGGGCGGCCGGCTTGTTGACCGCCTGCTGCCCTTCGCGCGCGGTGATGAAGCCGGTCTCGACCATGGCGGTCAACACCACATAGGCGCGGTCTTCGGCGCGCTTGCGCGACCGGGTGGGCGAGTAGCGCGACGGCGCTTTGAGCACGCCAGCCAGGACCGCGGCCTCCGCCAGGGTCACATCGCGCGCCGACTTGCCGAAGAACCGTTTCGCCGCCGCCTCCACACCGTGAGCGCCGCCGCCGAAATAGACCCGATTGAGATAGAGCTGGAGAATCTCGTCCTTGGAGTATTTGTACTCCAGCCACATGGCGAGGACGGCCTCCTGCAACTTGCGCTGGATCGTCCTGTCGGGTTTGAGAAACAGGTTCTTGGCAAGCTGCTGGGTGACGGTGCTGCCGCCCTGGACAATCCGGCGGGCCTTGAGGTTCTCGAACATGGCGCGCGCCAGCCCGAAGACATCGATGCCGAAGTGGTTTCGGAAGCGCCGGTCCTCGATGGCAATCACTGCCTGCGGCAGGTAATCGGGCAGTTCGTCAAGACGCACGAGATCGCCCTGGAAAGCGCCGCGCCTGGCCAGCACTTCGCCGTTCGCGGCGAGAACGACGATGCCGCGTTCCTTCTGCGGCAGGGCGTAGAGGTTCGCGTCCGAGACCGACATGATGACATAGGCGGCCCCACCGGCGCCGGCGATGCCGATCCACAGGCATAAGACGAACATCCAGTAGATGGAGCGGCGCACAAAGGACCGTTTGGCGCGCGCCTGCTTCTTGCGACGCCCGTTTTTGGCCTGCGGCTTCGCCTTGCCGCCCCTGGCTGGAGCTCGCTTCTTGCGCGCCATACCCTTAACTCAACAAATTCTGCGGATGGATCGCTACAAATCTAACGCCCAAGCGCTTAAGCCGCTGTTAATCCAGAGCTTCGCTTCGACCGCACGTTCTCCGCTCCGCTGCTTTCCGTCATTCCCGCGAACGCGGGAATCCAGTCTGTCAGCCGCTTCAGGCCTCAAAGCTCGCTGGATTCCCACTTTCGTGGGAATGACGGTGGTTGAAGGGTCTCCAGCGTCCCTCAATCAAACGTCCAGGTTCGCGACCTGCAGGGCGTTCTCCTTGATGAAGTCGCGGCGCGGCTCGACCACGTCGCCCATCAGCTTGGTGAACATGTCATCGGCCTGATCGAGTTCGCGCACATGCACCTTCAGGAGCGAGCGCACATTGGTGTCGAGGGTGGTTTCCCAGAGCTGCTCCGGGTTCATTTCGCCAAGGCCCTTGTAGCGCTGGATCGAGAAGCCCTTGCGGCCGGCGGTAAAGATGGCGTCCAGCAGCTCCGTCGGCGAATGCAGCTCGATCGATGTGTCCTTGCGCCTGAGAGTTGCGGCCTTGGCATAGATCTCCTGCAGGTGCGCGGCCTTCTGGTCGAGCCTGCGCGCATCCGCCGAGGCGATCAGCTTGCCGTCTATGGTGAAGGCTTCGCGCACGCCGCGCACTTCGCGGGCGAATTGCAAGCCGCCATCTTCAGTGGGTTCTCCCTCCCAGCCGCGTTCGGTCTCCTCCGAAAGCGCATCGAGACGGACCGCCACATAAGCGGCGGCGTCCTTGGCATGTTCGGGATGGCTCAGGACTTCCGGGCTCAGGGCGCCGGCAATGGCCACCTGTTCCACGACGAAGCGGGGATAGCGGGTGTGCAGCGCGTCCAATGCCGCCCGGATGGCGAGCGCCTCCTCGACAATGCTCCGGAGATCTTCGCCGGCGCGTTCCTCGCCGGAGCCGAGTTCGAGGACCGTGTCTTCGAGGCCTGCCTCCACCAGATATTCCTCAAGGGCATCGTCGTCTTTGAGATACTGCTCCGAGTTGCCGCGCTTGACCTTGTAGAGCGGCGGCTGGGCGATATAGAGGTGACCGCGCTCGATGATCGCCGGCATCTGCCGATAGAAGAAGGTGAGCAGCAGGGTGCGGATATGGGCGCCGTCGACATCCGCGTCCGTCATGATGATAATCTTGTGATAGCGCAGCTTGTCGATGTTGAAATCATCGCGGCCGATGCCGGTGCCAAGGGCGGTGATCAGGGTGCCGATCTCGTTCGACGACAGCATCTTGTCGAAGCGGGCGCGCTCGACATTCAAGATCTTGCCGCGCAACGGCAGCACCGCCTGGTTTTCCCGGTTGCGCGCCTGTTTGGCGGAGCCGCCGGCACTGTCGCCCTCGACGATGAAGATTTCAGACTTGGCCGGATCGCGCTCCTGGCAGTCGGCGAGCTTGCCGGGCAGGTTGGAGACATCGAGCGCGCCCTTGCGGCGGGTCAGCTCGCGGGCCTTGCGCGCCGCCTCGCGGGCGGCGGCAGCCTCCACCACCTTGCCGACGATCAGCTTGGCCTGGGCCGGGTTTTCCTCAAACCAGCTGCTCAGGGCCTCGTTGACCACGCTTTCGACAACCGGGCGGACCTCTGACGACACCAGCTTGTCCTTGGTCTGGCTGGAAAATTTCGGATCGGGAACCTTGGCCGACAGCACACAGGTGAGGCCTTCGCGGGCGTCGTCGCCAGTGAGCGAGACCTTCTCCTTCTTGGCGATGCCGGACGAGGTCGCGTAATTGTTGACCGTGCGCGTAAGCGCGCCGCGGAAGCCGGCCAGATGGGTGCCGCCGTCGCGCTGGGGAATGTTGTTGGTGAAGCACAGAACGTTCTCGTGATAGCTGTCGTTCCACCACAGCGCCACTTCGACGCCGATGCCGTCGCGTTCCACATTGATCCAGACCGGGGCCTCTATCAGCGGGTGCTTGGTGCGGTCGAGATAGCGCACGAAGGCCTCGACGCCGCCGTCATAGACCATTTCGGTGGTCACCGGCTCGACGCCGCGGTCGTCGGTGAGGGTGATCCTGACGCCGGAATTGAGGAAGGCGAGTTCGCGCAGGCGATGCTCCAGGGTGGCGTAGTCGAACTCGGTCTTGGTGAAGGTGCCGGTCGAGGGCAGGAAGGTGATCTCGGTGCCGGTGACGCCGCCGGATTCGCCGGCATCGGTGAGCGGTGTTTCCGCGACGCCATGGACGAAGATCATTTCATGGAGGCGTCCGGCGCGCCAGATCCGAAGCGTGAGTTTCGACGACAGGGCGTTGACCACCGACACGCCGACGCCATGCAGGCCGCCGGAAACCTTGTAGGAGTTCTGGTCGAACTTACCCCCCGCGTGGAGCTGGGTCATGATGACCTCGGCTGCCGAAATGCCTTCGTCGGTATGGATGTCGGTCGGAATGCCGCGGCCGTTGTCGGAAACGGTGACCGAGCCGTCCGCGTTGAGGGTCACGATGATCGTGTCGCAATGGCCGGCGAGGGACTCGTCGATGGCGTTGTCGACCACCTCGTAGACCATGTGATGCAGGCCGGAACCGTCATCGGTGTCGCCGATATACATGCCCGGGCGCTTGCGCACCGCGTCAAGGCCTTTCAGGACCTTGATCGAATCGGCACCGTAATCACCGCCTTCCGGTGTTTCGGAGGGTGTTTCGGGAGCATCAGCCATATCGGTTTCATACCTTCCAATTGCGGTCAGGCGTGGGCAAGCGCCCCGTCCTCGACCCGGTAAAACTCGGCGCGCCCTTGAAGCGGCGCAAAGAGACCCTCATCGGTCCCGGTCATCCAAACCTGTGCCTGCAACTCCTCAAGCACTTCGAACAGGGCCACCCGGCGCATCTCGTCCAGGTGGGCGGCGATCTCGTCCAGCAGCAGCACCGGCGCGGTGCCGGCCTCGAGCGACTTGATCAGCCTGGCATGAGCCAGAACCGTCGCGACCAGCAGCGCCTTCTGCTCGCCGGTCGAACATTGTTTTGCGGGCACGCCCTTGGGGCCGTGATGGACCACAAGATCGCTGCGGTGCGGGCCGTTCAGGGTGCGCCCCGCGGCAGCGTCGGCCCCGCGCGAATCACTCAGCATTCTACGATACTGGTCCTCAACATCCACCGCCGAACTCGCCGCCAGGAGCGCCTCCAGTTCGCCGTCGAGATGGATGTCGGGCCATGGAAAACCTGATGTTTCATCATCGTGCCGGTGGATCCGCTCGGCCAGGGCCGCAAACGCCTGGGCGCGGCCCGCCGCCACGGCGACGCCGACCTCGGCCATCTGCGTCTCGACGCTGCCAACCCAGGCGGCATCGGGCCGCGCCCCTTCGAGCAGGCGGTTGCGCTCGCGCATCAGGCGCTCGAACGAACCGACCCGGGCGCCATGGGCCGGGTCGAAGGCCATCACCAGGCGGTCGAGAAAACGGCGGCGGTCTGAGGCGGGGCCGGAAAACAGCCGGTCCATCGAAGGCGTCAGCCAAAGCACGTTGAAATAGCCGCCAAGGGTGCCCGAGCTCTTCTGCCTGACGCCGTCGATCGAGACCTGGCGCGAGGCGCCCTCGCCGGTCTCGCCGTTGTCTCCGGTCCACCCCGTGCCGAGCGAGATCAGCCCGTGCGGACCTTCGGTATGGGCCGCCACTGCCCAGCGGTCGGGGCCGCCCTGGCGGGCCAACTCGCAGAACGGCGCGCGCCTGAGGCCACGGCCGGGCGAGAGCAGCGAGACCGCCTCGAGCAGGTTGGTCTTGCCGGCCCCGTTGGCGCCCGCAAGCACGACCAGGCGCGCACCGGGCTGCACCCTGAGGGCGGCATAGTTGCGGAAGTCGGTCAGCGTCAGCTGGGCAATGGCGAGGGTCTGGGCCAAGCGTTGTGATCAATCGCGGTTCAGGGGAATCTCTTAGACCTGAATATAGCGTTTCGAAGGCGAAATTTCACGCGAAATCGGCAGATTCCCGAAGCTCCACCGAACGTCTGTCTAGATCACGATCGACTTAAGTGGACTCACCTAAGTCGATCGTGATCGCTTCCAATACATTGGAGCGGGATCGGACGGAAAACCGGTGCCCACTTTTCCTGATCCCGCTCTATGACCAGCCGAAGGCTTCCGCCAGCACATTGCCGCACTGGCCGCCCGGCTTGGAAAAGGTGATGGATTTCACCTGATACCTGAATTGGGTGCCGTGGCCGGGGACTTCGAAATCGAACGCGATCATCGAATCCCGGCGGCGTATTTTTGTGACCGGACCGCCGGCGAGGTCGTAGCCGGTCACGTGCCAGCCGTTTTCCGTCCAGATCGAGGCGCCCGGCGTGGCAAACAGCTCCGCGGTGACCGAGACCGGTCCGGCATTGGTGTCGCCGGTGGAGCCGGCACAGATCAGCCCGCCGCCGGCGTCGGCCTCGAACCGCACCTGCTCGGCATCGTTCCAGTGCGCTGCCCGGCAGGTGAAATACAAGGTGCGATCAAAGGGCGGCGTTGCCTTTTGGGTGGCGTAGACATAGGCGTCATAGGCGTCGACCGCGCAGTCGGCGGCGACCGCCGTGCCTGCCTGGACGCCGAACGCAGCGGCCAGAACCGCCAGGGCGCACTTGCGGCGCAATGAATTCATTGAATGCCGTTTCCTCATCTTCGTCCCCAATCCGGCCGCGACCCTAACGAAATCGCCAGGCAATTGTAAATCACTTCCCCGTCAGGCCGCGGGCGGTGATCCGACGGCGGCGCGGGCGCGTATCGGGTAAAGTGGGACAAAACGGCTTGAAATTCGGGTGGAAGATCCTAAATACATGATATCCATGAACATTCGTGCGCCTAACTCCCGTCCACAAGACCCCTGTGGCGCCCCGTAACCGCGGCCGGCGCAGGCGCATCCAACTCCCCAACAGAACATCTCCGCAGCAGAACATCTCCGCAGCAAAGACGCATCAACGGCCAACAGGACCATGCGAGGGCATTATGACCAATCTTGACCTGATCACGCTCAAAGCCAACGGCATCGAGGCTGCGTCCTGCGCGCCCGAAACGCAGCACGACGCGCCGCCGACTCAAGCCGAAGCCGAGGCGGCGTTCCGCACCATTATCCGCTGGGCGGGCGAGGATCCGGACCGCGCCGGCCTGCAGGAAACGCCGGCAAGGGCGGCCCGGGCGGCGAAGGAATATTTCGCCGGCTACGGCCAGGATCCGGACGCCATCCTGCGCAAGACCTTCGACGAGATCGACGACTATGACGAGATGGTGGTGCTGCGCGGCATCCGCTTCGAGAGCCATTGCGAGCATCATCTGGCGCCGATCCTCGGCACCGCGTCGGTCGCCTATGTGCCGAAGGGCCGGGTGGTCGGCATCTCAAAGCTCGCCCGCGTGGTCGAGGCCTATGCCAAGCGCATGCAGATCCAGGAACGGCTCACCGCCCAGATCGCAAACTGCATCGAGCGGGTGCTGGAGCCTGAAGGCGTCGGCGTGGTGGTCCGCGCCGAGCACCACTGCATGACCTGCCGCGGCGTGATGAAGCCGGGCACGGAACTCGTGACCAGCCGCATGCTCGGCTCGTTCCGCGACAATGTGGCGACGCGGCAGGAGTTTCTGTCACTGATCGAATAGGTGGGGGTCTATGGGTTGAAGTCGGCACCGGCCCGCTCCCATGCCTCTCCCAACATTTCTGTCTTTCCCCGGCTCCCTCTTTGTCTTTCCCCGGCTCCCTCTTTGTCTTCCCCCGGCTTGACCGGGGGACCCAGTAGCCGCCGGGTGTGCGGCTGTGGCACGGCCGCGCCACATCACGGGTTCATGAGGCGACTGGATTGCCCGGTCGAGCCGGGCAAAGACACGCGGGGTTGGGGAACGGCATTCTCCGACACTTCATCGTCATTCCCGCGAAAGCGGGAACGGCGGCCTGGATTTGAAGCAGTGTTGCAACGCCACTCAGCGCAACAGAACCGTCAGCACGCCCCGCCGGTGCAGAAATGCCAGTTGATGCCGGCGCGGATTACATGCAGCTCCGGTTCGACCCGGGCTGTCGCGATACCGGCCGAGAGCGACTTGGACTCGAAGTTCATATAGAGGTACTCGGCCTTGGCGCTCCAGCTTTCAGAGAACTTGTGCTCGATCCCGCCGCCGACGGCGAAGCCGACCAGCACTTCGGAATCGCTGGCGGTCGGCGACGCGGCCGCGGCGATGATCTGCGTGGCGCGCAGGTCGGCATCCATGAAGGCGACGCCGCCGGTCACATAGAAGAGGCTGGCGTCCATGGCAAAGCCGGCGCGGCCGCGGAGCGTCGCGTACCAGTCGGACTCAAGATTGTACGATCCGAACTGCTGGTTGACGACATTGGCAATGCCGGCATCTTCCACGTCCACATAATTGAAGTCGCCCTCGATGCCGAACACCCACTGGTCGTGCTGCCAGTTCCAGCCGGCCTGACCGCCGGCGGTGAAGCCGGTATCGTCGAGGTCGAAATTGGTCGGCACGGCGCCCAGCAAAACCCGCGCGTCACCGTCGAGGATGGCGACGCCGGCATTGGCGCCGATATAGGGGCCGTCCCAGTAGACATATGCCGGTGGGTCGATCCGGTCGGCCGCTACGGCGGTCGCCGCACTGATGGCCAGAATGGAGGTCGCAGCGAGCAGGACTCTTTTCATTACACAGCACTCCCAAACCACCCCGATATGTCGGGGTACGCATTACCTGGTCGCCGGACAACCTCACTCAAAGATGTCGCCGGCATGGAGCCCATCTAACCCTGGAACCGGCGCGGGCATCTGCCCCTTTTCTGTGCGCCTGTTCCAAAATCCCGAAGTCAGCCTAGCCCTTCGCGCGACACGCAACTAGGGCAATTGTGCAACAGGTATGGAGAAAACGTGCCGAAGAGGTGGGAGA
>JAJFHL010000331.1 GCA_021775615.1 Hyphomicrobiales bacterium
CACCCTCGAACTCGGCATCTCGCGGCAGCATGCGCTTTACGAGACCACCCGGTCCCATGACGTGTTCATGCTGGCCGGCCAGCTCGCCATTCTCGACGACGGCCAGATCTTTTCCTGCGACGTGACAGCCAACGGCCGCGACCGCAAGATCTTCACAAAGCGCGAGCCGGTGACCGCCATCTCTGCGATCACCCCGTTCAACCACCCGCTCAATATGGTGGCCCACAAGGTCGCGCCGTCCATCGCCACCAACAACTGCATGGTGTGCAAACCGGCCGAACTGACCCCGCTTACCGCGCTCGCCCTGGCCGACATCCTCTACGAGGCCGGCCTGCCGCCCGAGATGTTCCAGGTTGTCACCGGCTGGCCCGCCGACATCGGCGATGAAATGGTGACCAATCCGAACATCGATGTGATCACCTTCACCGGCGGGGTGAATGTCGGCAATCTGATCGCCGCGAAAACCGACACCAAACGCGCCGCCCTCGAACTCGGCGGCAACGATCCCCTGATCGTCCTCAACGATCTCGACGGCGCGGATCTCGACCGGGCGGCTGCAATCGCGGTCGCCGGCGCCACCGCGAACTCCGGCCAGCGCTGCACCGCCGTAAAGCGCATCCTGGTTCAAGACAGCGTTGCCGGCCGTTTCGTCCCGATGGTTTTGGAGAAGGCGAAGGCGATAAAGTTCGGCGATCCCCAGGACCCTCAAACCGAGCTTGGCTGCGTCATTCACGAAAACGCTGCCGAACTGTTCGAAGCCCGCGTTCTTGCCGCCGCGCAAAGCGGGGCGCAGATCCTCTATCACCCCGAAAGAAGCGGCGCGCTCCTGCCGCCCATTGTCGTCGACCGTGTGCCCCATGACGCCGAACTGGTTGTCGAGGAGACTTTCGGTCCGGTGATACCGGTCCTGCGCGTGCCCGACGACGACGACGAGGTCATGGCCATCTCCAACGCGACCGCCTTCGGTCTCTCGGCCGGCGTCTGCGGCAACACCCTGCCGCGCATCACCGCCTATATCGAGGGGCTCCGCGTGGGCACCGTCAACATCTGGGAAGCGCCCGGCTACCGCACCGAAATGTCCCCGTTCGGCGGCTTCAAGGCGTCGGGCTACGGCGTCAAGGAAGGGGTTCTCGAGGCGATGAAATTCTTCACCAATGTAAAGACCTGGTCCCTGCCCTGGCCCCGGTGAAGACGTTGCAGGTCTGAGCTGCGCTTCAAGTCTGTATGCCCCGCACTTGATGCAGGACACGCCACAAGCCAACCGACGCGACAGCACCATCCAAAACCTGTGACAGACGCGGGCCGCCGTGCTACCTGAGCAGCTCGTCTGGACAACCGAAGCGACACCCATGCCCGACACCAACCTGATGCCAGGAGATATCGAGACCAAGGCGGTCATCTCCGGCGTGACCAAGAGGTTTGGCAACAAACACGTCCTTAATGGCGTCGACTTGGTTCTGCCGAAGAACAAGCAGACCGTGCTGATCGGCCCGGCCGCGTCCGGCAAGACGGTTCTCATGAAATGCATCGCCGGACTGCATTTGCCCGACGCCGGTTCAATCAGGATCGACGACCAGGAAATCACCAAGCTGAGGGGCGGCGAAAAGGCCGAGCTGGTCGAAAGCTTCGGCATCCTGTTCCAGCAGGGCGGCCTGTTCGACAGCCTGCCGGTGTGGGAAAACATTTGCTTCAAGCTGATCAACCGCCATCACATGGACCGGGACGAAGCCCGCGAACTGGCGATTGAAAAGCTCGCCATGGTGAACCTGCCGGCGGGAACCGCGGACCTCTATCCGGTGGAACTGTCCGGCGGCATGCAGAAACGCGTCGGGGTCGCCCGCGCCATTGTCGGCGAGCCGTCGCTCCTGCTGCTCGACGAGCCCACCGCCGGCCTCGACCCGATCACCACCAAGGCGATCAACCACATGATCTCCCGCAACGTCGAGACCCTCGGCTCCACCGCCCTGTGCATCACCTCTGACATGCACGCCGCACGCACCGAGTACGATTATCTCTACATGCTCAACGAGGGCAAAGTCGTCTGGGCCGGACCGACCGCCGAGATCGACAGCACCAATAACGAATATCTCGATCAGATGATCAACGGCCACGCCCAGGGGCCGATCAAGATGCGGATCATGGCGCGGGCTTAGAGCTTGTTTCATCGGCACCGGCCCAATCCCCCGCCCAACCACCCGATAAGGATACCCTTGGGATGGTTGGGCGGGGGAGTGGGCCGGTGCCGCATCAACTCAAAAAGAAGCCTCAACAGACAATTCAGCTGGCGATCCTGCAAACGAAGCGTCAACCATGTCTGCGGATACTTCCCTATTCGCTTGACTTTCGATGCTGCAGCGCACACAAACGCGTCATATCTTCTCGCGATCGCGCGATTCGCCCCGCACTTATGGGCGTTATTGTCCCGAGACTCATTTCAACAAGAACACGTTTGATCCAGGTGCGCGTGGTATCAACGACGCGGCCGAAGCCTGTGGTGCATTTGCACGCACGGGCCGTACCGTATTTTTAGAAAGAACAAAAAGTGACAGTTTCAGCTTTCGCCGAACTCGGGCTTACCGAGCGGCTCCTGCACGCGCTCAAAGACGCGCGTTACGACACACCCACCCCGATTCAGAGCCAGGCCATTCCGCTGCTGCTGGAAGGCGCCGACCTGTTGGGCATCGCCCAGACGGGCACCGGCAAGACGGCTGCTTTCACGCTGCCCCTGCTCGACAATCTCGAAGACGACGGCGTCAAGGCAAAACCCCGTTCGACCCGCGCCCTGATCCTCGCGCCGACCCGTGAGCTGGCGCTGCAGATCTCCGACAGCATCAAGACCTACAGCCGGCACATGCCGATCAGCCAGACCGTTGTCATGGGCGGCGTCGGCCACCGGCCGCAGATCGACGCCCTGCGCCGCGGTGTCGACATCCTGATCGCCACGCCGGGCCGGCTCCTCGACCTGATCAACCAGCGCCACGTCAGCCTGGCCGAATGTGAGTATCTCATCATCGACGAAGCCGACCGCATGTTCGACATGGGCTTCATCCGCGATGTCCGCAAGATCGTCGCCATGCTGCCGAACGAGCGCCAGACGCTGTTGTTCTCAGCCACCATGCCGGCGGAAATTGCCCGGCTTGCCGGCGAAATCCTCTATGAACCCGAGCGCGTCGAGATCGCCTCCAAGACCGTCGCGGTAGAGCGCATCGAACAGTCGGTTCACCACATCGAGAAAGCCGCCAAGCGCGACACGTTGGTGAAGCTCCTGCAGGCCCCCGACCTGTCGAAGGTGATCGTCTTCACCCGCACCAAGCGCGGCGCCGACCAGGTCGTCAAGCGGCTCAGCCGCGACGGCGTCGATTCCGATGCATTGCACGGCAACAAGTCGCAGAACGCCCGGCAGCGCGCATTGGACAAATTCCGCAAGGGCCGCTTGCGGGTGCTGGTTGCGACCGATATCGCCGCACGCGGCATCGATGTCGACGACATCTCCCATGTCATCAACTACGAGCTGCCCAACGAGCCGGAAAGCTACGTCCACCGCATCGGCCGCACCGCGCGGGCCGGCGCCGGCGGCATCGCGATCTCGTTCTGCGACACCTCCGAGCGCAAGCAGCTGCGCTCTATCGAAAAGCTGATCAAACGCCCGCTGACCGTGGTCGGCGATGTGCCGCCGGAACCGGCGGGCCAGGGCGAGAAGAAGGGCAAGGACGCCGCAAGGCAGCCCAACCCGCACGCCCGCAAGCGTAACCGCCGCACCAGGCGCGCCCACAAGCGCGCCGCCTGACAGGCAGCACTTGGACCCGGGTTCGACACCCCGATCCGGGCAGCTGTCCACACAAACGAAGCGCCCCGCGGAGCCGGGCCGGCACTGATTTGCCGGTTCGAAACCGCGGCCAGCGCCACGTCCCGCGCCAGCGGGACCGAAAGGACATCGATGCCCAGAAAGCCCAACTATGGATTTGAACGCTCGGAGCGAAACAGGGCAAAGGCCGCGAAGAAAGCCGAACGCCTGCGCGAGAAAGCCGCAAAGTCCGAAGCGAGAAAACAGCAGCCCGACGAAGATGCCGCGGAAGACACACCGGAGTAAAGCGTGTTGCGTTCGATCTGCACCAGCCCACGCCCCCTGCCCAACCACCCGACAAAGGTACCCTGGGGGTGGTTGGGCAGGGGGCGTGGGCCGGTGCCGCATCACATAAAACGCGACACGCTCTGGGAACTAGCCCGGATCTCCGGGTAGGACAGCATGCACATGAAGGACTGGGTGTCGTCTTCGAACACCAGTTCGCCGATCACCGCGGTGATCTCGTGCCTGTCACTCTTGAGCGCGGCATTGATTTCATAGTCGACATATCCGATGTCGTCCTTGCCCTCGATGCTCTCCATGAAGGCGCGCATGATGCGCACCGGCGTCTTGCGGAGCAAATCGTCCGGCCCTTCGAATTCATAGCGGCCCTCACCGCCGCTGACCCCGTGCACAAGCACCCCGAGATATCTGGTCATGACGCATGCCTCTTGCTCGCCAGGAGCGGTTCGCGTTCGTACGGAATCGCTCCGGAGGCAACCGATGGATCGGATGTGTGACAGTGTGCCGACAATTGCGCAGCTTCTCGGCGATTACTCCGGCAAGGAGATGAAGGCAGGCGGAACCACCTCGGTCAGCCAGACACCGTTCTCCGCCAGATAGAACGCATGCCCCTCACCGCGCATGGAAGCGGTGTCGATGGTCAGGACCACCGGCGCACCGCGGCGGCGCCCCACGGCGACGGCGGTCGCATGGTCGCCGCTCAGGTGGACGAACTGGCGGCCGCGCGGCTTGAGGCCCTCCTCGCGGATCGAGGCCAGAAACTTCTCCACCGTGCCGTGAAACAAAAGATCGGGCGGCGCGGCCGGCTCGAGCCCAAGATCCACCTCGCGGCTGTGCCCCTGAACCGCACGGATCAGCGTCCCCGTCTCATCGAAGGCAAAGCGCTTCTTGTCGTTGGTCGCGACAAGCTCGCCGAGCGCCTCACGGGACAGCGCATGCCCGTTGCGCGCCAGCGCCGCCAGAAGCGTCTCGACCGCAACATATCCGTTCGCGTCAAGCGACACCCCCGCCGCTTCGGGCCGGTGCCGCAGGACGAGGCTCATGAACTTGCTGGTGCGGGTGTAACTGGAGGGCATGGTACGCCAAAATACGGCGGATCGCCGAATATGCAAAAACATCTTGCCAGCTCCCAATCGCGAGCGTTATCTCGACCGCGTTGATCATGGAGCTTCCCAAGATTGCTCGATCGTCAACCCTGAACGTGCTTTCAGCACCGATACAGATCGGGATACATCAAGGCAATGAGATTGAAAGCAGGCATATGGGTTGACGCTTATCTGCGCCGTTGCGGAGCTGAGGGGTTGGGCGTCTATGTTGCGCGGCGCGGTGATGCCGACGCGGGCGCGATACTCATCAAGGTCGATTATCTGAATGGCGAGACCATGGTCTATGCACCTGCCGTCGGCGCGTCGGATCTTGAACATGACGACCGGCAATGGGCACGGCTGACGGGGCCGGAGCCGGTTGACGAAGAACGGGCAGAGCAGATGATCGAGCGCCAGGCGAACTTCGATCCGGACATCTGGGTGATCGTCGTTGAGGACAGGACCGGAGCGGCCCTTCTCGACAAGAGCATGATCACCGAACTCTGAGCGGCGCAGGAGGTTTCGATCCATCGCCGCACTGTAACCCGGCCCCGCTTTCGCGAGGCACGCAGCACATCTAACCCATTGAAAAGATTGGTAGCGGAGGAGAGACTTGAACTCCCGACACGCGGATTATGATTCCGCTGCTCTAACCAGCTGAGCTACTCCGCCACACGGCGGCCGGGGCATGGGTGCCGCACGGCCAGACGAGGCG
>JAJFHL010000332.1 GCA_021775615.1 Hyphomicrobiales bacterium
GTGCTCGATGCCCGGCGCGCCTTCGCCCGGCTGAGCCATGCCTGCTCGGTGGTGCCGCCGGAGACCGAGATGGTCGAGCTTCCCGCGCCGATCGGCCGGCTCGAAGCGGAAGACCTTTTCGTCGTGGCGCCCGGCGGCGCAGAACCCGTCCTGCGCAACATAAATCTCGTGGTCCAGCCCGGCGAGGCGATCGGCATTGTCGGTGTGACCGGGTCCGGCAAGTCCAGCCTGATCCGTGCCCTGGCGGGCCTGTGGCCGGCGGCGAAGGGGGCGGTGCGTTACGACGGGGCGGCGCTTGACCAGTGGCCGCCTGAACTGCTCGGGCCCCATCTCGGCTATCTGCCGCAGGAGGTGCAGCTGTTTTCCGGCACCATCGCCCAGAACATCGCCCGTCTGGAAGAGGCGCCCGACAGCGAGCAGGTGGTCGCCGCCGCCAAACGGGCCTGCGTCCACGATATGATCCTGCGCCTGCCGGACGGCTATGAGACCCGGCTGGGCGAGGGCGGGTGCGCCCTGTCCTCGGGCCAGAAGCAAAGACTGGGCCTGGCGCGGGCGCTTTATGGCGCGCCGAAATACATCCTGCTGGACGAGCCGAACTCGAACCTCGACGCCGAGGGCGAGGCCGCGCTGATCGATGCGATTGTCGAGCTCAAGGCGCAGGGGTGTGCGGTTGTCGTTGCCGCCCACCGGCCGAGCGCGATCAGCGCCGTGGACCGGTTGTTGTTCCTGAAAGACGGACAGGTCGCGGCGCTCGGGCCGCGCGATGAGATTCTCGATGCGGTCGGCCGCGCCAGATCGGCGACGCGGGCGCCGGGGTCGATGCGCGACTGCGCCTGAATGACACTGAGCTTGAATGGTAATGTCCGGAGACAGAACATGACAACGACCGGCACCGCGATCAAGCGCTACCAGGTCCTGGGTTTTGCGGCACTGGCGGTCCTGTTTGCCGGGTTCGGCGGCTGGGCGGCCTTCGCCTCGATCGGCGGGGCCATCATGGCGCAGGGGCAGGTCGTCGGCGAATCCAACTCCCGGCAGGTTCAGCATCTCGAAGGCGGGCTGGTCGCCGAAATCCTGGTGAACGAGGGCGACCGGGTCGAGGCGGGCGCTGTGCTCTTGCGTCTCGATGGAACCGAAACACGCGCACAGCTGGGGATCCTGCGCGCCCGCAGTGACGAGCTGGTTGCAAAACAGGCCAGGCTCGAAGCTGAACGCGACGACGCCGGCGAAATTACATTTCCAAGCGACCTGAACCTGCGGTCTGCCGACCCGGCGATTGCCCGGATCATCGCCGGTCAGACCCGGCTGTTCGCCGCGCGGCGCGAGACGGCGACCGGACAGAAGCAGCAGCTGGGCCAGAAGATCGTTCAGTTGGACGAGGAAATCGCGGGCCTCGAGGCGCAGCAGCGATCGAAGACCAAACAGGCCGGGCTGATCTCCTCGGAGCTTGCCGATCTCACAACACTTCGCGAGCAAGGACTGGTTCCGGCAAGCCGCGTCCTGGCGTTGCAGCGCGAGGCGGCGCGGCTGGAAGGCGAAAGCGGCCAGCTGGTGGCGCAGATCGCCCGCATCAGGGGCCAGATCAGCGAGACGAACCTGCAGATCCTTCAGATCGACAAGGAGATGAGAACCGAGGTCCTCAACGAATTGCGCAACGTGCAGGCGACGCTGTCGGAAATGGTCGAGAAACAGATTGCGGCCGAGGCCAGACTGTTGCGCATCGATATCCTGGCGCCTAAATCAGGTTTTGTGCACCAGCTGGACGTGCATACCGTAGGAGGTGTGATTGGCCCGGGGCAGGAGCTGATGCTGATCGTGCCGGAAGGCGAACATCTGGTTGTGGAGGCCAGGGTGGACCCCCGCGACATCGATCAGATCGCGGTTGGACAGGCCGCGGTTGTCCGCTTCTCGGCCTTTGATGAAAGCACGACGCCGGAGATGAGCGGCACATTGCGCCGGGTGGCGGCGGATCTCTCGAAGGACGATATCACGGGACAGACTTACTATTCGATCCGGATCGAATTTGAGAGCATCGAACGATTCGGTTTCAAAAAAACCCAGTTTGTGCCTGGCATGCCGGCCGAGATCTTTATTCCCACCGGCGACCGGACGCCGTTGAACTACCTCCTCAAGCCTCTTACCGACCAGATTTCACGCGCTTTCAGGGAAAGCTGACTGCGTGCATGTGATGTTGATTGCGCAGCTGTTTTCAAAGGGATGAACCGCGCTCCGGTTAGATTTGGCGAATAGTCCCGCGTCAGCGGACGAGATGCCCAAAACCTTCCAGTTCCTGTGCCCGAATAAGGATATTGTCTAAGTTGCAATGGCGCGTGCGGGCTGCTATTGAATTGTAGTGCTGCTGTTGTGATCAGCCGCACGGCAATGGGGTTAAATGCAGTGGGCAGGGCAAAAAACTTGGTGATCGTGAGGATCGGGGGCCGCTCACGGCACCGATCCTTCGGGGCAGGGGAACGAGGCAGCGGGGCTTGGGATCTCGCGCTCAGCACCTATGAAAGAGTGCCTGATGAACTGGTGGACGGAGCAAAATACCTCCACCACGCGGCTGGCGGAAAATGGAGCGGCATATTCGATTTTTTCCGGGAAAATCCGGAGTTGATCGACGCTTACGAATATTTCTGGATTCCCGACGACGATATCACCACCGAGCCGGGCGACGTGGCGCGGCTGTTCGAGCAGGTGCGTGTCCACGAGCTTGAGCTGTCGCAGCCGTCACTGACGCTGCACTGCCCGCACTACCATCACATAACCCTTAACAACGATGCATTCGCGATGCGGCGGACGAATTTCGTCGAGCTGATGGTTCCGGTGTTCCACCGCGACCTTCTCAAGAAGCTGATGCCGATGTTCGAGGGAAACTGGGCGGGGCTCGGCCTTGACATGATCTGGCCGAACTTCACCAGCAACCAGCGCACCGCGGTCGGAATTGTGGATAACGTGGTTGTGCACCATCACGGCGAGCTGGGGTCGTTCCTCTACAGCAAGATGCGTCATGCCGGCATCGTTCCGATGATCGAGTACCGGCAGAACGCCAAGAAATTCAACATCAAGCCGCGGATTCCGTTCGCACATGGCGGCGTCCTTGTGGACGGAACGGTCGTGGCGAGCCGCTGGCAGATGATCAAGCAGGACATTGCCGCCAGAAAACGCAACCGCGGAAAAGTGCTGCTCAACCCGGTGACCGCGGCCAACATCGCCAGGCTTCTGTACGCCTATTTTGACTCCTACCGCATCAGCTACAGCATCAAGCTCAAAGCCGTGAGCGTTCATCTGCGCACCCTTGTGTAGCGCTTCGACGCACAGTCCGCGCCACGGCGCCCTCAGCCACATCTTCCTTCAACGCAAGACCTTTGCGACAGCGCCGAGGTGTGTCAGCATGCGTTCGGATTGAGAGCCGGCGCGCGATGCTGACTGCCGGAGAATTCCGGCCAAGGGGAGCCCGTGCCCCACGGCCGAGACCGGGGCGCAGGAGGTTCAATGACCAAATATCCCGCTTTGTTCGAACCGCTCCAGATCAAGAACCTGGTGATCAGAAACCGCTTCCTGAGCACGTCTCACGCCCCGGCCTTCGGCGCGAACGGAGTGATCACCGACCGCTATGTTGCCTATCATGCGGAAAAGGCGAAGGGTGGCGTCGGGCTGACACAGTTCGGCGGCGCGACCACCGTGGGCCCGGAAAACTCCTGCTACTACGGGCAGGTAGACGGCTCTAGCGATGATGTCATCGAAGGCTACACCCGCATGGCGGCCGCCGTCCATGAGCACGGCGCCGCCTGCACGGTGCAGCTCACGCATGGCGGTCGGCGCGAACGCTGGGACATTGCCAACTGGACGCCGACCTATTCGGCCTCGTGCCGCCGCGAGCTGATCCACGGGTCCTTTCCCGTTGCCATGGAAGACCACGACATAAGGCGCACCACCGAGGACTATGCCGCGGCGGCGCGCCGGGTGCGCGACGGCGGGGTCGACGGGGTCGAGATTTCGTGCCAGGCGGGAACGCTGATCGAGCAGTTCTGGTCGCCGGCGATGAATTTTCGCGATGACAGCTATGGTGGTTCGCTGGAGAACCGCATGCGCTACGGCCTTGAGGTGCTGACCGCGGTGCGGGCGGCGGTGGGCGACGACTTCGTGGTCGGCATTCGCATGCCCGGCGATGAAATGATGAAAGGCGGGCTCACGCAGGACGACTGCACCGCCATTGCCGCGACCTGTGCCGAGAACGGTTTGATCGACTTCATCAGCGTTGTCGGCGGACAGGCGGCGACCCTCAAGGATGAAGCGAAGATATGGCCGACAATGTGGGTGCCATCGGCGGCCTATCTCAACCTCGCGAAGGCGGTCAGGGACAAGGTCGACATCCCGATCTTTCACGCCACGCGCATCGCCGACGTGGCGACCGCCGAACATGCGGTGCGCGAAGGCTATCTCGACATGGTCGGCATGACTCGGGCCTTCCTCGCCGATCCGCATCACGTGAACAAGCTGAAGTCGGACCGGGAGGCGGAAATCAGGCCCTGTGTCGGAATGGGGTACTGCGTCGACCGGGTGATCAGCGGTCACGATGCGGTGTGCGCCCACAACGTGGCGACGGGCCGGGAGCGGTATCTGCCGCACCAGATCGGGCGAAGCGAAGGTCCGGCAAAGCGTGTCGTCGTGGTCGGCGGCGGACCGGGCGGGCTCGAGGCCGCCCGGGTCTCAGCCGCACGCGGGCACAAAGTCACGCTTTTCGAGGCGGCGTCGGAGTTGGGTGGTCAGATGGTGCTCGCAGCCAAGGCCACATGGCGCCGCGACGCGGCAGGCATCGCCGCCTGGCTGACCGATGAATTGAACCGCCTTGAAGTCGATGTGCGCCTCAATTCCTATGCCGAAGCGCGCGACGTTGTCGCGGAGACACCGGATGTGGTTGTCGTTGCGACCGGCGGGCTGCCCAATGTCGGTTTCTTCGGGGGTGGAGACCTCGCGGTCACCACATGGGACGTCCTGTCTGGTGCCTGTGCTCTCGGGGAGGACGTGCTCGTCTTCGATGAGCAGGGCACTCATTCAGGGCTTTCGTGCGCCGAATTCATAGCCTCCAAGGGTGCGAATGTGGAGATCGTCACTCCCGAGCGCTCTTTGGGCCGCGAGCTGGGCGGCACCAGCCTCGGCGCGCATATGAACGAAATCTACAGGCACGGGGCGACCGTAACACCGGATACCCGGCTGACCGCGCTGGCGCGTTCCGGCAACCGGCTGACAGCCACTTTGACGAATATCTACAACGACGAGGTTCGCGAACGCGAAGTGGATCAGGTCGTCGGAGAGAGCGGCACTCTGCCCAATGAGGAGCTGTATTTCGAACTCAAGCCGCGGTCGCGCAATCTCGGCGAGGTGGACCTGAGGCGCATGTCGAACTTCGAACGCCAGGTCATCGAGACGAATCTCGACGGCGCGTTCTTTCTGTTCCGCATCGGCGATGCCTGGGCCAGCCGCAACATTCACGCCGCGATGCTCGATGCCATGCGCGTCTGCAAGGATCTTTAATTGGCCCATGGCAATCGGAGCCGCGAAGGCAACACTCTCAATGCATCGGTTTAAGTGGAGGCGACAACGCTATGGTCGACAAGGTTGTGTTCCGGGCTGAGGGCGAGGACCGGACCATTTTGCTGACGTCCGAATTTGCTCCAGACACGCTCGCGGCACTGATCCGCAGCCTGCCGGCAAAGCTCGACATTCACTGCGCCAAGGTAGCCGGCTCGCACATCATGTGGCCGGTGCCGTTCGTCGAGCGGCTGGAAAAGGCGGCCGATGTGTTGACCATGGCACCCGGTTCTTTCTTTTACTGGCCGGAGCGGCAATATCTGGAAATCACCTATGCGGAACTTCAGGCGGAGTCCGCCGCGGTCAGCTATCTGGGAAAGCTCGAAGGCGATGTGGACTGGCTGCGCGACTATGCCGACCGGAACCGCCGGGAGCAGGGCCGCCGGGTGTTCACCGCGGAGATGTTCGTCGCCGGAGACGTACCGACCTGCAGCCCGTGTGTGCCGGACACGGGCGAGGGGGCGCTCGCCGACTTGCGGACGGCCCGAATCGCTGTCTGGCTTGGGCAGCCCGATGACGTGCAGGCGCTGCTCGACCGACGTGGGCTCATGATTCCCTTCGGGCCGTTGAGCCTTGCCGAAGGCGAGATGCGCAAGCTGCACGAGCTGCTGTGGCGACTGTGGAACGATGAGGCGCGATACAGAGACAAGGAAAAGGCCACCATCGCCGTCTTCGCCATCGAGGCGGCCGTCGCGCGCGTTGCCGGCTTCTGTCACATGACCGACGTGGGCGCCGTGCTGCAGATGGGTGCCCGCCTGCTGGAAGACGGTGACGCCGATGTCATCTCCGTTCTGGAAGAATTGGTGCTCTATTGCGGGCGCATTGCCGCCTGGCTCGACCTGTATATTTGCTGGTGGCAGATGAATGAGATCACACTCGAGGCCCAGGGCGCCCGGCAGTCGCAAATCTGAAATCCGAAACAAGAAAGAAGAAGGAACCTCGACATGTCAAACAAGCGGCAGAACATCTCCTCGGGATCCAAGTTCGAGGAGGCCTATGGCTATTCGCGGGCCGTGAAGGTCGGCGATACCGTGCATATCTCCGGTACGGTTGGGTTCAACTACCAGACCAATGAAATTTCCTCGGACCCGGCGGAACAGGTGCACCAGATCATCCGCAATATCGAACCGGCGCTGGCGGAAGCCGGGGCAAAGCTCTCCGACATCGTGCAGATCAGGACCTATGTGACTTCGCCGGAGGTGTTCCAGGTGGTGGGCCCCGAACTGGGCAAGGTCTTCAAGGACATCCGCCCGGCCAATGCGGCGCTTGTGGTGGCGTTCCCGGTACCCGACGTCCTGGTTGAGGTGTCCGCCATGGCGGTCATCGGCTGTGGCGACTGACGGCCATCCTCAGCGTCCGGTCTCCTGGGCAAAGAACAGGTTTTCGATTTCCCGCAGGGTTTCAAACGGTTCCGTATCGGAGGCGTATTGCAGGATGTCCTGCTCGCCGCTCACCTCAAGGGTGATCAGCCATTCACCGCGGCGCGGGTTGAGCACACAGTCCGGGAACATCATGTGGTGATGCCAGTCCGCGCGCCGTTCCGACAGGTCCCTGATCCGGGCAAGAATCTCCGGCTCCGATGGTCCGCTCGAAGGCGTGCCGGCAGCGGCCGGCGGGGAGGCGAGGATGGCCGCTCCGTGCCGCAGTTTGACGATGTACTGCTCTTCTTCGACCGGGTTCGCATCGGCGAAGTGGACCAGGATTTTGCCCGACGAGTTGTTCTCGATGACGAGGGCATAGGTGCCGGGGCGCGGGTTGAACATGCAGGTGGGTTTGAGGACATGGTTGTGCCAGTTGGCGCCTTGCCCGGTGAAGCGCTCGGCAGCTGCCGTGCACTCCCTGAGACTGGCTTCAGTGAAGGCGAAATCGACTTTTTTCATGCATGCCCCGCGGGGGTTTCAGTCTAACGTTCGCGGTCCGAAGCCGCTTGTCGGCGAGTTGACGGTGTTATAGCAAATTATCGATTTGTCCGTGGCTTTTGGGTCAGGTCCATTGGAGTACGCCCCACGAATGAACGACAAGATTCGCGATCCGGCAAAGGACGGCGTCATCTGGGCGCAGACCTCGAAGGAAGAGGCGGTGGTCACCGCCGAACCCGAAGCGGGCGCCGATTACGATGTCGTCGTTGTCGGCGGTGGTTTCTGCGGCCTTGCCACGACACTCCAGGTGGCGCGGTCCGGCATGTCGGTGGCCCTGTTTGAAGCCGGTGTCATCGGCGCCGGTGCATCGGGACGTACGGGTGGCCTGGTGGTGCCGCATTTTCCCGGCGGGATATCACTGAGTTCCGTACAGGCGCATCTTGGCGCGAAGAAAGCCAATGCGCTTGGCGATCTCGTGTGCAACGGGCCGGGCAGGGTGTTCGACCTGGTCCGTGAACATCAGATCAAGTGCGATGCGGAACAGCGCGGCTGGATCCAGCCGGCGCATTCGCGCAAGTCGCTGCCGAAAGTCCGCAAGGTCTTTGAGGACTGGAAGGCGTTCGGCGCGGAGGTGGAGTGGCTTGACCGTGACGCCGTTACCGCAAGCCTCGGCACCGCCTGCCATGTGGGCGGCTGGCGGAATCAGACCGGTGGCATATTCAATCCTCTGGCGCTGTGCAGAGGCCTGGCGCGGGCCGCCGTGGACCGCGGGGCGGCGGTGTTTCAGAACACGCCGGTGGTGGGGCTGAAGCGCGATCAAAGCGGCGTGACGGTCACGCTGAAAGACAAGACGCTGCGCACCCGAAAGGCTCTGATCGCCACCAACGGTTATACCGGATCCGGGTGGGGCAAGCTTTCGCGCACCGTGATCCCGATCCGCCTTTGGCATACATTTACAAGGCCGTTGCCGGCGGACCTGCAGGAACAGATTCTGCCTGGCCGCATATGCTTCACCGACATCAGACGATCTGGCGGATTCTGCCGCTATGATGTTGATAACAGGATCTTTTCCGGCGGCGCGGTGTTCGGCCTCGGCGACCCCCGCAAGGCCGGAATTGCGCATTCGAAAGAACGTCTCCAGATGTACTTTCCGCAGCTGCCGGAGCCCGAAATCGAATGCTACTGGGAAGGCTACTGCGCGCTAACCACTGCAATGCTGCCGTCCCTCCAGGTTATCGACAAGGACATCTTCGCGATTGTCGGATTTTCGACACGCGGCGTTTCGCTTGCGCAGAATATCGGCTGGGCGGCGGGCGATCTTCTGGCGGAGAAAACCAGCCTCGACGATTTCCCGCTCGAAGTCGGCGCGCCGGAGCCGATACCGTGGCAGGGTCTGAAGACATTTCTCGGCCAATATGCGTTCCCGGTCTACAAGGCGATGGACCGATGGGGATTCAGCTGATCCGGTCCCGACAATGCTGGTCTTGCGGCATTGGTCGGAGTATTTTTCGCGGGGCTCAGGGGGCGTAGGGGAAACGGCAATGGCACTCGACTCAGATCGTGAAATTTTCGACGTGGCCGATCACACCGAACACGTCACCTTCCAGAAAACCACACGCAGGACCGTATCGGGCTATGAGTTGCCCATGATATTGCATGACCGCCTGGCGTTTTCGCCGGAGGAGTTCGTGCGGCGTTACGAGGTCATCCAGGCCGCCATGGAGGAGCGGGGCCTGGACGCGGTGCTGGCGCGGGGGCCGGAAAACATCACCTATTGCTCGGGATACGAGACGCCGGGCTATTACAAGTATCACTGCGTCGTCGTGCCGAAGGATGGCGAGCCGGTATTCCTGGTGCGCGATTTTGAATGGATCAATTCACCGGAATTCGCCTGGAGCACAAAGATCGCAAAGGTCTATGACTGGGACCATCCACCGAGCGTCCTGGTCAATGTGCTGCGCCAGCTTGGTCTCGACGACGGCAAACGGATCGGTGTGGAGAAACAGGGCTTCTTCTATACGGTCGATGAACACGAGACCCTCGTAAACGAGCTGCCGGGCAATACCTATGTCGATGCGACCCAGGTTCTGTGGGACGCGCGGATGATCAAGTCGGACGAAGAAGTCGCCGTCATGCGCAAATCGGCGGCCCTGGTCGACAAGGCCATGCTGGCGGGCTGGGAGGCGACGGTGCCGGGAACCTCGGCCGACGAGATCAACGGCATCGTCAACAAGGTGCTGCTTGAAAATGGTGGCGAATACATGGGCCTTCCGCCTTTCGTCCTGGCGGGAGAGCGCTCCTGCCTGCCGCACCAGACCGGCGGCGCCAACCGGCTGAAGGCGGACGACCTGATGTATTTTGAGATCTCCGCCTCGCAGAACCGCTATACGGCGGCGCTGATGCGCACCATTTTCCTGGGCCAGCCCAGGGACGAGTGGGTGCGGGCGGCCGAGGCGGTGATCGGCGCGGTGGACGCCGCGCTCGAAACCATCAAGCCCGGCGTCACTCCGCATGAGGCCGATACGGCGGCCCGCGCGGTGACTCAGAAGGCGGGCTTCGGCGATTATCACCGCAACCGGCTGGGCTATTCCATCGGTATCAGCTATCCGCCCGACTGGGGCGAGGGCGAGGTGATTTCGCTGAGGCAGGACGAGCACCGCGAACTCAAACCCGGAATGACCTTCCACATGCCGCCCCTGTGTCTCAAGTACCGCGAGTACGGCATCGGGTTTTCCGAGTCGATCGTGGTCACCGAGACGGGATGCGAACGGTTGTCAGGCTTGTCGCGCGAGGTGGTGATCAAGGGGTAGTGGTTCGGAGTACCTGCTCATGTGTTTGGTAGGTGTTGCAACCTTGTGCAACCGCAACACCTACCTTCGTCATCCTCGCGAAAGCGGGGATCCATTAGCGATTGCAGCAAGGAATGCCGCTCCGGTCCCGGCGCTGCAAGGCGAGTGGGTCCCGGATCAAGTCCGGGACGGCGGCAGCTTTCCCGAGCCGTGCGGTAAGGCGCTTGTGGATCGCCCGTGTTCTAATTCCCGGCCAGCTTGATCGACACCTTCTTCTTGGCGCGTTCGGCGAGCAGTTCGTCGAGCCAGTCCGGGTCCATTTCCGGCACGGAAGAGAGTAGGAGATCGGTGTATTCGTGGTGCGGCGGGGTGAACATGTGCTCTTTTTCGCCCTGCTCGACGATCTCGCCCTGGAACATGACGATCACCTCGTCGGCGATGGCGCGCACTGTCGCGAGATCATGAGTGATGAACATGTAGGCGAGGTTGAGTTCCTTCTGCAACCGGTCGAGCAGCTTCAAAATACCTTCGGCGACGATCTGGTCGAGTGCCGACGTCACTTCGTCGCAAATGATGAATTCCGGCTCGGCGGCAAGGGCACGGGCAATGCAGATGCGTTGCTTCTGACCACCTGAAAGCTCGCCGGGGAAGCGGTCGATATACTGGTTCGGCTCCATCTCGATCATGTCGAGGAGCTCGCGGATGCGCTGTTCCAGTTCGCGTCCGCGCAGGCCGAGATAGAAGGCCAGGGGCCGGCCGATGATGTCTCGGATACGCTGGCGCGGATTAATCGCGGTGTCCGGCATCTGGTAGATCATCTGCGCTTTGCGCAACTGGTCCTTCGAACGCTTGCGGAAATCGCGCGGCAGGGGTTCGCCGTTATAAAGGATCTGTCCCTTACTTGGCGGAAGCAGGCCGGTGATGACGCGCGCGGCGGTGCTCTTGCCGCTGCCGGACTCGCCGACGACGGCCACCGTGCGCTGCGGATAGATCGAGAATGTGATGTCGCGCAGAACCGTTACGACACCGTAGCCCGCGGTCACATGGTCAATCTGAACGAGCGGGGTGGGCTGGCTCGGCTCGGGAGCCTTGTCCTTGGTGAACGAGCGCACCGCCCAAAGGGTCTTGGTGTAGTCCTCCTGAGGTGACGACATCATGGTCCGGGTGTCGGCCTGTTCGACAAGGTTGCCATAGCGCAGGACCATAATCCGGTCGGCCATCTGAGCGACGACGGCAAGGTCGTGGGTGATATAAATCGCCGCCGTGTTGAACTGTTCCACGATATCGCGGATGGCGGCGAGCACCTCGATCTGCGTCGTCACATCGAGCGCCGTGGTCGGCTCGTCGAAGATGATGAGATCGGGACGGCAGGACATGGCCATTGCCGTCATGGCGCGCTGCAACTGGCCACCCGAAACCTGGTGCGGGTAGCGATAGCCGATATTCTCGGGGTCAGGCAGGCGCAGGCGTCCGAACAGGTCCTTGGCGTCGGCTTCGGCTTCAGACTTGGACGATACGGAA